>NZ_JAKLTE010000027.1:0-50849 GCF_022014395.1 Photobacterium sp. WH77 | reverse complement strand
GGACGCATGCCAGCCTTGCTGAATGTGAGAGTCATTCATTGTCCATACCTTTCACTTTTCTTTATTATTGACAACAAACCATATTCTTCAAACTGACCGCTTTAAAACGGATTCAAAATCACAATTTAGACATTATCAAAAAAACAAACTGCTTTATTTATGGTTTTCACAATAACACTGAGCGTCTATGGTTAATTTGCTAGTGAATCAGCAGTCTTTACTTCTAACAGAAAAGGGTAGAAAAATGGTAAAAACAACAGACGTGGCGTTTTATCGTGAAAAAAACTTCGGCGGATCACCGGACTACTACCAACTGGGCGATGATATCACTTTTCACTTTGGTGATGACTATAACGACAAATACTTATCGTTGAAAGTGATTAACCCCGTAAAAGTTCATTGTTATCAACACACTGATGGTTCAGGCATCTTTAAAAGCTATACCCATGGGGACTACGCCAGTATTGAAGAAATGCATGGTCTTTCTAAGTTTCAGATTGTTAATATTGACACACACTTTGCCGTCAGTATGCGTTTGATTGATGAAACCGGTGGTGAGCCTCGCCAATTTTTAATGACATTCAACGCGCACAATATTGGTGATGCGGAGTTTTGGTCTGGTGAGGAAACATATACATATTTACCGGTAACAGAGAATAGCGAGTTAATTACCTGTGCTATTTACATTAGAAATATAGCTACAGGTGAATATATAGCCAATGGCTCCATGTATTTCCATTACAACACTACTCACGGCATTATAGATGTGGTTACACCAGGAGAAACCTTCCCTCCCAATTTAAAAATAACACGCGTTGACAGTACAAAATTCGACTTTACCTTAGTTGCACAATAATAAATAACCTGCAAAGCCTCGCCATCGTATAATGCGCTGAGGCTTTCATTGCGATACTCAGATAATTCTTCAACAAATACCTTCAATGATTTTATTCTCATTTAAAGATAAATAGTCAATATCCGCCAGATAACCCGCTGCAATGTGCTGTGCGAACTGCTCGTCGCCAGTGTCAGCCTGTGCCAGCATGAAAGTCACTAAGCTTTGCAAGCGTGTGATCATCTCAGTCACCAATTTCTGTCTGTCTGAATTGGAGACGCAGTAACTGTCACAGAATAATCTGGCGCGGGCTATTTGTGTGTTGAGCGTACCCATCTTATCAATGGGATCGGTTTTGAAAGGCGACCAGCAATAGACAGAATACGCAATATCCCATAATCGGGGGGCCGGATGGGCAGTATCGAAATCAAACACGCCCACGACTTCATTTCCGCTCAGGGCCACGTTGTAAGGGGTGAAATCACCATGACAGATGACTTCGGCCGGCTCTCTGGCTGGCAACATCCAAACCGTCTCCGCCAGATTCACATTATTCAGGAAACCCTGCGAGACATCATGCAATTGCCGCAGCAATCTGGCTGCGCTGATCAATGCCTCTTCTGAGGCTATCGCCCCTTCAAGCGGATAATTGTACGTATCGCCTTCGACAAAACTCAGCACCTCAGATCCCGTATCCATCCCAATCACTTCAGGACAGGCATGAAACCCCTGTTGGTGCAGATAACGTAACAAGCGGTGAACCGTCGCAGACCACTCCTGTATTGGCCTGACAACCGTTTCACCCTGGCGGTAAATCCCTGTACTTCTGCCTCCGGAAAGCGTTTCCATGGTCATCCTTCTTATTGATTTGTCAGATCAGTCAGCACCTGCAAAGCCAGGTCCGCTTTGTCCGCCGGTACAAAGACATGATCGTGATAAAACGCGGCAATCACATTGGCACTGATGCCATGCTTTGCCAACGCGGTTGACACCGCTGCCGTCAGCCCCACGGCTTCGAGGCTGGAATGTACCGTCAGTGTGATACAGCGAAAGGTCGATTCATACTTCATGGCTGCCTTTTCAGCCGCCTGCGCCGTGACCACCAACGTTAAGCCTTCCTGCTCCTGAAATGTGGCCAGGGGGGCATACTGCAGATACTCGGTAATATCCCCGTTGACCGTACAAAATACATAATCTTCTTCCCGCGTTAACGGCGACATGGTTTGCAGAAGCCGTTTTAAATCCATAATTCCTGACATATTCCCTCCCTGCCCTGTCATCATGCTCTGTGATCAATAGTTAAGTAAGCTGTTTGTACATCACGTAGCAATCGACCAAGCCTTTATTTTTGTGCCGGTAGGCGTCCGGTAAGGTGCCGATTATCTCAAAACCCAGCTTCTGCCAGAGTTTCACGGCAACGTCATTGGTCGATACCACTGAGTTAAACTGCATCGCACTGAACCCTTGCTCAAGCGCCACTTGTTGTGAATGCTCGCACATGGCACGTGCTACGCCTTTGCCCCGCGCTGCCGGCGTTACCATATAGCCGCAATTACAAACATGGTTTCCCGGCCCCATTGCATTGGCTTTGAGATAATAAGAGCCCAGCACTGTGCCGTCTTGCACGCATACAAATGTCTTCAGCGGCAACTCGCCCCACAAGGTAAAAGCTTGTTCTCGGCTCATCTCCGGCTCAAAGGCGTAGGTTTCCTGCGCCTGAATAATGCATCTGAACGCTGGCCAGAACTGTTCGAAATCGGCGGCATCCATTTCACGTATCAGCATGTCTGTGTTCCCTTTCCTGTTATTGACTGAATTTACGATGAAAACCTCTGGCTGTCATGCAATGGTATAACGTAAACAGACACGCAAAAACAATAGATGGTAAAGACAATCGCGTCGATGGCCGTTTACGGAAAAGCGCGGCTTTGCCTCTGTGATGCAGGGTGAAATATTTAAATGATTTGAGGAATCAGGCTGATGTGTTTGACGTCAGAGAAGGTAAAGATGAAGTAATCTGAAGCGAAAAAAATCGGGGCTGTGAAGCCCCGCACTCAAGGAACCATTGTTCAGTTTCTTATTATAATTCCGTTGGCTTACGGCATGATGCCGCAAGGCCTTATACCTTAAGAGTATCCAATCGAACTCAATATGGCGAGTTATCACCCTGATATTGCGAAAAAATCACGTCATGATCACGGTAACTCTTCAAAATTTATCCCAACCCAAGCACAGCGCGCGCTCTGGAACGACGAACTCGGTCCAAATCCAGCTCCAGTTTAATCAATTATGTTGTACTGCCAGCCTGATGTAGTGTATCTCCATCCCGGCGACACCAAACAACGGACCTTACCCGGCTAACCGGCACTGATATCTGCTTACAGGGCTGGAAAGAATACATCTTCCTATATCGGCTGACAATTTCTCCTTGTGGATTTATTGCCTGAACAGTATTGAACACCTGCCTGCCGATGCATCGGGCCGGATACGTGCCAAATACCCAGATCGCGTGCTCTCATCGCCAGGACATCCGACAGAAACTGGTTTTATTATTGCCATTATCTTCCAGGATGAGATCGAACGGCAATAAAGCGGTATCTAAAGCAGCCGACGTTACTATATCTGCAACAGAAAGTGGAATAGTGACAATAATGATAGGTGGGAATGCCAGAAGCGCATAAACATTACAGTCTGCATTGTCTACAGCATAATCAAGGCCACCGTAAGGCTGCCCGACCTGGTAACCCGAGCCAACTCTCGACGCGATACTTGAACAACCGGTTAATATACAAACGTATAACAATAGACTGACCCATTTCATGAACGCATATGCCTTTGATTTCATTCAAGATGAGCTTTCTATATCATGTTTTTCAATCAAAGCGTTCTGCCATAGAAACTTATGGAGTGCATCTCGCAAGAAAAACGGCCCCGCAGGGCCGTTGTCATTCATATATGGAGAGCAAGTATTATTAACATTTGTTCGTTGCCATTGGGTTTTATGCCTGCTGCCGGGCAGCACGAATTTTTGCCTGCATCAGTCGCCCCCCTAAAATACAGCATGTCAAACCGAGAAAAATCAGTCCTGCGCCTGCCATTTCTGTTTCAGTCATGCGCTCGTTCAGTACCAGTGTGGATGTGAACATCCCGACGACGGGAATAAGCAAAGCAAAAGGCGTCACTGTGGCTGCGGGATAGCTTTTCAGTAAATGCCCCCATAATGCAAAAGCCAGCAACGTTGAAATATAGCTCACGTAAAGCAGTGCCAGCCATGTGTCCGAAGTGGCAGCGAGCAGGACGTCCAGTGGCTGTGCCGTTTCTGTGAAGTACGAGATTAGCAGCAAAGGCAGCGGAGGAACCAGACTGACCCATACCATAAAGTGAAGCAAATTAACCCCTTGCATCCGCTTCATAATGGTGTTGGCAATTGCCCAGCAAAAAGCGGCCGCCAGAATCATCACCAGGCCCATGGCAGTAATGTTGCCGTCGGCTTCGAGAAAAAACAGCCCAAAACCTGCCACGGCAACCAGGATGCCGAGTGCCTGATACCGACTGACCATTTCTTTATACAGTAAGACACTCAAACCAATAGTGAAAAACACCTGAGCTTGCAATATCAGGGATGATAAGCCGGCTGAAGCATCCGCTTTCATGGCGATAAACAGTAAGCCAAATTTCAGCACACCCAGAAATACGCCGACACCCAGCACGTTCCATACGGACGTTTTCGGGAAGGGGATGAAAAACACAGCCGGGACAGCCACCACAGCAAATCGTAATGCAGAAAATAATATCGGCGGCAGTGTTTCCAGCCCTATCTTAATGACAGAAAAGTTGACACCCCAAATAACGACAACCAGCAGCGCAAGAACCATGTCCCTTGATTTCATTTCCCCGTTCCTTCTTCGAGCTTCGCGTTCATGCTTTATACACGACAAACTCACCTTTGCCGACGGGCAGCAGACAGGTCGTTAACCCTTCCTGGCGGCACAGATAGTCGGTGAAGGCTTCGAGTTCATGACGATGTGAAATTGCATTGTCACACACTAATACCCCACCCGTTGAGAGTTTACTTAGGAGCAAGTCAATATAATCCATGTAAGCTGAACGATCGGCGTCGAGAAAAATAAAATCAAAGCTCAGATCTGTGCTTTGTATGAATTCGCGGGCATCTTCCTGAACCTGTTCGATACGATCCTGTAATCCGGCCCGTACGAAGTTTTCAGTCGCCATTGTGATTTTATCTGTCTGTTTTTCAACAGTTACCACTTTGCCTGCAGCGGGCAGTGACGAAGCCAGCCACAGGGTTGAGTAACCATTGGACGTGCCAATTTCCAGTACCTTTTCAGCACGTGTCGCCTTCACCATGACAGAAAGGAACTCACCTGTGTCCCGGGTAATATTCAGCAGTTTTTTCGATCGGTCTGATTCAGTTGCGTCATTTTGTTCACCTAACGCCTCTAATTCAGCCAGTAATAATGCTAACGACATCCATTGCTCCCCGTTCATCATTTCGTGCGGATCAAACATCCGCCTAACAATCATATGAACATGAAAACATATCAATGGCATCACATTTCATCAACTATAACCGCGTATAGCAGACATAAAAAAAAAGGCTGCCAAAGGCAGCCAAGCATCACAACTTATAGGGTTTGGTAACCCATTCTTATACCGTTCAACATCTTTCTGTTACTGGGCAGATTGATGTATCAGTATAAAGAGACGACTGTATGATGCTGAGTATTAAACATTATTTTGTCAGAGAGCACGGCGCTATCCGATTTTCTTTGTACCCGCACATCACAGGATAAGTTCCCGCCTGCTTGATATCCGGGGAATCCTCCAGCACATGATCTTTGTAATGACGCCAGGTGTATTCCGCCATCAGCACACAGTAGCGGGGATCGGTATCTTTTTCGCACTGCTGCCTTGCCCGTAACAGTGCCGACATCTCTACTTCGCACTGATAAATCTGGGCCTCATCCTTGTAAAGCTCTCTGCACAATGACAGAGGCTCCTCGGCGGCGTTTGCTTGCACGGCATTTGGCGAAATATCCCGCCAATGTACCTGAGATGAAGAACAGGCCGTGAGCAAACAGAAAAACGGTATGATCAGCAACCACTGAAATCGCATTGTCAGCCCTTCCTTTTGCATTGGACGCTATAAAATGGCGACCGTTCAGGAAAGATTCATAAACGCAAAATAGTGTGTGTAACCTAAACGCCCAGTCTTAAGACTGCTCACAACATCGCTTTCGCGTTTTAATGCGTGCTCAATCCCCTTACTTCCTCTTCTCGGTACGCCTTTTTCAATGCCAGCCAGCTCGTCTTCGGGCCAAGGATCAATGACAGCACAGCCACTCCCCCAATCATCAATATACCGCCCACAATCGGCCCGAGAACAAAACTGTAAAACAACAGATACGGCAAATACACCCCATAGCGCAACACCTGAAGTACTACTCTTTTCATTAAAAGTAAATTATTCATGATTCGACTTCTCCATCTTTCCATTTCATAAAATTGAGCGCGCTCATTTATATTAAGTTGAGCGCGCTCAATTTTCAACATTCAAGATGAAGTCCGCTTACCAATTACGGTATGATGGCTGCTCATCCGCAACGGGCTATCAGCAAAGCAGCAAGAAATGATGAAAAGAGAACAAACGAAACGACGAATTCAGGAAGCCGCCTGGCAATTATTTCGCGAGAACGGTTATCAAGACACAACGACACGGCATATTGCTGAACACGCTGAGGTAGCGGCCGGAACGGTATTTAGCCACTTTCCGACAAAACTGGATTTACTGAAAGCCGGTTTTAGTCAGCAAATTGATCATGTCTTAACGGAAGCAAATTCTGATTGCCCCGAGAGCTGCCCCAAAGAGAAACTCATGCACTTTGCCGGTTACCTTTACGCGTTTTATTGTCTGGAAGCGGATTTCAGCAAAGAGTTATTTCGGGTGTTGATTTGGCAACAGGAAGAGTTTGAAAAGCAGCTGGAAGCCTTCCGCCAGCGCTTGTTTTCACATGAAGCGAGTTACGATCAACACCGAGCTGCCGTAATGATGGATTGCTACTTTATGACACTGATCACCGGATTGAATGCTGATAAGCCGGATGCGACATTAATGCTGAACCAATTAGAAAAGAAATTAGATGTATTGCAGTAAATACGCCTTCATCTGAGCACCTGCCGACGCGCGTGGGACACCGCAATCAAACGTTTAACCAGCACAGGTTTTTTACTGTCCTCTGCCATTTCCAGATCACGTAACAAGCGGGTAATTTCTGCATCAAGGTAACGGGCATTTTTGGTTCGGATCAAGGAACGAATCACCTTCTCGGCGTTATCAGGCAAAGGCTGCTCAATGGCCCACAGGTAGCTGTAAGCAGCAGAGCTGACATGATTGGCCTGACTGGCCTTGGCATGGTTAAGGCTAGGGTTATTTGCCCTGGATATCGTTTTGTGTGGCGTGCGACTGCCCGCGCTTTGCGCTGCATCCGCGGCCCGGCCGACACGTTCATAATACCTTTCCGTCACCGGGGATGGTGCAGCGGGGAGTGGCCCGTTCTGATACAGGGCAGGCCCAATGGCTTTGGCCTGCTCAATGGCAGCTTCCCGAACGAAGGTACTGGCATTACGTTTGCCTTTCTTTTCCGAATCGGTGTAATACACAGCCGAAAACGCTTTCGCCCGCGTTAAAGCGACATAAGCCAACCGCCGCTCTTCTTCCTTATCGGTTTTCATGTCTGTAGCTGCCGGATTACGATACGGAAAGGCATCTTTATCCCAGAACGGCAGGAATACACGCTGATATTCGCACCCTTTTGCCCGGAATATAGTGGTGACTTGCACGCTGGCCGAACGCGGCTTCTGATCTGCCTGTCCCTGACCGGTATCGCGGGATTGCGCAGTGTAGAACTCAAAATACTGTAAGGCTTTTTCGCAGCGTTGATCCATCGACTCCAGCACGGTCGATACCGCATCCAGCCTGTCTATCGCTTCTTCTATCTCACTGGCTGTGGCTTCGGTTTTCCATATCCAGCTGTCCAGACCGCTTTCCCGCCGATACTGCTCAAACACATCAAATGCTTTCTGCCCGCCCTTGCGCTGTAACCGGGTAAAAAGCTCAAGCCGTTCAATCAGGTTATCCAGTTTCAGATTGGGGTTCACCTGGGCATGTCGCTCAGCAAAACCAACCCAGTGGCTATCCGGTATTTTCACCAGCTGATCACATAAAGGCCTGAGCGCTTTATTGGGTACGTAACAATGGGGAAATGACAGCAGGCTGAACAGCAGTACGGATCTGTCCTGATCATTTAACTGGGCAAATCGCCCAATGGCCAGGGTCATGACCTCCATCAGTAAACGCACTTCACGGCTGTTTGCCAGCACTGAAGGTACGGGCATGTGGTACGGAATCTGTTTGCTGAGAAACGCCAATTCAAACAGCAGGGTCTGAGACCAGCGCCTGACCAGAATGGCGATATCGTTCGGCTGACCACCCTGTTCAATATACGCCTGTACCGCACTCACAATTTCCCCCACCTGTCGGGGAGAGCCTATCAGGTTAACCTGAGTATCAGGGATATTGTCTGCAGGCACGGTCAGGAAATCTGAAAAGCGAGCCTGGTTATGCGCAATCAGATGGCTGGCGGCCAGCGCCAGACTATGGCCGAAACGAAAAGTCTGTGACAGCGAATAGACCTGCGCGGGGGCAAAGTCACGTTCAAAATTCAGCATGAACTGCGGCGCACTGCCCCGCCAGGTGTAAATGCACTGATCCACATCGCCCACGGCAATTAGCTGACAGTCAGGCCCAAGCAACTGCTTCAATAAACGGTATTGCGCATTGTTGATATCCTGAAATTCATCAACCACCAGTAATCGACACTGTTGCTGACAGTGCGCACGCAGTGAGGCATTTTGTTCAAACAGTGACACGACAGTCACCAGCCAGTCATCAAAAAACAGTAACTTCTGCGCCTGCCGCAAGTGTTCAAAGGCTGTGTAGGCATCCAGAATAAAGCGATAGTCATTGTTGATGCCCGCCATGGCAAACACTTCATGAGGCGGCAACATATGCGCTTTCACCAAACCGACAAAACTGAGCAACAGTTCAAGGGTTTTCGGCTCTTTCAAATGCTGCTGTTTACTGTAAGTCGTCTCTTTCCCCGCCATTTGTCGCAGCACTTGTTTAGCCAGACTTTTGTCGTTTTCGCCAGGGTTGAAATCAACACGGTATCCGCTTTCAGTCAGGTAACCCGACTGATTCAACACCCGCAGACAGAAGCTGTGGAAGGTATGAACAGGTACAGACTGGGTGATGCCTGATTGGTTGAGTTTCTGCTGAAAATCGCGGCGTATATCGCTGTTAAACATCAATACCAGCATCTCGCTGGCCGGTCGCATGTCGAGCTGAGCCTGAATCAGGCCGACAAGGGTCGTCGTTTTACCCGTCCCCGCACCGGCAATACATAAGGCATTTCCCTCGCGATGCTGAATAAAACCCTGCTGCTCGGATGTAAAATGCATCATGTACCGTTTTTACCTGTTGGTCTGAAAGGACAGTGATTTTGCCACAGTTCCGCCCGTCGCACTAACACCTGTCAGCCTTTTGCGATTACCGCTGAAAATTCAGGCGAAATGGCGGTACTGTTGCATTTAGCGCCACTCAGAGAAACATCAAGGCAAACGTTTGCTTTTTTGCTGAAAGGCGAAAACACTTCTGCTATCATCTGCCTCGCCAACAGGATATGCGCTGATTGGGCGACACCCCAAACAGCGATTCTCATCGAATTGACTCTTGAAATAGGAACTTCACCATGAGCCTTGCTGATCAAGTTCTTGCTGTAAATGATGATCTCCCAATCCGTACCGACCAGCCGGTTCACAGCGGTAAAGTCCGCTCCGTATACTGGCTGACTGAGGCTGACAGCCGCCGGCTGATTAAAGAGAAAGGCTACAATGTTCGCCCGGATGCGCCTTTGGCAATCATGGTTATCAGCGATCGTATTTCTGCGTTCGACTGCATCTGGCATGGTGAAGGTGGCCTGAAAGGTGTACCGGGTAAAGGCGCGGCACTGAATGCGATCTCCAATCACTGGTTCCGCCTGTTCCGCGAGAAAGGCCTGGCAGACAGCCATATTCTGGATATCCCTCACCCATTTGTCTGGATAGTTCAGAAAGCCCGCCCCATCAAAGTAGAAGCCATCTGCCGCCAGTACATCACTGGATCCATGTGGCGTGCCTATGCAAATGGCGACCGCGAATTTTGCGGCATCCAGGTTCCTGATGGCCTGACCAAAGATCAGAAACTGCCAGAGGTTCTGATTACCCCTTCCACCAAAGGAATTCTGCACGACATTCCGGGCGTGCCTGCTGTCGATGACGTGAATGTGACGCGCAACGACTTGCTCAACAATTATCAGGCGTTCAATTTCAGCCAGCCTGAAGATGTTGCTCACTACGAAGTGCTGCTGAAAGAAGGGTTTGGCGTTATCAGCGACGCGCTGGCGCAACTTGACCAGATGTTTGTCGATACGAAATTTGAGTTCGGTTATGTCACCGATGCACAAGGTCAGGAAAAGATGATCTACATGGATGAAGTCGGCACACCGGATTCATCCCGCATCTGGGATGGCCCGTCATACCGCGAAGGCAAGATTGTCGAAAACTCTAAAGAAGATTTCCGTCAGTTGCTGCTGAACCACTTCCCTGACCCGGACATTCTCCTGAACAAAGAACGCATGGATGAGCGTGAAGCACTGGCCCGTGACAATGCACTGCCTGAAGATGTACTGATGCAGGTTTCCCGCATTTACACCGGCATTGCAGAGAAAGTCACAGGTAAGAAAATTGAGCTCAGCGGTAATCCGAAAGAAGAAATCATTACTGTGCTACGCAATGAGTATGGCCTGATCGACTAATATTCCCTTAATGGAATATCAGGGCAGCGTATTGCTGCCCTTTTTCATTGAGTCCTGGTTTAATATTCGGAACAGGAATGTATTATTCCTCACAAAATCATTCCTAATATTTATCACTCATCACAATTACATATTTTTGCTGTTAAGACTTTTTAAGCCTGCACCGACAATGGAGGAACAATAATAGCAATTACAGTAGTTGAGGGACTCCATGAAGTTTAGCCACAAAATCGTTGCCACTTCGTCGGCAATACTGTTCGCCGCTTTAGTTCTGCTTTCCGGCATCCAGTACGTTCACACCAGGGGTGATGTGCATAAGCTGGTAAACAACAGCATTGATGAAATCGTTTCCGGCGTGAATCAAACCTTAGTCACAGAGATAGCCAGCCGGACGAAATTAGCCAATATCACCGCTGGGATCGTCGAGCAAAATTTATCTCCTGATAGCATTCGCCAGATTATCAGCCAGCCTGTGCTCAAAAACACCTTTGAGCTAACCGGCATCGGGTTCGAAAAAGACGGCTCTTTCATCATCAGCGATCCGTCCTGGAAGCCTGCACCAGGCTGGGATCCCCGTGCTCGCCCTTGGTATACCCAGGCAAAAGAAGCCGGACATATGATTATTACATCGCCATACCGGGATTCGGTCACAAACGAAATTCTGGTCTCTTTCGCAGCGCCGGTTAAAGACAACGGCCAGTTTACAGGTGCGATCTTCTTTGACGTCAGCATGAGTAAAATTGCTAATCTGATTAACCAGGCTTCTTTGTTCAATGCCGGTTATCTCTTTTTGGTCTCAGATAATGATGTCATCATCGCGCACCCTGACAAAGACGTTAACGGTAAGCTGCTGTCGAAAGCTTATCCCGGTATACAAATCTCAGAGCAGCCGTTAGATACGGTGCTCGATAATGAATCCGTCAATATCAGCTTCCATAAAGTACAAGGACAGACACTGTATATTGGTGCGGTCCTGAAAAATGATGTGGCGTTTGCCGCTGTTGATCAAATTAAAAACAACGCCATTATTTATTCTCTGCTGTTCATCATTGTCGGCTTCATCGCCGTCTTTTTAATGGTCAAACGCCTGATGCGTCCTTTGGATGTCATCAATCAGGCCATGAAAAACATTGCCACCGGACAAGCCGATCTGACCCAGCGTCTGAGCACCAATACCGAGCCAGAATTTGCGTCTCTGGCGCAAAGTTTTAATAAATTCACTGAACGTATGCAGCAACAGATCATACGCTCGCAAGCGCTGAGCAACGACATTATGCAAGGCACTGAGCTGACGGCTCAGGGAGCGAATCGTTCATCCGAGGCCATGAACAGCCAGCTGCAACAGCTTGAACTGCTGGCAACAGCCATGAATGAAATGGCATCAACATCGGCTAACGTGGCAGACAATGCACACAGTGCTGCGTCTGCAGCATCAGCGGCAGAGCTGGCTGCACAGGAAGGCGGTAATATCGTTTCCCGGACATCTGTGTCGATTCATGATTTGTCTGATCAAATTGATCAGGCAGTCGATGTCGTCAAAGAACTGGAGTCTGCCACAGGCAACATTGAGCGCATTCTTCAGGTGATCAATGACATTGCCGACCAGACGAACCTGCTGGCACTGAATGCTGCCATTGAAGCTGCAAGAGCTGGCGATTCCGGCCGGGGTTTTGCGGTCGTCGCCGATGAAGTCCGGACGCTGGCACAACGTACTCAGCAATCGACGACAGAAATACGTCAGATGATTGAGCAACTTCAGGCAGGTGCCAGCTCAGCCACCAGCACCATGGCGCTGAGTAAAAACACGGCCAGCGAAACCGTCGCTACCGCGCAGGAAGCCGACGAAGCACTGTCTCGTATCCGTGAAGCCATTCAGCAGATCAACGATATGAACATACAGATAGCTTCAGCAGCAGAGGAACAGAGCCTGGTTGCTGAGGATATCAATGGCAATACCATCAATATAAAGGACTTGTCGGTTCAGGTTGCTGAAACCGCCAATGAAACCAGTGTGGCAATGGAAACCCAGATAAAGAACGTACGCGAACAAAATGAACTGATGAAGCAGTTTACTGTGTAATCCCTTCATTGCCGCCAGGCTCATTGTCTGGCGGCTTTCCTTTCATTAACCAGGTTTTCTGAGACAAAACCTATGACGCTCGCTGATAAACATGATCCGCGTACAGCTCACCGCCAATTTCATACGCTTCGGGAATTTTATTCTGTAACCTGAAACCACACTTTTCCAGCACTCGTTCTGAAGCGACATTACCTTCTGTTACCACAGCTCTGAACAAGTTAAGTCCTAATTTTTCTTCCGCCCAGTGAATCACTGCATGCAGGGATTCTGTGCCATAGCCTTTGCCGTAAAATTCAGGCATCAGCAGATAACCCATTTCCGCAATACCTTGATCAACAAAAAAACCAGTGATGCCGACTTTGTCACCTGATGATTTTTCTTTGATAACCAGGGTTAACCATGCTCCGCTTTCAGGTGTCCACGCCTGAAGACGCGCATGAAATTTTTTCTCTAATTCGTCGTCAGATGGCGCATCAAAACACTTTTCGATTACGGCCGGTATCGTATGAAGCGCCTTAAAAAGCGGCCAGTCCGTTTCAGCGATGGGCTCCATCAGTAATGTCTGGGTCTCTAATTGCATCTTAACTGGTCTCCTTATATCACTCTGAGTTCCCTTCGCTATGCAACATAACACAATAATGAACATAACCAACTGAAACGTAATTATATTCAGCCATGTAAAACATACAAAACAAAGGCCAGCAAATGCTGGCCTTTGATAGTTAGTGAATGTCTGTCAATTCACATTATAAGGTTGATTTCGCTGTACCTGTCGCGGATGAATCTTCACCCAGGTCTGGCGCTTTCTGGCCCTTACGCTTCATACGCTCTTCCCAGTAATCAGCACCTTTGATGCCGAGTTTCACTGGATCAAATACGTACTCTTTCACGCCGGCTTTCTTCTGCATTTCATAGTCTTTCAACGCTTTCAGCGCTGGTTTCGCCATGAAGAAGATGATCAGAATACCGATGATGTTCAACCACGCCATCAAGCCAACACCAACATCACCCAGCGCCCATGCCAGATCGGCTGTCTTCACTGCACCGTAGAATACAGATGCCAGCAAGAACAGCTTAAGTACAAACATCAGGCCAGGTACATGAATGGTACGGTGGATGTACGCAACATTGGTTTCTGCAATGTAGTAGTACGCCAGAATTGTTGTGAATGAGAAGAAGAACAGTGCGATTGCCACGAAGGGTTTACCCAGGCCAGGCATTGCTGTTTCAATCGCCATCTGAGTAAATACCGGGCTGTTAGCAGCAATTTCAGCTGGCAGGTTTTGAATCAGGAATGCACCTTCAGCGCCACCGTGTACGTTGTAGGCACCTGTGATGATAATCATGAATGCCGTTGCACTACACACCAACAGCGTATCAATGTAGATAGAAAACGCTTGCACCATACCTTGCTGAGCAGGGTGATCAACCTGAGCCGCTGCTGCTGCATGCGGACCAGTGCCCTGACCGGCTTCGTTGGAGTAAACGCCACGCTTCACGCCCCAGCCGATAGCTGCACCGACACCCGCCATTGGCGAGAAGGCATCACCCACTATGGTGGCAAACACACTCGGCACCATGTCAATGTTCAGCAGGATAACAACGAAGGCAATAACGATATAACCCAGCGCCATGAAAGGAACAACGATTTGAGTAAAGTGAGCAATACGCTTAACACCACCAAAGATGATGAAAGCCAGTACCACACATACAATCGCGCCAGTGATGATCTTCGCAGAACTGAATGTACCTAAAGTGGTTTCGATCACATCACCAGAACCAAACGCTGCTTCAACCGCGTTACCGATACTGTTTGACTGCACACCAGGTAACAGAAGACCACAAGCGACAATTGTCGAAATCGCAAAGATCCATGCATACCACTTCTGACCCATTGCTTTTTCAATGTAATACGCAGGGCCACCACGGAACTGACCTTCGTCTTCCACTTTGTAGATCTGAGCAAGTGTTGATTCATAATAAGCTGTAGAAGCACCCAGGAAGGCTACAACCCACATCCAGAATACGGCACCCGGACCACCAAAACCGATGGCGGCAGCAACACCTGCAATGTTACCTGTACCGACACGACCTGACAGTGAAACCGCCAGTGCCTGGAACGAGGAAATCCCCTTTGCCGAACTCTGACCAGCGAAAAGCAGGCGAAGCATTTCGCTGAAATGGCGAACCTGCATAAAACGTGTTGTGATGGAATAAAATAAACCGGCACCCAGGCAAAGATAAATCAATGCCGGACTCCATATTATCCCGTTGATAAAATCGACCAATGACTGCATATGAGTCTCCCTGTTATAGTCTGTTTGGTTACAACTCGAGCAGTATAATACGCAAATTGTAACCTTATTGTTAAGAATTTTATTTCATCAGCATTGATTTGCTTGATGCAGGCATCAAATAGCAACAAATCCACAACATCCAGTCATTGAAACTGTGATTGACGGCAAATGCGGCACACCCCACCAATCATTACCAGTTAGGCCTGTGATAATTTGTATAAGTATTAGCCAGGTGATTCACAAAAGATGTCAATAATGTGCAGCATGTCAGCATAAAGAGGTCGTGACAGATACGGAGCAGGCATCAACAGACACAAAATACTGTATTGCAAGCATATGCCATCAAAAGCATTTATGTGAAATATGACGCATGAACTGCCTCCCAAAAAAGCAGTTCAGCTTAGAAGACGAACAGTGAGCGGGGTTCAGTTAACCGCAGACAAATTCACTAAGTGGCGGGTATATTCGGCTTCGGGGTGGCTGAACAGCTGACGGGTTGGCCCCTGCTCTACCACACAGCCATCTTTCAATACCAGTGTATAGTGGCACAATGACTTCACGACATTCAGATCATGGCTGATAAACAGGTAACTCAGGCCGTATTTCAACTGCAATTCTTTCAGTAAATTCAGTACCTGATGCTGCACTGTGCGATCCAATGAGGATGTGGGTTCATCCAACAGAATAAACTCCGGTTTCAATACCAGCGCCCTTGCTATGGCTATTCGCTGACGTTGCCCACCTGAAAATTCATTGGGATAACGAAAGCGGGTGGATGGATCCAGCTCCACATCTTTCATTGCCTGACAAATCGCCGCGTCTTCCTCTTCATCGGATAAAGTCTGATGGACTTTCAGACCTTCGCCAATAATCTGAGCTACAGACATTCTTGGATTCAGTGCAGAAAACGGGTCCTGAAATACGACTTGCAGACGACTGCGAAAAGGTAACATGCCTTTACGGTTAAGCTGACTGATCTCCTGGCCATCAAAACGAATACTCCCTTCGCTATTGAGCAATCGGAGTATCGCCATCCCGGTCGTCGACTTCCCTGAGCCACTTTCTCCGACCAACCCGACACTCTGTCCCTGCTTCAGCTGGAAACTCACATCGGTCACGGCTTTAATATGGCTGATAACACGTTTCATAATCCCCCCTTTGACGGGGAACCAGACTCGTAATTTGTCTATTTCAAACAGCGCAGAAGGATCCCCGTTTACCGGAACAGGCTCGCCGGTGGGATCAGAGTTAATGAGTTTCTGGGTATAAGGATGGGAAGGCGACGTAAAAAGGATATCTCTCTCGTTGGTTTCCACTAACTGCCCGAGTTGCATGACCGCTACCCGATCGGCAATTTTTCGCACAATACTCAAATCATGCGTAATAAAAAGCATAGCCATGCCCAGCTCCTGCTGCAGATTTTTCAGCAAATCAAGAATCTGGGCCTGAACAGAAACATCGAGGGCGGTTGTTGGCTCATCCGCAATCAGGAGATCGGGCTCATTGATCAGCGCCATGGCAATCATTACACGCTGGCGCTCACCGCCTGATAACTCATGAGGATAGGCATACATGCGTTGCTCGGGGTTACGGATACCCACTTTTTTTAACCAGCTCAGCGCACGTTTCTCTGCCGGTCTCTGACGCACTCCCTTGTGTATAGACAGCGTTTCACACAGCTGGCGGCCAATTTTATGCAGCGGGTTCAGCGACATCATAGGTTCTTGGAATATCATACCGATTTTGTTTCCGCGTAACCCACGCATCTGGCGTTCACTGCACCGCAGCATATCCACGCCATCGTAATAAATATGACCGTCCAGATAACGTGCCGAAGCTTTAGGCAACAAACGCAGAATGGCATTCGCCGTCACTGACTTGCCTGAACCACTTTCCCCCACCAGCGCCAGCGTTTCTCCCCGCTTGATTGTCAGGCAGACTTTCTCCGTTACCGGGCGGACAGGCTTACCGTTCGCAAAGCCCACAGAGAGATTTTCAATAGTCAGTAAAGCATCACTCATTGCAGTATCCCGGTCATTACGATTGATGGTGTGGATCGAAAGCATCACGCACCGCCTCGCCGATAAAAACCAGCAGGCTCAGCATGATAGAAAGCACAACAAACGCAGACAACCCCAGCCAGGGTGCCTGCAGGTTGGTTTTACCCTGAGCAAGCAATTCACCGAGTGACGGTGAACCCACAGGCAGGCCGAATCCCAAAAAGTCCAGTGATGTCAGTGTGGTCACTGATCCACTGAGGATAAAGGGCATCATTGTCAGTGAGGCCACCATTGCATTTGGCAGCATATGGCGGAGCATAATTCGCCTGTCATTCACGCCCAACGCCTGCGCTGCACGCACATAATCCAGGTTCCGGCAGCGGAGAAATTCCGCCCGCACAACTCCCACCAGCCCCATCCAGCTAAACAGCACCATAATGCCCAGCAACCACCAGAAGTTAGGTTCAACGAAACTGGACAGGATTATCAGCAAAAACAAAGTCGGCATGCCTGACCAGACTTCAATGAAACGTTGGCCAAACAGATCCAGCCAGCCGCCATAGTAACCCTGCCCGGCTCCGACCATGACACCGACAATGGTTGAGATCACCGTCAACGCAAAACCAAATAGTACGGATATCCGAAAACCGTAAATGATGCGAGCAAGCACATCGCGGCCTTTATCATCTGTCCCCAGCCAGTTCATATTGTCCGGTGCAGAAGGAGCAGGACCCGATAAGTTGTAGTTAATCGTGTCATAGCTGAAATGGATCAGTGGCCAGATCATATAGCCGTCTTCGTTGATCAGATCCTGCACATACGGATCGGTATAGTCGGCTTCTGTGGCGAACTCACCGCCAAATTGCGTTTCGGCATACTGCTCGGTTATCGGAAAATACCAGTCACCTTTGAAGCTGACGAACAAAGGTTTATCGTTGGCTATCACTTCTGCAAACAGGCTGACAATAAAAAGAACGGCGAACAACCACATTGACCAGTAGCCGCGTCTGTGCGCTTTAAACCGAGCCCAGCGCTCTTTTGTCAGTGGATTGAAGGTAAACATGGTTGTGAATGTCTTTCTCATTATATTACCTGGCCTCAAAATCAATACGTGGATCGACCAGGGTATAAGTCAGGTCAGAGATGATATTCAGAATAAGTCCCAGCAATGTCATGATGTAAAGCGAACTGAATACCACAGGGTAATCACGCTGAATCGTAGATTCAAAACCCAGCAAACCAATTCCCTCCAGCGAAAACATCACTTCAATGAGCATTGAACCGGTAAAGAAAATACTGATAAAAGCGCTGGGAAAGCCGGCAATAATAATCAGCATCGCATTACGAAATACATGTTTATATAAGATGCTCTGATCATCGAGGCCTTTCGCACGGGCGGTGACAACGTACTGCTTGTTGATCTCATCCAGAAACGAGTTTTTGGTCAGCATAGTCAGCGTCGCGAAACCACCGATGACCATGGCAAAGATGGGCAGTGCAAGGTGCCAGAAGTAATCACCGACTTGCTGATACCAGGTCATCTGATCAAAATCAGTCGAGAACAATCCACGTAACGGAAACCAGCTGAAATAATTACCGCTGGCAAAGAAAATAATCAACACAATGGCGAACAGGAAACCGGGAATCGCATATCCGGCTATTACTAACGCGCTGCTCCAGATATCAAAACGACTACCATGATTCACCGCTTTCGCAATCCCCAGAGGAATAGAGACGAAATAAATGATCAAGGTGCTCCACAGTCCAAGCGAAATCGACACCGGCAGCCGTTCAATAATCAGATCAATCACATTGCCGCCACGAAAAAGGCTTTCGCCAAAATTGAAAGTGACATAGTTTTTTAGCATGTCGACATAGCGTTCCCAGATCGGTTTATCAAAACCAAACTGCTTACGTATTTCTGCCACCACTTCCGGGTCCAGCCCGCGGGAGCCACGGTAGCCGCTTCCACCATTGCCGTTTTGCTGCGAACCTTCCGACTGCTGCACTTCCTGCCCGCCGCCGGTAAAGCGCTCCATAATGCCGGAAGTATGCCCTTCAAGCTGCGCCACTGCCTGTTCAACAGGCCCGCCCGGTGCAATCTGAATCACGAAAAAGTTAATCGTAATAATCGCCCAGAGCGTTGGGATCACCAGCAAAAGGCGCCGGATAATATATGCCGTCATACTGCTTTACCTGTTTCCACTTTTCGATTAACGGCGTTTTTCCGGCAACTTGGCCGCCTTGGCCGTATCCACCCACCAAGTATCAACACCCAGTGCATACTTAGGTCGGACCGCGGGACGATCAAATTTATCCCAGGTCGCCACACGGAATTTGCTTAAATGCCACTGAGGAATGACAAAAAAGTTCCACTGCAGCACCCTGTCCAGCGCCGGCCCTAATGCCGCCAGCGCGGCAGGATCTTGCTGATGCGCTGCAATTTGCTCTGTCAACGTATCGATAGCCGGGTCCTGAACCCCGGCAGTATTGTAGGTGGAATCCAGGTAGTTACTGTTCCATGCAATCAGCAGGTTCTGTGTTGGGTAAGCATTGGCACTGTAACCGGAAGATACCATGTCAAAATCCCGGTCACGCAGGCGCTTGATGTACTGCGTAGTATCAACCGTACGGATTTTCATATCGACACCCAGTTGCTTCAGGTTTTTCTGCAGCGGAATAGCAATTCGCTCAGAGGTCGGACTGTAGATCAGCAACTCAAAGGCCAGGGGCTCCCCGGTCTTCACATTGGTCATGACCTGATTCTTCAGTTCCCAGCCTGCAGCCTTTAACAATGCAAACGCTTTACGCGATTGTGCACGAACACGGCCGGAGCCGTCAGTGACCGGTGGTTGGTAAGATTCAGTAAAGACACGCGCGGGGATCTTGTCTTTTAACGGTTCCAGATATTTCAACTCAGCAGGCGTCGGCAGGCCTTTTGCTTCATAAGGGGTATTCTGGAAAAAACTGCGGCTACGTGAATACTGGTTATAGAAAAGCGTTTTATTCATCCACTCAAAATCCATGGCGTAATTCAGGGCTTCTCTGACCCGGACATCACTGAAAACAGGGCGCTGAGTGTTAAAGACAAATGCCTGCATAGCCTGAGGGATTTGGTGCGGGATTTCTTCCTTCTTTATATAACCGTTATCAAAATTATTTCCCTCATAGAGGGTGGCCCAGAACTTGGCGACATTCTCCTGACGGAAGTCGTACTCACCGGCTTTGAACGCTTCCAGGGTCACAGTATCGTCACGGTAATAATCGTACCGGATAGTATCGAAATTATGCCGCCCGACATTAACCGGAAGATTGGCCGCCCAGTAATCTTTCACTCGAGAGTAAGTCACACTCTGACCCGACTGATAACTGGTTACCTTATACGCACTGCTGCCAACCGGGGGCGCATTGAGTGGCTCACTGAGTTTCTTGTCTTGCCAGTAATGTTCCGGTAAGACGTTCATGCCTTCAACCAGGGAAAACAGTTTTTCCCTATTCGCAACAGACATTTCAATTCGTGCTGTCAGCGGTGAAACCGCCTTCACTGACTTCACCTCTTTATAAAACACACGAAACTGAGGTACCCCCTCTGCCATGAACTTATCAAAAGTAAAGGCGACATCTTTTGCTGTAATAGGTTGGCCGTCATGAAATCGTGCTTTAGGGTTGATATCAATTTCCATCCAGGAAAAATCGTCGGCATAACGCACTTTTTCTGCGATCAACGGATAATAGCTGTCAATTTCGTCACTCGCTGGTGCAAAAAGTGTGTCATACATTTCGTCCGCGCCGGCGACCGAAACCCCTCTTGATGCATAGCGGTTAAAACTGTCGTATGTTCCTACTTCCGCATAGGTGATGGCTCCGCCTTTCGGCGCATCAGGATTAACGTAGTCAAAGTGTTTGAATTCAGGTACGTACTTTGCCGTACCAAACCCCACTAAACTGGTGGTTTCTATCACCTCTTGCGCCAGCGCACCGGTACTTCCGAGCAATAATCCTGCCATTATTGACAGGCTTACAGTCAATCCATTCTTCATATCCCCTCCAAGGCAACTTCACCTAACAACTCAGTCGACGCCAGAAAATCGTTCTTTTTCATTATTGTAAGAGTTGTCAATGACGAACACTGACATGTAACACAAATATATACCATAAGAAAATACGCCGCCTGAATCGCTGGGCATATCATCAAGAAATTTGTTGAACCGCCCGGCGGGATGCAACACCTTGTCACAATCAGTTAACAGACATTTTCTGTATTTTTATTGAGCAATCATCCAGTTCCTGCCTGAATCAATGGGTTAAAAGCCAACGAATACTCATTAAATTACTCAGATCTATGTTCTGATAGTTGTAAGTAGTGCTATACTCCCCACCCTGACATGTGACAACAATTGTTCATATAGAGAAAAACAATGGCAGATCTATCTAAATACAGAAACATTGGTATTTTCGCGCACGTAGATGCGGGTAAAACCACTACCACTGAGCGTATCCTGAAGCTGACCGGTAAAATCCATAAAATCGGTGATACTCACGACGGCTCAACGACGACTGACTTCATGGAGCAGGAAGCTGAGCGTGGTATTACAATCCAGTCTGCAGCAGTAAGCTGTTTCTGGAACGATCACCGTCTGAACGTTATCGATACTCCGGGACACGTTGACTTCACCGTTGAAGTTTACCGTTCTCTGAAAGTACTTGACGGTGGTATCGGTGTATTCTGTGGTTCTGGTGGTGTTGAGCCTCAGTCTGAAACTAACTGGCGTTACGCGAACGACTCAGAAGTATCTCGTCTGATCTTCGTTAACAAACTGGACCGTATGGGCGCGGACTTCTTCAACGTTGTTGATCAAGTGAAAAACGTACTTGGCGCCACGCCTCTTGTAATGACCCTGCCTATCGGCCGTGAAGAAGACTTCGTTGGTGTTGTTGACGTTCTGACGCGTAAAGCTTACGTGTGGGATGACACGGGTCTGCCAGAAAACTACGAAGTTCAAGATATCCCAGCGGACATGGTTGACGACGTAGAAGCTTACCGTGAAGAGCTGGTTGAGACTGCCGTTGAGCAAGACGATGACCTGATGGAAGCTTACATGGAAGGTGAAGAGCCTTCTATCGAAGACCTGAAACGTTGTATCCGTAAAGGTACTCGTGATCTGGCCTTCTTCCCAACTTTCTGTGGTTCAGCATACAAAAACAAAGGTATCCAGCTGGTTCTGGACGCCGTTGTTGACTACCTGCCAGCACCAACAGAAGTGAATCCTCAGGATCTGACCGATCCAGAAACTGGTGAAGCAACTGGTGAAGTTGCAACTGTATCTGAAGACGAGCCATTCCGCGCACTGGCGTTTAAGATCATGGATGACCGTTTCGGCGCCCTGACCTTCGTCCGTATCTACTCTGGTAAGCTGAAGAAGGGTGACACCATCCTGAACTCTGCGACAGGTAAAACTGAGCGTATCGGCCGTATGGTTGAGATGCAAGCAGATGACCGTAACGAGCTGACTTCAGCACAAGCGGGTGACATCATCGCTATCGTTGGTATGAAGAATGTTCAGACTGGTCACACTCTGTGTGATCCTAAGCACGAATGTACTCTGGAACCAATGATCTTCCCTGTCCCAGTAATTTCTATCGCTGTTGCTCCTAAGGACAAAACAGCTTCTGAGAAACTGGGTGTCGCACTCGGTAAGATGGTTGCAGAAGATCCATCGTTCCAGGTTGAAACTGATGAAGACTCTGGCGAAACCATCCTGAAAGGTATGGGTGAGCTGCACCTGGACATTAAAGTTGACATCCTGAAGCGTACTCACGGTGTTGAACTGACTGTAGGTGCTCCACAGGTTGCTTACCGTGAAACTATCACCAAAGCAATCGAAGACAGCTACACGCACAAGAAGCAGTCTGGTGGTTCTGGTCAGTTCGGTAAGATCGATTACCGTATCAAACCAGGTGAGCCAAACTCTGGCTTCAAGTTCGTTTCTACTGTTGTTGGTGGTAACGTTCCTAAAGAATTCTGGCCTGCTATCGAAAAAGGCTTCGCTGGTATGATGAGTACTGGTGTTCTGGCTGGTTTCCCAGTGCTGGACGTTGAAGTTGAGCTGTTCGACGGTGGTTTCCACGCAGTTGACTCCTCTGCTGTAGCGTTTGAAATCGCAGCGAAAGGTGCATTCCGTCAGTCTCTGCCTAAAGCTGGTGCTCAGCTGCTTGAACCTATCATGCACGTTGACGTGTTCACTCCGGAAGATCACGTTGGTGATGTTATCGGTGACCTGAACCGTCGTCGCGGTATGATCAAAGACCAACAAGCAGGTGCAACAGGCGTACGTATCAAGGGTGATGTACCTCTATCAGAGATGTTCGGTTACATCGGTACGCTGCGTACAATGACTTCTGGCCGTGGTCAGTTCTCTATGGAGTTCGCACACTACGCACCATGCCCAGCGAACGTTGCTGAAGCAGTAATCGCAGAAGTGAAAGAGCGTAACGCTAAGAAATAATTTATTTTCTTAACGTAACGACAAGTAACCCCAGCTCTGGCTGGGGTTATTTTTTAGTGCTGTAACAACAAATACGCCATCCCCATCCCCTGCCTGTGATTTACTCACTGCATTCACGCAAAAAACGCATTAAACCGTATTCCTGTAACCACACCAGCTGTTCCGGTTGTTTCACCAGGAAACGTCCGCTGTAGTTAATGCCATTGGCAAAAAGCCCCTGAACATTATTGACGGTACGAGGCAGTATCAGCAGCCAACGCTCAGTCAGAAGGATATTATGTGGCTTACACGCATTGCCCGTCTCATTATAGAGCGACAAAGCTTTCAACCCCTTCAGATAGGCGTCGTACAGCTCGTCAGTGGTCATAGCTTCAACCAGATACAACCAATGGACAAATGGCAGCTTTCCACCCGAGATAACTTTTTCCAGTGGAATATCACTTCGTACCAACTGCATGTGACGGTGCGACTGGCTCGCTCCGGCTAACGGCCCACTGTTATAAAAACCGAGCACATCTGAGTGTGTAAATCCCCCCAGCCATGCATGCCAGTCTTCCCAGCTTAGAGGTGACTCCTGAGGCACAAAATCTTTTGAGCAAATCAGTAAGTGTGGCGAGATAACAGGAA
This sequence comes from Photobacterium sp. WH77, assembly GCF_022014395.1. Lineage (NCBI taxonomy): Bacteria > Pseudomonadati > Pseudomonadota > Gammaproteobacteria > Vibrionales > Vibrionaceae > Photobacterium > Photobacterium sp. WH77. The sequence continues at coordinate 26,569 of NZ_JAKLTE010000027.1, read as the reverse complement.
ACTTATTGAGAAGGCACACATGATGCTCCCCTGCTTCACACACATACATTGACTTTTCGTAGGGCAGAAAGGGATTAGAGGTATGCTTAGCCGTCAGATTCAGTAACTTCTTGCCCGCATTTTCTGTCACCAGATGGCCAAGATAACGGACACCCTGTTCTTCAATCTGCTCCGCTTCTGTGGCGATTGGCATAAGACTACCTTCTGCCAGTGCCTTTGCAGCTACCTGATCCGCAAGTTTCCAGTTCATATCCATATCCCATCTTTTTTAACCAAGATACTCTAACTTGGCATGCGTGTCATAGGAGAAAAGCGTGTATAAAAAAGTTTACGTTTTGGCGGATTTTGTCTTTTTAAGAAAACAGGCCCAAGCCTAGCACCAGAAAAGGAAAGTCGGTAAGATTCGCTCAACTTTTTGAGGATACGTCACTAGCTGCTTACTCTGTGTCAACAGATCACTACTCCTGCAGATAGGTTATTTCAGCGTTCGGTCAAACCTGAAACGACACCTGACGATATCGGTCTTGTTCGGTCAAACAAATCGTTAGCATCCTCAAAGCAATGTCGCTAATACGATATTGAGCTCCACAAAAAAAGGCGCTTCCAATAGGAAGCGCCTTTTTGCATCTTGTCGTAACTCACTGATTAAATCAGTTCAGCCATTAATAAAAAACAACCAAACAGAAAGCTCAGCGCCAGCGCCATCACTCCGCCGCCCGCCTGATACACAGCTTCATTACCCTCTTTTACTGTCGCCTTATCGCCATCCTTTCTGACTTTGACTGTCATTGCCATCGGGACAAAAATAGCCAGGAACACCAGAATGATACCAGCATAGCTCAACACTGACAGGAATTGATTCGCCGCCAGAATCGCACCCAGCATAGGCAAAATAAAGGTCAGTACATACGTGACTGCCCGATTCTGGCGAAAGGCATCCGTATTCTGATCAAACAGAGCCATTGCCACACCCAGAAAAGAGGTCAACAGCGCCAGACCGGTAAAGACAGACAAGATCAGCTGCATACTGCCGTGATTCACACTCAGTGCAGCAATCAGCTCAGAAACATTCGCAAAGCCCACCAGTTGCTCAGGTGACAGATTACCAACAGCCGCATAAAGCCAGAACAGGTAGCAGAATAATGGGATGACAGAGCCTGCAATCACCATATTTCTCAGCTGTTTTTGAGTAGCTTCAGGGTTATAAGTCACCAGTGACGGGATAACCACCATAAAACCGAAGCTGGTAAACAGCACAGAGCTGGTTTTGATAAGCGCAACTTTGTTATCGCTGCCAACCGATGCCAGGTTGTCAGGATTGATGCCTGGTACCAGAGTCACCAGAGTCATAGCCAGCATAATCACCATTGCCGCAAACAGCAGCCGGTTCAGCCGGTCAATCACGCCGGTTCCTGCTGCAACTACAACACCCGCCACCACGGTAAACGCAATTTGTGCCTGAGTGGCACTTAATACCACTCCAAGGCTGTCTGTCAGCTTTTTAAGCAGATCGCCAGCACCGATAATATAGGCCATCAGCAAACACACAAGCAGCGCGTACAGCAAGCCATTTGTGACCAGCTGGCCACCTTTACCCAATGTTTTACGGGCAATGGAATTCATGCCCAAGCCACCACCAGACTTGATACTGGCTTCAAGCAACAGCAGCGCCGCGTAGGTTGTACCTACCCAGATCAGTAGCATTAACAAGGTGCCCCACAGCAGGCCAAACTGGGCCAACACCATAGGAATGGCAAGCATACCTGCACCCAGTGCTGTACCTGCAATAATCAGGGAACTGCCTAACAATTTCATATTCACGGAATTTTCCTTCAAGTCCTAACTGCAGCTTATGTAAAAAGCGCACTCAAGCATGTTCTTTATAACCATCTGATTTAATTATATTTAAAGCATTCTGACACTAATCAGTTGTGTTCTGTATGGGCTAACAATGGCCAAAACATCTAAATCGACGAAAGAATTGAAGGCGATAGGCAGAAAACGGGCGTGAAAAAGGCAGCAAAGTCAAAGCACAGCGGCTGAGCAAAGCACTTAAAAGGGAAATGCTGAGAATAGCGCCCCTACCCGGCAATAATGCCTGGCCTGGAAGCAAGTAGTGTAATGTCATTTATCGTACTCCTAACACGATAGAACTTCGGTCATTTCTGATAAAAACCAGCCAAATTAGCTGATATTTCATCTCTTGCCAGGTCAAGGCAAGGCGTTCGGTCAGGAAGCAAAATAATGAGGTACCGCACAAACTACAACCTGCATTGTTGAAATATTTGATTTTGATCTTGGAAAAAATGGAATACAGGTCAAATTACCTGCCTGGGCGAGTATAAGAAGCAGATCAATCTGAGTAAATTTCACCCAGATTGATGAGAAATTCACAGCAAGCAGATTCAGTCCGCACAATAATGCTTATGAAGCATCGCGATGATATCGATAACAGCAGCATTATCGAGCCGATAGTAGATAGTTTGCGCTTCCCGCCTCGTTTTCACAAAACCGGCCCGGCGCAGCCAGGCCAAATGCTGTGACAGAGAAGACTGAGGGATAGGAAATCGTTCATTCAGCTGAGAAACAGACAATTCTTCTTCCTGAAGTACACACAGTATCATCAGCCTGTGCTGGTTGCCCATGGCCTTGAGCAGTTCAACAGCCTGCTCTACATTTGCCTCCATGTTGGAATAATCTCGCATTCTACCCTCATAATTTTCAAGACTTTTTAAGCAGACGGTCGATAGTGCCAGAAAACTGCATCCCCGCCAACATCGCGATAACAAAGCCGAAAATTTTAGCATTGCCTCCCAGCAGATTACTCACAGCAGGCCCAGGGCAAATACCCACCAAACCCCATCCCAGGCCAAATAAAATAGCGCCTATGATCAAAGGTTTATCGATAGTTTTGTTGACAGGAATATAAAACTTTTCAGCTATCAGAGGTTTTGAGCGGGGTTTCACCAAAAAGTGATATCCCAGGCCAAAAACGACCAATGCCGCTCCCATAACCAAAATTAAACTGGGATCCCACTGTCCTGCTACATCCAGGAAATTTAACACTTTTTCCGGATTGACCATTTGAGAGATCGTTAACCCGGCACCAAACAACAAACCGGCGACAAGGGCGATAATCATCTGCATACCATTACGCTCCTGACAGATGGCGAACAACAAATACCACGACAACAGCAACCACCATGAAGGCTACTGTTGCGACGATAGAACGGTGAGACAGACGCCCAATGCCGCAAATACCGTGCCCGCTGGTACAGCCAGACCCTAATCTTGTTCCTGCGCCCACCAGCAGCCCACCAGCAATGATAAGAGGCCAGCCAGCATCAATACGCTCTGGCAAATATGTACCAAAAGGGGCAGCCAGTAAGGGGCCGATAATCAGTCCCGCTATAAACATCCAACGCCATTTAGCGTTTGGCTCACTGACATCCAACGCGCCGCTGACAATACCTGAAATACCCGCTATGCGGCCATTCAACAGCAGCAGTATCAGGGCGCTAACGCCCAACACTGCCCCACCAGCCAGCGCCGTCCAGGGTGTGAATTCTGTCATTTCATTGCTCTCAAAAATGCAGTTAATAGTTTCAGTTTGGCGAATGCTGCCGAACCAGATCTTTTATACTAATACCAATAAATCCAATATTACGCATATACGATTTAAATGCAACTGTGTGAGCCTGATTTTCTGCGCAGCCATGCCACCGCATTACCGAACAAACCCAGTATGGGTATCCGTCCTACTGGTTATTGTCGCTCAGGTTTGAAAGCAGTTCAAAAAGTCATAATCAATCGCTTGATATTCAATCTATTCCATTTATGTTTATGTCTCCTTGCTGGCGAGTTCGATTGACAAGACCGAAGTCATTCTGCAGCCCTTTTTATCTGCCGTCGTGCATCCGTCTTATTTACGCAGATGATTAACGCTCTTTAATACTGTGGTCTGCCAGCTCATCTTTCTTTTTCTATAAGCCATAAACATGAAGAATCAGCACGAACCAGAATCCAACCGGCGTCCCCTTGCTGTCAGGGAGAAGGCTTTAACCAAGCACATTGCGGTCTGGTTAAGCCAGAAAAACATCACACCGAACCAGATCTCTCTGATGAGCATAGTATTTGCCATCATAGGCCTGGCCACACTGCTGTGGTACAAGGCCTCTGCGTTCACTACCCTGTTGCTTGTCGCTGCAGCCTGTATTCAGTTGCGGCTGCTGTGCAACCTGTTCGACGGTATGGTGGCTGTAGAAGGCGGCAAGAAAACCCCGGCAGGTGAATTATTCAATGACGTGCCCGACCGGATTGCTGACTCGCTGTTGATTCTGGCCGCAGGCTTTGCAACACAGTCTGATATCGGTATGACACTGGCATGGCTGTGCGCCCTCGTCGCCGTGCTGACGGCTTACGTTCGCGTATTAGGGGTCAGCATGGGCTGTCCGGCCGACTTCCGCGGGCCTATGGCCAAACAGCACAGAATGGCGCTGCTGACAGTCAGCTTCCTTGTCTTGTTCGTCAGCCAGGTGTTCGCATTGCTGCCAGAGGTATTGGCCTACACGCTGGACGCCGCGCTAACGATCATGCTGATTGGATCTGTGATGACCACCTGGCGCCGTCTGGCAGGTATTTATCGCTTTAAAGCGGCACAGCAGGCTGGTAAGGAAAGCGCAGACAATGAATAGTATTCCTTCCCATTCACTGCATCTGATGCTTGCCATCATTGCGGTACTGGTAACAGGTACGCTGGTGTATTTGTGGAAATCGCGCGCCCACCCTGACAGGGATTACCTTGAACTGAAGCTGCGTATCCGCTCCTGGTGGTGGATGATTGGGATTGTTTTCGTCGTCCTCTACCTGCCATTGACTTATACGCTGTTTTTTGTCGGTTTTCTGAGTTTTATGGCGCTGAAAGAGTTTTTGTCTATTGTGCCGACCCGAATGACAGATCGCCGTGTGATCTTCTGGGCCTATCTGTCGATTCCCTTTCAGTATTACTGGCTGTCAATTGGCTGGTACGGCATGTTCATCATTTTCATCCCTGTGTATGTCTTCCTGTACCTGCCGATGATGATGGTACTGATTGGCGATACCAAAGGCTTCATCCGCTCGGCCGGTATTATCCACTGGGCCATGATGCTAACCGTATTTTGTATCAGCCATATGGCCTATCTGCTGGTCTTGCCAAGCCTGAACCCGGATGCCGGATCGTTGGGAATGCTGCTGTTTCTTCTGGTGTTCACCCAGTTTAACGATGTGTGTCAGTACGTATGGGGCAAGTCTTTCGGCAAACACAAGATAGTGCCAAAAGTCAGCCCGAACAAAACCTGGGAAGGTTTTATCGGCGGCAGCGCAACCGTGATTCTGGTGTCGTATTTTGTCGCGCCCTATCTCACACCCCTCACCTCGCTGCAGGGTCTGGTAGCCGGTATGATCATTGCGTTCAGCGGGTTTATCGGAGATTTAGTGATTTCTTCAGTAAAACGAGACTTGCAGATTAAAGACACCAGCCAGTTTATTCCGGGCCATGGCGGCATCCTGGATCGCATCGACAGCCTGATGTTCACTGCGCCGCTGTTTTTCCACTACATTTACTATCTCTACTATTGAGGATTCCATGGCTCACGTGCTCAAGGTGTTATTCATCCTCTTCATTGTTAAGCCGCTGGTATTTATTGGTCTTGGGCTGAACATCATCCAGCGGCAAAACCTGCCTGTAAATGGGCCGGTTGTGGTGGCAGCCAATCATAACAGCCATTTAGACACACTGGTGTTGCTGGCGCTGTTTCCCATTTCCATCGTCCATAAAGTTCGTCCGGTCGCCGCGGCGGATTACTTTCTGGCCAATAAAGTCGTTGCCTGGCTGTCGCTGAACGTCATTGGCATTATTCCGCTGAGGCGCTCGCCCTCACCCAGCCAGCGCGAAGCGGTATTACAGGAATGCCATCAGGCATTGGCACAAGGGGATATACTGATCATCTTCCCGGAAGGCAGCCGGGGCGAACCTGAAACCATGAGCGGTATTAAGAAAGGCATTTACCATTTAGTGAAAGATCATGATGGGTGCCCGGTTATCCCGGTTGTCATGCGCGGGCTGGGCCGTTCTTTACCCAGAGGCACCGCTATGTTTGTGCCATTTAACTGTGATGTGGTAATTGGTGAGCCGGTTAGTCATTTTGACGATGCCAACGATTTCGTCGATACCATGCAGGCCCGGTATCATGAGTTGGCCAAGCATTGTATTACGCAAACCAGTAACGAAAATTAATACCGGCTCAAAAGCAACAAGCCTGTCTCAGACAGGCTTGTTATCAGAGGTGAATCATCACAACGGCATTACGCCGATTGCGGGCGCGCTCTTTGACGCTGAGCAGGTCGCTTGTTGCCACCAGCTGCGTTACCCGCCTCAGAGCGTCCAGCACCATTCTTAGGGCTGCGCGACTGAGTATCACGTGTATTTTGCGCACCATTGCCTGCTTTGCCCGCACCGGTTTTATTTGCACCACCCGAGTGGCCATTTGTCCGACGCTTTGGCTTTTGCGCTGCATTACCGCTTGCATTGTGTCTCTCACCCTCACCATGACCTGAGCGAGATTTATTCGGCTTCTTAGGTTTCTTCGGTTTGATTGGACGCGAATCCAGCTTAGAGTCCGGTAACGTATTGCTCGGCTTGTAACCGTCCAATTCCATACGCGGCAACAGTTGCTGAATTAAACGCTCAATGCCAAATAACTCGTCTGCTTCCTGAGCACACACCAGCGAAATCGCTTTACCTGTTTCGCCCGCGCGGCCTGTACGCCCAATACGGTGAACATAATCTTCCGCCACATTAGGCAGCTCAAAGTTCACCACTTGTGGTAACTGAGGAATGTCGATACCGCGTGCAGCAATGTCTGTCGCCACTAATACGCGAATTTTGCCCGATTTAAAATCAGCCAGCGCTTTGGTTCGTGCGCCCTGACTCTTGTTACCGTGAATGGCCGCAGAAGCCAGCTTCTCTTCAGACAAAAATGCTGCCAGGCGGTTTGCACCGTGTTTAGTACGGGTAAACACCAAAACTTGCTGCCAGTCGCCATCCTTGATCAATTTGACCAGCATAGGCGCTTTCTTCTTCACATCGGCCGGATAGATACACTGCTCTACCGTTCTGGCAGTCGAGTTCGCGGTATTGACAGAAATTTCAACAGGGTTGTTTACCAGGCCTTTCGCCAGGCTGCGAATTTCTTCAGAGAACGTTGCTGAAAACAGCAGGTTCTGACGTTTCGCTGGAAGCAATTTGAGAATTTTTTGAATATCGCGGATGAAACCCATATCGAGCATACGGTCGGCTTCATCCAGCACCAGGACTTCCAGCTGATCAAATTTCACTGCGTTTTGGTTGAACAAATCCATCAGACGCCCTGGTGTTGCCACCAGAATATCTGCGCCTTTGCGCAAACGCATCATCTGCGGATTAATCTTTACCCCACCAAACACCACAGCACTGCTCAACGGCAGATGGCGGCTGTAGACAGACACGCTTTCCTGCACCTGTGCTGCCAGCTCGCGCGTCGGCGTTAAGATAAGCGCACGCACTTGGTTACTGCGAACCTGCGGGCCCTGATAAAGACGTTCAAGAATCGGTAATGTAAAGCCAGCGGTTTTACCTGTTCCCGTCTGAGCTGCAGCCATGACGTCTTTTCCATCTAACACAGCTGGAATAGCTTGTGCTTGAATTGGTGAGGGAGTGTCGTATCCTTTTTCTTGAATAGCTTTCAGGATTGGCGCAGAAAGACCTATCGAGGCAAAACCCATATATGATTCTCAATTGTTAATGATGTGAATGTTCGCCTAACTCTCTGACGGCGAAAAGTCCGACATTCTGAGGCTTTCACTCCCTGGTAGCAACCTATAATTGTGATTTGTTTCGTGTCAGGTTGAGAGAAGAGAGTCTGAACAGATACATATTCGCAACGAAAACCCGCGATAACTTGTCAGAAGTTCATCAAAAAATCAGGAAAGCTCAATAGCCAGAATGAAACCTGGGTGCCATTTCTTCAGTACGTTCATAATGAAGAGATAGCACCTTCAGGCCAGAACTCACACACTTCCAGCAATATCTGTCAGATAGCACTGAACCTAATCTTCTTCATTGCTATAGCTGTTTGGTAAAGCTACCAACCGCCATATCCACTTTCTCGGCCCCTTTGCGAATATCACTCATCATTTGCCCAGCTTTGTTTGACAAAGAGAGTGTTTCAGATGCCTGAGACAAGCCCTGTTCAATCAAGTGAACAGCATTCCCTGTTAAGGTTAAATTCTCAGATACCACAGTAACAATTTCTTCAGTGGTCTGGCTTGTCCTTGAAGCGAGTTGACGGACTTCATCAGCAACAACGGCAAAACCACGTCCCTGTTCACCAGCTCTGGCCGCTTCAATGGCAGCATTCAGCGCCAGAAGGTTAGTTTGCGCCGCTATCCCATTAATACTGCTAACCAACTCGTTAATTTTCTGAGATTGCTCATACAGTGCTTGAATGCCTGCATTCGCTTTTTCCATCACTTTTGTTAACTCTTCCATTTTTTCTATGGTTGAATCAATAACTTGTTTGCCTTGCGTAGTCTGCTGACCAGTCTCTGTCGAGACTTCATGAGCAATGTCAGCGGCTTGCGCAATCGCAATCTCACGATTAATTTGATCAGTAATCACGGTGGCAAATTTGACGACTTTATATAACTCACCATGCGCGTTATATATGGGATTGTAGGACGCTTCTAACCAAGCGACATTCCCATAACTGTCGATACGTTTAAACCGGTCAGAGACAAACTCCCCTTGTCCCAGCCTTTGCCAAAACGCACGATATTCAGGAGAGTTGGCTTCTGAACTCTCACAAAAAATGCGATGATGCTGCCCGACAATTTTCGATTTGTCATAACCCATAGACGCCAGAAAGTTGCTATTAGCATCAATAATAATACCGTCTAACGTGAACTCAATGACTGCCGTAGAACGGTTCAAAGCATTAATAAGATCCTCTTGCTCCCGGGACCTTGTAATGGTTCTGGTAAGCTCAGAGGCGTAAATAACAATATGCTTAATACCGCCGCTTGCAGAAAAAATGGGTTGAAGGATAGCTCTCAACCAAACCTCTTCACCATTACCTTTTAAAATTTGCAAGGCACCATTCCAGTGCTTCCGCTGCCTGATGGCATCAGACATCAAATGAAAGTGACGAGTGTCCCGCGCCTGCAGAGGAACTAAATCAGCAATATGCTTACCTTTAATTTCTTCCAGAGGCAACAAAATATCATTTTTAAACAATGCGTTAGCTGAAATTACATTCCCACCCTCGTCCAGAGTCAGTCGAAGCATATCAGACTCTATACTTTCTTTAACTTGCGATAATGCATATAGCTCTGCTTTCAGCTCATGGTTTTGTTGCTTCATTTTTCTGAAAAACATATCACTTGTCCTGCGAATCTTGTCATGGGTGAGTGAAGTAAAATTAGGGATGATACAAAAAAACCAGAACAATCGCTCTGGTTAAGAATGACACTGTTATTGTTTTGATACGAGACATAGCCTGCCGTCAATTAGTCTACCCGATTGTCAACGTGAGATCACACACTTTGAGCATTAACGTAAACCAGTGCTTTTAACACATTTTATCAAATGTTACTTCTTTGGTAATTTTTACCAGTTAAGATACTAACATTGAGTTCAAATGCTTTGAATATGTATGCTGGCCCAAAAAGCGGGACAGGCATTGGGCACGAAATGGCTCCCTATCCACCAGCCATTTTAAGGAGCTAGATGTTTAATAAACTGAATACAACTGGCTAACATGTGCCCGTTATAAATGAGCCGCACCATTGAATACAATCCGGTTAGAAAAAGGATCTGTCACAGTAAAGCACCTCGCCCCCCAGGGTGCATCTTCAATGTTTGGCTTGTTATATTTATAAGGTTTTGACGTGATATCTGAAAATAATGAGTCCAGTTCACGGACATTAACAAAAACTTTACTTCCAGGTGTACAGTCGCCCGAATGCTCACTAAGATGAAGAACAAAATCTCCCTTAGACACTTGCATGTAAATCGGAAAACCTTCTTCAAAACGGTGTTCCCAATCCAGTTCCATGCCCAAAAAACCCAAATAAAACTCTTTCGCTTTATCCTCATCAAATATCCTAATAACGGGTATTGTCTGACATTTCATAGCCCTGATCCCTTCTCAGTTTCATAGGTATCAATTATCAACCGTTCATTCATTTTCGGTACACCATTTCTCAATATCAACCGCAGCTTTCAGAATGCTCACACTAAAGCCGTTAGTTAACGAGCGAAGGCTTCAAGTGCTTTGTTCTGACTCACTTTTTTAATCATCCTGATTAAGACCGAACTCTTTTTGTTTTTTCTTACTTAACCCTAAAGACACAATACGGTATGACTCTTTGAGGTAATATCTTAACGCTTCATCTTTTGTCTTGACGGTATCAACCTGCTGAATCCACTTCATACCCCGCGAGGCCAGGTATGGCGCGGGTCTGAATCCAGGCTCATCTTTTAGAATATTAAAATTGAGTTCAGAGGCTTTGAAAGTGTATGCAGGCTCGCCGGGTTCCCCCCAGCCACCTATCGCGAAGACCTTGCCACCCACTTTCCAGACATGGGCGCCTCCCCACTGTACGACGTATGTCGTTGCAGGCAAAGAACGGCAAAATGCATTGTATTCATCATATGTCACAGGAAGAATCCTTTTCATTCATCATCGATGGTGCCGCTTCCCTTGACCATCCTGCCACTCATTATGATCAAAGCCAATGACCCCTTAAAACATATACCCCAGCCAATCTAACTGCCCGGACTCCCAGTGTTTACCGCTAATGGGCTTAATAAAAATATCATCAAGATGCTCAAAGGCGACACCGAAATTTTTATGCTCATGCAACCTTAGCCAGGCACTTGGCGCATGTATCTGCCTGAAGCCATTATTAGAATAAAATTCAGTCAGATCAGAGACTAAAATAATGAAGTCGACATCCCGACTCTTCGAATATTCGCTGAGCTCAGACAACATAGCCGACCCGATACCTTGCCCCTGATGCGTTTTGGCTACGCAAAAATCGATAACACCAAGCACCTTAAATACGCATCCTCCAACCCCAATAACACGATAGTCCAGTCCCAGGTAGCCCACTAACCTTTTATCTTTGTATTTCAGCGCACGCATATGCGGTAACTGTTTGTAATAAGAACGGGCAACTTGATGATCGGGAAATGCATCATTTCGAAGCGCTGTTATCGCGGTATGCTCATCGCTTGTTATGTCTAACTCAGGTTTGATTTTCACAGTTTGCTCCTTAAAGACAGGCGAACATGATCATTATGTTACAGACACAGAGAATTTTTTTGTCGGTCTATCTGAAAGTTAAGACAGTATTGGCAAAAAAAAACGCCCCCGCTAATGCGGAGGCGGTGCTCATTTGAACAGCCATCTCATCAAAAATTATTTTGCGCCGGGTTACTTTTTATAATGCTCGTACACTTTATTAAACGCAGTTGCGAATTTTTCCATGTGCTGCTCTGAATAAACAGGGTGGGTATGGAACACTATCGAGCTGTCTCCCAGTTGTCTGGCCGCCTGGCAGTCCGTTAATGTGTAATCAATCTGCCGGTGGGCCGGGTCGTTAAACGGGTAATTATTCGTGCCAAACCCATTTTGTTTCTGGAATGCATCTTCATTATAAACTTCTGGCCAGGGTACCGGATAACCTGGCACACCTTCAGCATCAATAGCCTTGGTAAACGTCTTGATGTCACAACTGAGCTGGCTCATATCCAGAACAAACGGCGCCCACCAGAAAGCGTTACCACGTATTTCATCATCAGCCGGTGCATGCTTAACTAATGGGTGTTCCTTCAATAACACTGTCAGGAAGCGGCCATTACGGATTCGCTGTTCCAATGCAGTTGCCTTGAAACGGGATAACTCCCTGATACCAATGGCAGACTGAATTTCTGTCATCCGATAGTTAAAGCCAACCTGAGTATGGATATAAGGCAATTTCTGCGAGATTTCAAACAGACCCAACCTTTTAGCTACGTCGTAACCGTGATCGCGGAACGAGCGGCATTTCCAGACCAGATCTTCTGAGTTGACGTACACTGCACCGCCTTCACCGCCTGTTGTAATGTGCTTGCTCTGACAAAAACTGAAGCAACCGGCATCACCAATGGTACCCAGGTAAGCCCCTTTGTATTTGGCTCCCAATGCCTGAGCACAATCTTCAATGACCTTTAAATCATACTTTCTGGCGATGGTCATGATAGCGTCCATATCGGTCGGTACCCCGAATGTGTGCACAACCACTATGGCTTTGGTTTTATCGCTGATTTTGCTCTCTACCGACTTGGGGTCAAGGGTATGCGTATGATCAACATCGGCAAATACAGGTAGCGCACCCGCTTGCAAAATAGAAAATGCGGTAGCAATAAAGGTATAGGACTGACAAATCACTTCATCACCCGAACCAATACCCAGTGCGGAAAAAGCCGTATGTAGGGCTGACGTACCATTGGTAGTGGTGACGACATAACCATCGCCCAGATAGGCCGCTAAGTCCTTTTCAAAGGCCATTCCACGCTTACCGGTCCAATAATTAATTTCACCGGTTTTTAAGATGGCTTCAATATCATCCATCACAGATAAATCCAGACTTGGCCAGGCTGGCAATGCCTCTGGAATGACAGGGCTACCGCCCAGAATCGCGAGTTTATTCATAATTATTCCTGCTTAAAGATGTGATGCAAGCCAACGGGACAACGAGCATATGGTTAAGGCCGGATTGGCAATGCCCAGACGAGGAAAAGCACCAGGCCCAATGGCATACACGCCCGGCATGGCGGTTAATTCCAAATCGTCAGTTAAAGCAATATCACCGGTTCCGCCTATAGGGTGCGTACAGCTTTCGTGCTCATACGAACCGTAAGGGAAGATAAACCGCGTATATACGTTGGATTGTTCCGTTTCACTCAGCGCTGCCAGCGCCTGCTCTATCTCGGTACTTTCTGTCGATCCGAAAAAAGCACCCGACTGTTCTGTCGGAGTGTCAAACAACGGCACTAATTCTGCGCTTAACTGCTCACTGGCAAATTCAACAATGCGCCTGGCGACGCGGTTGTAATTTTCAATTCCTGTCTCTGAATGGTGCGAGTTAATGTCCAGCCTTGTCTGGCCCTGACTGTAATGACAATGGAGCTGGCTGAATTCAGACTGATGCGGGTTTTGCTCAACCACGGCCATCAATAACAAAATGCGATCTCCGCTATCGAGATTCGGTCGCTCCACCACAAAGATGTTGGCATTCAGATCATGATGCTCGCTGAAACCATGCCACAACATTTCATGGCGGTATTGAGCAATGCGTTCACCCTGACCAATCTTAACGGCAATACCAATACAGTAATGATCGGTAACCTGTGCTGTGGTGGATTTTTCCAGCGATGTGGAAATAATCTTGTTGTTCACCAAAGCCGATGCCGACAAAATACATTTGTCGAACGGTAACGGATTCACAGTCCGCCCTTCCTGATCGATAAGAAAAAAACCTTCCGGTTTCTTTTCTACCTTGGCGACAGTCGCTCTTTCAATTCGGATCACCCCATCCCTGATAAAGGGTTCAAGCTGATATAAAGGACTGTATGACGAAAATACTGCATTCTCGCCGACAATCGCAGCCTGAGGCGCATGAATTAGAGGTATGCCAACCTGTTGTTGCCTGGTCATTTCAGGATATTTACCGGTAAATTCCTTCTGCAACTGGCGATACAACCCTTCAGGGCCATTCAAGCGCTGTTGCCAAACCTCGGGCCAGCTTGCCAGAGCCTGCGGTTCAAGCGGCAGCATGACCCCGTGATAACACAGCGAACGCCCTCCCAAACGCTCACTGATTCCACCAATGGCCCAATGTTCATCCGCCGTCCAGTGCACTTTCTTTTCATCGCCTTGCAAAGCACGGGTATCGAAATGCACATGTTCTTTACGCAAATCCGGTCCGGCTTCATAAATCACAATCTTATTGCCCTGAATGGCGGAATAAAGCGCAAACTCAAGGCCAGACAGTCCCCCTCCGACTACACAAAACGTCGACATTTTCTCTCCTTAATGAAATTCCCTTTCGGGCAAAAAATTACCGTCTGTCAGCCAGGTATAAAATGGTCAACCCTAACAAACCAACAGCCGATGAAATAAATATTGTCATGCCGATATCAAAGAAATAATTACCCAAGAAGTAGACAACAGATGAGACCGAAGACGATACAAAGAATGAGATCGACAGCAACGAACTGCCAACACCCGGCCTTCCTTCAGCCAGCGATTGCAAAAATCCGATAGGGATACTGATCAGACATGCCGCACCCAACGCTATCAAAGGAATTAACAGATAAACATGAACGACATTCTGCGTCACAGACAACAGCATGGTAGATAATGAAAATATTACCGCACCCATGATTATCACACTGGATGTTTTCTTTTTCTGAGCTGTCTTAGACCAATAAAAAATAAAGAAAACCTCAAACACAGCAATACCAGCTTCAAATATCCCGATATCGGAATACTCCCCCTTCACCTGATTGACAATAATAAAAGGCACAGTCGCATCTAAGGTAAACAGCATGTTGGTAACAAGCGATACGCTTATCAGTTTAATTATATTCGAAGCATGGAATACTTTAGAGATAGGTTCGGAAGACAACATGGATTTATGGCTTTCATTGACAAAGCTTTCTTTAAAGTACAAGGTGAAGATCAGGCAGCACATAATGCCAGAGAACAACCAGATAAATATAAGCTGTTCTTTTTGAAGCGCTAACATGCCAATCATACCAAGAGTTAACACATACCCCATTGAGTAGGTTGAGCGCAATGCCGCATTCTCATTGTGCGCATTATCAGCACCATCCACATTGCGCTTCGCCGCGGCATACCCAAAAATCAATGAGTTAAGCACACAAAATACTGGCAATAGTAAGCAATTAGCTAAAAAGTACGTATACTCGTTCGGCCAGACATAAAGCGCAACATTTCCAAACACACCACAAATACTGCAAATAATAATATACTTTACAAAACTACCTTCTTTATCTGATCGCATACCAAAGTAAATACTAAAGAAGGTAATGACTACTCCAGACAGTAGAATCACTAAACTGTAGTAAATCTCCTGCAGGCCAATAACATCGACACCGAAAATATTCTTATACGGATTCACAGCAGCATTTGCGCTGGCAAACAATAAAATGGCAAATACCTGTTTATTCATAAACAGAGAAACAGGCGAATCCGAACGACCGAACGATTTTAAAATATTGAACATATAAAGCCTTTGTGTCGCACGCTCTGATAAGAGCATGGTCAATTAAGGTGTGACTCTGAAATCCTGACAATTAATCGATAAGTCAGTTGGCGGGAGATTAAACACAAGAATATGTTTTTTATATCATCAAAAGAACTTCTCTCGAGTCACTTAATACTATTTAAAGAAACAAGCAGAACTCAACATTTGAAAGCGTGATCAAGAGTAGACACGAAAAAAGCAATAAATAAAATATAACTCTTTAACTGATTTACCTCAACAACAAACCCTCCAAGAAACCATCAATGGAAGTGACAATAATCTGCTCACCAGAAAGATATGGCTACTTTATACCAAGAACAATAACACTGTTCGATCAGCCCATTAAAGATAGAGTTATCAGTAAATTCATTTGCAAACAAGCGCCATTAACCATGTGCTTTTTCACAGAGAAAAAAAACAGGACAGACAGGCATAGGAAGGAGGAATATCAGAAGGGAAATCAGGACAGACACAATGAAGCCACCGTCAGCACATTGTGCGGACTTGTCCAAGCAAGACACCTTCCCGAAATGAAGGTGTCTTGCTTAATTAGACAAATCAAGCCTATGAAATTTGCTCGTTTGATGGCTGACTCGCTCTGCGGGTCAGTAGTCCAGTAAGTTTGGAGCCAAACAATGACAACATCAGTAAGCTGATGATCAGCAGTGTTATAGGCCTCTCAAACACATAACTTAGCTCACCACCGCTAATCTGATAAGTGTGCAGTAAATTACTTTCAGCCATTCCACCCAGCAAGATCCCAATCACTGCAGCCGGAACAGAGTAATTCAATCGGCTAAATACCCAGCCAACGATGGAAAATACCAACACAGTGATTGGGCCGGAGATATTTCCCGTCAAACCAAAGGAACCAAATACAGCCATTGAGAGCACCGATGGAATAAGAATATTCATTGGCACTTTAACTATGTTGGCAAGTAGAGGAATGAACATCAGTCCCAAAGCGACCAATAGCAACACTTGGCCGAAATTAGCAATAATAATGGCGTATACAATATCGGTTTCTTCACGGATAAACTGAGGACCACCAGTAATATTGTGCATCGCGAAAGCCGCAAGCATAACTGCTGTTGCTCCTCCCCCAGGAATACCTAATGCCAAGAGTGTTGCCATCGAGCCAGCTTCAGACGTTGAATTCGCAGATTCCGCTGCGACCACACCTTTTGGATTACCTTGCCCGTAGCTTTCCGGATCCTTATCATGACGTTTGGTTTCTACATAAGAGAGTAGATTTGAGACCGAAGAGCCAACCCCCGGCACTGCTCCGACAAATACGCCAATCAAGCTACCACGTAGCATGACTTTAGGATGCCTGAATGCGTGCTTGAAACCACTTAAGATTTGACGAATACTCACCTTGCGCGCCGATTCATCCGCTATCAGGTATTGGGTATTGACTAACTTAAAGAGTTCAGATGCTGCGAACATTCCCATCATGGCAGGTATTACAGGGACGCCATCAAGCAGATATTCATTACCTAATGTGCCGCGTGCTACCCCGACTTCACTAAAGCCAATGGTACCTATAAGCAGGCCAACCATACCGGACAACAAGCCCTTCAGAATAAAATCACCTTTTAAGCTGGCAATCAGCGTCATTCCCCACAAGATGACGAAAAACATTTCTGAAGGTCCAAGTTTGAGTACCATCCCGGAGATGGGTTCTATCAACATAAATAGAATAAGGTAACCAAATAGCACTCCAAAACATGATGCACCTAAAGCGACTCCCAGTGCCTTGTTATGCTCTCCTTTTCTAGCCATCGGATAACCATCAAATGCTGTCGCAATGGCTGATGAGGTACCGGGAATGTTCATGAGGATAGCGGGGATACCACTGCCAAATGAGCCACCCGTGAATATAGCCGTGAGGAAAAGCATGGCTTCCAGGAAACTCATATACAGTGTTGCAGGTAAAAAGATGGCCATCGCCATCGAAATCTGTAGCCCCGGAATGGCACCAAATATGAGGCCAATAATAATACCCGGAAAAACATACAGCCACGGGCCAACGGACGTAAATAATAATTCACTACCCGCTGAAATAGCAGAAAAATCAAGCATCTCGTTCTCCTAGTAGTCAGTGGGTAGCAAGGTCATTGGCATAGGATATGGCAACATTTGAGCGAAAAATGTTGACATCAGTAACCCGAAAACAACGCTATAGCCAATAATCCATACAAGGCGGCGTTCTTTTTGAATCAACAAAAAGCAGCCAACAAACAGCGTCGTTGCAATATCAAACCCTATCGTTTCCAGCGACAGAACATAAACGGCAAAGAGACCTATGATAGGCAGTACCGATTTCAAATCGTCATGACTATTACTTCCGGGTTCCGGCTTGCATTGTTTTTTATTATCAAGCCGTTGGCGTGTAAGTTCCAGAATGCAAAGTATCAAGGAAATTAACGTAATAGGCGTAATTAGAATTAGATTTTCCGCCGTTGAAGATGCTTGGTAAGCATCCCATGAGTACCAGCATACAAACAGAGCCAATACGATGACTACAACGAAGTCGGCAGAGCGTTGACTTAACAATCTCACATAGCCTCCAGTGAAAAAGACTGGTTAGCTTGGCACTAACCAGTAGATGATGTTAAATAGATTAATCGAGTAAATACTTGTAGGTTTTAAAGGTTTCGTAGTTCTCAACCATCATACTTGTCGAACGTTCTGGACCAACCCAGACTCCACCGATGTCGTTTGACTTCAATAACGTTTGAACATCTTTTCGTGCCAGCGTGCTTTCGAATGCTTGTGCTAACTGTTTGTAGCGCTCTGGATATTTGTTCTTGAACTCATTTGTGACGGCAAAGCCACGCATCGATCCGGTCAATACTGGCACCTCAATTCCAAGCGGTTTCAGAGCTTCATTTACTGTCGGCGCATCCCAACGGTCACTTGGCTTATCACGAACAACAGCAACCGGGCGCAAGAACTCGCGAATACCTTCACTGCCTTGAGCACTAATAACGATAAAGTCTACCTGGCCACCAGCCACAGCAGAGCGCGCTTGACCACCACTATTGAAGGTCACAAGGTTGAGGTTTTCTTGAGGAATGCCGTTTTTCTCCAGTAACAATTTGGCCATCAGGTGTCCTCCAGAGCCTTGTACTACAGCAGCTTTCACTGATTTGGGGTTCTCTTTGATTGCTGTAAGTAAGCTGGATAGATCCTGATACGGCGTATCTTTGTTTACCGCAATAAGCTCGAAATCAAACCACTGAAAGTTCATATATGAAAAGTCATTAATTGTGTAGCTCGCGTTACCTTTCAGAATTGTGTTGGGTAGATAGGGAGAAAAAGTCGACGCGAAAACGGTGTAGCCATCATCTGGACGATTCAACACATAGTTTGCAGCAAGCTGAGTGCCGGCACCTTTCTTGTTGATCACTTTAACCGGTTGGCCTAACTCTTCGGCGAGAAAGCTGGACATGGTACGTGCTATGCGATCGGCACTCCCACCAACACCAAAACCCACAACAAAGTTCACGGGTTTCTTTGGATAATTGTCAGCAAGTGCGATTTGCGGAAGTAAAATAGAGAGTGTTAGCCCTGTCACAGCTGAAAGCTTTAGGATTACCTTGTTGAGAGTATTCATTTTACCCTTCCTTAGAAATAGTTATATTGATGTTAACCTCTTGTTTACATCTGAAACTCTAACCTCACATACTGTCACCAACCTTGCACATGTGGCAGATATGCGCTTTTAAATCAGAAATTTGAAGTAGCTCATGCGGATACTAATCGTTGAAGACAGCGTCGTTATCGCTGAAGGATTACATAATTTACTTGTAGAACAAGGTTTTGTGGTTGATGTTTTTCATTCGGGAGAACAAGCTTCTCATGTAATCCTAACCCAAAAATTTGATCTGCTTTTGCTCGATTTAGGGCTTCCAGACTGTGAAGGGCTGCAAATTTTGCGCAGCTTACGTCAGAAAAAAAGCAACCTTCCTGTACTGATAATCTCCGCTCGTGCAGCTCTTGATGAGCGAATCCTAGGATTGAATGAAGGCGCGGATGACTATCTTTGTAAGCCCTTTGAACCAGAGGAGGTCGTTGCACGCGTCCATGCACTCCTGCGCCGCGCTTCATCAAGAGTGAGTAACATTATCGAACATGGCGCGTTGACATTTGATGTGATCAATAAGGCTGTGACTTTTTACGGCAATGAAGTTGTACTACATCGCCGTGAAGTATCCGTGCTCGAATGTCTGTTATCGAATGTCGAGCGAGTGGTAAGTAAGCCGAAAATCGTACAACGCATATCCTCTTTTGATGAGGAGTTGAGCGAAACGGCTATTGAGACATACATATCACGACTTAGAAAAAAATTCTCTCCCGACCTGAATATCCGTACCGTTAGAGGACTCGGCTATATGTTGGAGAAGCCATCCCGTGATTAACTTTCATTCTCTGTCACAACGATTGTATCTCGCTATAACCAGCGCGCTTATCATATTTACAGGGCTTATTTTTTTTATAAGTACCTGGGTGTTGAAAGATAAGACGGAACGTCTGTACGACAACATGATGATCGCCGTCAGTAAAAATCTTGATGATAAACTTTATGTAAAAGACGATAAGCTTAAAATCGATATGGATTATTTCTCCATAGATACTTTAAGCGATACACATAGTGAGAAAATTTCTTATCGAATCGTAGCGCCAAACGGAGATCTGTTAGCAGGTTTCGATGGCTTATCGCTGGCAGATAAGAAAGGTTATCCTACCGTGTTTTATCATACCATTTACGCTGGCACAGAACTTCGGGCGGTTCAATATACATCCAAAACACCTCTCGGTGACGCACTCATCGTTGTGGCAGAATCCAATCAGGGCAGACATACCACAATATCCGGGCTCCGGAAACAGATAGCTTTTGCTGCTGTACTGATATGTATCGGGACACTGATTCTCGTGGCCTTTATTGTTCAGAAAGGGCTTCATCCACTGAGCAGGTTACAGAAAGAGATCAGGATGCGGTCAGAGGCCAATCTCGATCCTATTGAAACCGATGTTCCACCAGAGGTCGAAGCTTTAGTCCAATCACTAAATAATTTAATGGCACGACTGCAGCGCAGCATTAAGATCAGTCATAATTTTAATTCCGACCTATCGCATCAGCTACGCACTCCTTTAGCAGAAATGAAAATGCAGCTCGCCATGTATCGCCGCGATTTTCAAATCGAAAAATTGAATGACGTAGACCGTAATATCACATTAATGACCCGGTTGACCGAACAGATGCTGCATTATGTTAAAGCGCAGAATAGCACTGTTTCTAATAAATATTGGTCATGCTTAGATCTCGTCGAGTTTTGTCGAAATTTCTGTGAGAAGTATGCCCCAATGGTATTCAGCCAAGGTCAAGCAATTGCCTTTGAAACAAAGATAGAGTCAGCAGTTTGTCGAATAGACGAGGCTCTATTAGAAAGTGCTTTACTTAACCTTATAGAGAACGCTCTTAAATACGGTAAATCACACCAGGGAGAAGGAGAAATTGTATTAAAGCTGACATCTGGCAATGACAGCCTGTCACTGTCTGTTACCGACCAAGGTAGCGGCGTTTGCGACCAGGATCTTGAGTCTATGCTTGAAAGAAAGGTGCGCCTTGATCGCTCTAAACAAGGCTTTGGCCTTGGTTTAGCCATCGTTAAGCAAGTCGCTGAAATGCATGGTGGGCAGCTAGAAATAACTAACGCCTCACCCAGAGGACTTTGTATCACTTTATCGGGACTGAAGATTAACCAGGCTCCATCGACAAAGCCTTTAGAGTGTCGTTTGGTTCAGGCTGAGTGAAACTATCAGGACAGACACCAGATGCAGCGATTAATTGCTGTTCGCAATGTGCAGCTTGTCACCGGCGTAGTATTAATGAGTAGGAGAATAAACACTCTTTATAACAAGGCACTCTGCCGCTGGCTCAAAGCTTTTCAGTGAACTCGCCACAAGCTTCGCATTGATAGCCATGGCGGTAAAAAAACAAGGGAAAGCCCAGTAAAAGGAAAACGACAAAAGCGGATCGTTTTCCTTTTGTGTACGGCAGTAAATCATGACTACCACAACGCGGACAGGCATCCGCTTCTCCGGTGAAGATATGACTGTCCTCGACAGCTTGAGACTCAACAGCTTGTGAGAAGTCGCAGCTCAAAATATCACGAGCTTGTTCAGCCTGTTGTTTCGCGACCATCAGGCGCACGCCACCCATCGCATTGGAATACAGCCACTGTACATTCACTGTATGCTCGTCAGCCAGATGGCTATGAATACCGGCAGCCTCAAGGCTGGCTTTCGCAATATGCGCTTCGTGGGGAAACGAAAAACGGGCAACAACAATCATGCGTTTTTCCTTGTGGTTAACCAGACTGAGCGGTGCATGTCAGCACCGCGTTTCTACAGTCTCTAGCAATCTACAATAGTTTCGAACCCGCCATAAATAAGGCGCTTGCCATCAAACGGCATGGGGTTCAGATTCTGATCACAGATAGGATCTTTCATAAACAGAGCCATGCCTTCGTCTCGTGCCGCTTTTGAAGGCCATTGGATCCATGAAAACACCACTGTCTCACTGTCTTTACATTTAACTGCCATAGGAAAAGACGTGACTTCGCCATCTGGTATATCATCGCCCCATGTTTCGACCACACGCTCGGCGCCGTATTTTTTAAAGACCTGTGCGGCCTCTGCGGCATGTTGTCGGTATTCTTCTCGTTTGTCTGTTGGCACAGCGCAAACAAAGCCATCAACGTAACTCATGATCTTTCTCCTCTGCCTATGGTGCGTTACGCACCTCTGTGTCTTGATAACTCACGTTATTTTCGCCCTGCAACTCGCGTACCGGACGAATTTCTACGCTGCCGTAGCGTGCAGGCGGGATCTTACTGGCCATCTGAATCGCTTCGTTCAGATCCCTGACATCCAACAGGTAGAAACCTGCCAGCTGTTCTTTGGTTTCAGCAAACGGGCCGTCCGTAATGTCCACCTTGCCATTTCGAACACGTAACGTGGTTGCCGCCTGGACAGACAGCAGCGCCTCGCCTCCGATCATATAGTCACGCGACCGCAGGGATTCACCGCAATCGATACACTCACGGTTGAGCGCATCCCACTCATCTTGCGTCAGCGTCTTCATTACTGATTCGTCGTAGTAGACCAAAGCTACATATTTCATCACCCTGATACTCCTGTCTGATTTCAGAAGCCTGCTACTGCTGGCTGTCGTCGCCTGGTAACATCACCATCCAGCCCATGCCAAACTTATCCGTTACCTGGCCATATAAAGGTGACCAGAAGGTTTTATCCAGCGGCATACGAACCGAACCACCGTCTGCCAGTGCATCAAATACACGACGCGCTTCCGCTTCGGAGTCAATCGTTAATGCCAGATTGAACCCGGTAAACGGCCCCTCGTCACCACAGCCGTCTGAGGCAAAAAGTGTCATGTTTCCGACCGTAAATTCGCAGTGCATCACCTTGTTTTCAAAGCCGGGAGGTAACATACCCTCGGGCACAGGATCCGGACTTTCATTGAACCGAAATAGCATGACCACACTGGCGCCTAGGTGTTTCTGGTAATATTGCAGCGCCTCATCACAGCAGCCAGAGAAAAACAGATAGCAGTGTGATTGCGCTTGTTGCATCGCAAGTGTTTGCCTTAACTGAGTTTCTTGTGCACGAGCCGATCCGTCGCTGTCGATCTCAGCAAAATCGTCCATTTCATAAAAAGGGCGGATTTCAATGTCGGACGCTTCTTCCATCGGGTTGGGACATTTTTTAACCCATTCAACGGCTTCGTCCATTGAGCTGACGTTCCAGACCCAATAACCGGCCACTAACTCATTGGTTTCGGCAAATGGCCCTTTAGTCACGGTACGCTCACTGCCCTTAAAACGTACGCGAATGCCTTCACTGCTGGGTTTTAAACCGTCGCCCGATGCCATGACACCGGCTTTCACCAGAGTTTCGTTGAACTCGCCCATGGCCAGTAACAATTCCTGGGTTGGCATCTTGCCGGCTTCCGAACTTTCACTGGCTTTCACAATTACCATGACTTTCATTGTGCTTCTCCTATCTGTGTATTCAGGTTGATTTAAGAGCGGCTTCTTTTTGCTCTCTACACAATAGTCGAGTGAAGCTTTAGCAAATCGACAACCGATGAAAATTTTTTGATCTTTTGACAGGTAACTATTTAAGGTGTTGTCAGCAGTGCCAGTTTTCGTCTGAGAATACGCTGTTCCGGGGCTTGCTGAACCAGGCTCAGAGCGTGCTCAAATGCAGAGATAGCTTCTTGCACCCGACCGGCACGGCTGAGCAATTCGCCATAGGTCGCATAGGTGAGGTGATAGGTTTGGAGGACTTTTTGTTCAAGCAGATTTTCAACGATCTCGATCCCTGCCTGCGGACCATCACGCATCGCCACGGCGACAGCCCGATTAAGTTCAATGACTGGCGAGGGTGCTACTTGAAGCAGCAGGGAATAAAGTGACACTATCTGGGCCCAATCCGTACTGGCCATATCCGCCGCCTGGGCGTGAACCGCCGCAATCGCGGCCTGTAATGTGTAATAGCCAATATTTCTGGTTTCCAGAGCACTCTGTACTAAGGCAATCCCCTCTTGTATCAGAACGGCATCCCACAACCTGCGATCCTGATCTTCCAGCAATACAATATCGCCTTGCTGATCCGTTCGGGCACCTCGGCGGGATTCATTGAGCAGCATGAGCGCCAGCAGGCCAGACACTTCAGCATCGGGCAGCAAGGATCTCACTAAACGCGCCAAACGAATGGCTTCCGCCGTCAGCTCGGAACGTGTGACACGCTCCCCCGCCGACGCAGAGTAGCCTTCGTTATAGACCAGATAGATGACAGACAACACAGATTCAATTCTATCCGGCAACTCAGTTTTTGAAGGCAGTTGAAAGGGAATGTTCGCTTCGCGGATTTTTGCCTTACCCCGCACAATGCGCTGGGCCATGGTGGATGGCGACGTCAGAAAGGCGCTGGCAATTTCTTCAGTAGTCAAACCACACACTTCCCTCAGCGTCAGCGCCACCTGCACTTTGGCGTCAATGGCCGGATGACAGCAGGTAAAGATCAACCTCAGTTGATCGTCTTCAATCACCTGATCATCCAATTCAAATGGATTTTCAGTGTCAGTACGGATAAAGGATGTGTCATTGAGAGCATCGAACAGCTCTGAGACAATCTCGACTTGCCGTTTTTGCCGGCGCAGATGATCGATGGCTTTGAAGCGTCCGACAGACACCAGCCAGGCGCTGGGGTTATCAGGAATCCCCTCTTTCGGCCACTGAGTTAACGCCGTGCTGAACGCATCGTGCAAAGCCTCTTCTGCGAGATTAAAGTCACCCAGCAAACGAATTAAGCTCGCATACACTTTACGGGCCTCGTTGCGATACAGATTCTCTATATTGCTTTGTACCGCTTGGCTTGTTACAGGTGATTTCATTCGTCTCTCTCGCGCTGTTCGGTTTCCTCTGAGCCGTCTGAAGCTGGCGGTTTGCAGCACTTCACGACATAGCCCACTCCACGGCTTTGGCGGCATGGATGGCCGTCGTGTCGTACAGAGGGATACCAGCATGCTCCTGAGAGATTAACATGCCTATTTCAGTGCACCCCAAAATAACAGCATCAACACCAGCCAGCTCTAATTCATTGACTATACGAATATACTCATGACGAGATGTCGCATTAATATTACCCAGGCAAAGTTCGTTATAAATGATGTCATGAACCAGCTTTCGATCTTTTTCGCTGGGTATGACAACCTCAAGACCGTACTTTTCCGACAAACGATCTTTATAGAAAGATTGCTCCATTGTAAAAGCGGTGCCTAATAGACCCACCTTGCTGATCCCGTCTTTTACGAGCTCTTCACCAGTGGCATCAGCAATATGAAGCAGGGGAATCCTGATGCTCTGCTCTACCTCTGGGGCAACTTTATGCATGGTATTCGTGCAGATCAACACGAAGTCGGCCCCCGCAGATTCTACACTTTTTGCCGCATCAACCAGTATCTCAGCCGCACCTGTCCAGTTGCCACTGTGCTGTAATTTTTCAATAGGAGCAAAATCAACACTATGAAGAAGGATTTTAGCTGAGTGGAGACCACCCAACGTATTTTTTACACCTTGGTTAATTTTCCGATAGTACCCGATCGTACTTTCCCAACTCATTCCGCCTATCAATCCAATTGTCTTCATGCGCTCTCACCGCTCCCTGAATATAGTCCTGCATATACAAATACGCGGACAGACACAACAAATGAATCACTCAGCCTGTTTAACGTGCCTGTCCTTGTTAGCACCGTATAACATGTCTGTCCCTGTAATCCCGCAAGCAATCAAAACCGATAGCTCAATTCAATCATGTGGAAATCAGCCCCTGTTGTATCAGATCCATTCACACCAGCATCGGAATAATGAAGAAAACGATAGCCTAACCCCAGATTGTTAAACAGCGGCACACCAACGCCAAAAGTCAGGGCAAACTGGAAAGGCCCGCCATAATCTTGCACTCCGAAGCGATACTTACTGAATAGTGCCCCACCGGCTCCTAAATCCAGCGTAAACCTGCCGTTTTCACTGCCCAGGGTCAATTCGGGGATAGCAGAGACAACAAAAGCATTTCCCCCGGTCGCCTGCAGCATTCCGGCACTCACCATCAAGCGCGTGCCCATTCCCCAACCTGAAGTTGAATAATCCTGCCATGGTAAGCTGAAATTCGCCGCCACGTCATACACCTCAAAATCCTCCGGCGCATCATCCCCAAGTAATGTCTGCTCTGAAACACGGGCGCGAATACTAAGACTCTGTAATTTCAGCTCTTCCGGGTAGCTCTGGCTGGAGGAGAAAAGGCAACAAAGGGCAATCAACACCCGTCTGAGCGACATTAAATGGCGGTGAGAACCGATCACAGATCTACCAGGACAGACATCAGTTCTACAAGGACAGACAGGTGAAGAAAAAAACAACTTCATCAATTTCATGAGATTCTGACCCAGATCCCCACTTCGTGATTTGCTCCTTTTTCCGGCCAGCACAGACGTATACTGTATATTCATCCAGTTCAATTGTTGTGACTCCCAATGACGACAGCACGCAGCCAACTTATCAGTATAGAAGCTACGCCC
>NZ_JAKLTE010000026.1:0-51048 GCF_022014395.1 Photobacterium sp. WH77 | reverse complement strand
AGTCAGGTGATGAAAAACTAAGCACTCATGCGGTCGCCCTGTCACTTTCCCTGACTTCATTTTTTATCTTGCATTTTTTAGTCATGTTTTTATATCTCCCGTATTGGTCCATTACAGGCACATTCCAAAATGAATGATCAATATGGTTAAACATTGAAGAAAACATTTCTTCTGACGGAAGTTCATCAAATGTTTTCAGATTCAGTCCATTATATTCGTACTGATACAGATAGTGATTAAATTGTTCTTTTTCTCTGTCGTACAATGAATTCATACAAATGACATCATTCAACAGAATACTGTGATTCACGATGTTCATATTGAAGAGACATTCCTGATTGGTACTGGAAAGAAAAGTAAATCTTACAACTTTCAGATGTCCATCTGCTTTCTCTTCTACAACCCGATATGCATATGTACTGGCTTTGATGATATTTTCATTCATCATGATCTGATCAAGATAGAGACCATGGGCATCAATGTTAACACGCGGTTGATATTCACCGACTGATTCTTCGTTCGCTTCATCCAAAAGGGTTGAACCAGATTGGCTCTCTGAAACATCATTCAATAAAAATAGCCCAGACGGCGTTTCATATGCTTCACCGTTGAACTTAATCACTTGATTGACGCGTATCGTTCTTTCTTCTGACCCTCTTTTTGGATCAAACGTATAATCCTCTACTTTATCTGAGAGTCGAATGTCTCTGTACCCATTCGTTTCCGTATTCAGTAAATGCAAAATGGTGTGAACGGTTTTCTCTTGAATGACACCTTCATAGCCATTGCAATGATCGCCTTCGACTAATCTCCAGGAATAGGTTGGCATGTTATTCAGTACAGGAACGAGTTTCTCTCCATTCTGGACAAACAAAGTTAAGAAATCATTCTCCAGAAAACCTGCGCATCGCGGTTTATCCCCTGTATGTAAACGCACTCCTAATGCACGTACTTCATCGTTCAAATAATATCTTGCTGTATCCAGCATGATGCTATTCTCATCGATGCGTGTATCGCCTCCTTCAACGATGACATTTTTGTAGCTAGCGATTGATCGCTTGGTCCTCCGGTCAACCAGTAACACGCGCCACAAATAATTCTGATGTCGCTCAGTTTTATGCTCACTCCTGATATATGAAGCAAACACAATATCTTCATGCTGCGGATGTGTTTTACACTGGATCGATTCTATATTGCCTCTGAACTCAGCATCGTTTCGCTGTTGATATTGATGGATGATACTCAGATCACCCTCAAGGCAACCAGATTCAGGTTCACCAAATGACTTCATGCTGAAGAGCAGCAAAACTGATACAAATATACTTTTCACAGAACTCACGCACCCTCCTATCTAATCTGAATTCAGGAATACAAAGAATTATCTAGTGTAATCAACTTACTCTCAGAGAGAGTATAATTTAAAAAATCACCAGCAGCATCTTTACTTCCGGAAATTTTGACAGATATTATATAGATCATTGAAACAGTCTTTTTGATATTATCACTTTTACATAATATCAGACAAAACTCATATTTATCAAAAATTTCACTTCACTACCTCCATGTTATTAGACTTTATTATTTTTATATAATTTATCAATCTTTCTGTTTCATCTTTTGCATTTGGGTTTTTGCACGTAAATATTTTCTCTTCATTCCCTTCATTTTCAAAATTGATATATTCAATATTTGACAATTCATTCATAAATGCAAAAGTGAAATATTTAGATGATGAAGCAATAACAGTAAATTGTTCACCATTAACTTCAACCGAATCGGATTTTATATCTATTAAAGATACAAGTAATCCTTGATGGTAAATTTTTATTTCATCATTAACCAACTTGAAATCAATAATACCACTATATCCATCATCCATTTCGTATTCAGGATAAGATCCAATTTTACTATCGTAGATCATTCTCCCCTTCTGTAAATCATCACATGTAAATTCATAATTAAATGAATCAGAATTCACTTTTGCAGGGGTATTTATTGAAAACAATAATACTACAATATAAAAAAATGCACTCATTAGGTTACCCATTAAAACCATCCTCCGGAAATTTTTTATCTCCAATATGTCCTTTATATCTAGTCTTACTTACATCTAGCTGCCATTTCTTTTCACTATCAGATTGTTGTTCATAATATTTAAAATCGACGAAATATCCAGGATTAATTTTAGTATGAGAGTCAAAATACTGATGGCGTGTAGAAACCTCAAAATGTAAATGTGGCGCACATGTACCATCTATTTTAGTTCCAGAAACCCCTGATTTCGCTATAATCTGCCCTTTAGTCACTTTATCGCCAACTTTCAACGGCATTCCTGTTTCTGGATTATTTTCAATCGATTTTAGATGCATGTAAGCAAAACGTAATCCATTGTCAATATTAACATCCTTTCCTATAGCCCCTTCACTACGATCTGATAATTCATGAACTTTATAATCTAAACGTTCATTCCAAATTCTCTGCACGAGTTTCTTATCAGTTACCCTTAAAACAATTAAATTTCCGTTAGAATTAGAATGCCTTGTATGTTGAATCTCAGCATCTACGCAAGCATAGACATTGGTTCCAACTTCAGCAAAAATATCAAGACCACGATGAGCACCAGCTCTTTCTTTTCTTATATCATCCCCAAACAATCCCCAATATATACATTTCCCACCACTTTGATAATGATTTGTACTCATCGGATTTAAGATTGGCTCATGCCAATGACGTTCACCATCCTTAATATTCGAGATAGATAATGGCCAAATATGCCAAACCCTAGATTCAACATTCAACACATTGAGATCAATTTGTTGAATCCATGTGATTTTCTCAATCCGCTGCTGTTCATGGTTTATAAATTGGCTATATATAGATTCGATCATTTCAGGATAAGGTGAATTCTGATAGCCTTCTTCAGATTGATAATAACTCCTCAGCTTGTTTTCTTGTATCTCACGTCCTTTCTCTATTAGTTTTTTGTATTTAATCGCTAATTCATCTTCCTTGGAATACCACTCACTCGGGTGCTTGGCGATTACTTTTTCAAGTCTGTTAGTGGCGGCCTGATAGAAGGCAACCAGTTCGTTTTCTGAGATCTGGCCGTCGTTATCTGTGTCGATTGCGCGGCGAATGTCGTTAAAGAAGGCGTTTGCCGGCTCCATTACACCGGTACTGCTGCTGCCGTCGATAACCTGAAAACCATGTTCTTCTTGTCCACCAGCCAGAGCTTTAAGGAAATATTCAGGCGGGCGATCATTTGAGAACACTTCAAGATGAACACGATATTCCTGATCAATATTGCCTTGGGCATTTTTCAGGTACTCGTACTTACCCAGATAACCCAGGTGTTCGCCGGCTTTAATGTTCATCGGTAGTTCAGGCACCTGGACGGTACCATCAGCGACGATGGGTAAATTATTTTCCGGGCCATTTTTGGTGTGCCATGGCGGCATTTGTTTGGTCAGGACATCGGCCAGTGCGGGTAAACAATATTCAGCCGTATCTCCGTTGTATTTACTGACGGATAACCAAATTTCCTGATCCAGTTTTTGATCAGCCGCAGACTGTTTGCTGACTCTATCCCTTTCGTTATCTGCAAATTTACCGACTTGCACGACTTTACATTTCAGGAAATCCCAAAATTTCGTTCCAGCTTTCTTTTTCGTAACCGATGTTCTGGACGGATCGGTTAACTGAATCACAGTCCCGACAGGCATTAAAGTTTTGGTCTCAAAATCCGTGGTTGTCACATCGCCACGGACATACCAGGTTTGTGTCAGCCTGATATAGTGGATTTCGCTGACACTCTCTGCCGCTGTGATCGAATCCTGGATTTCTTTTTGCGATTGCAGATGCATGTAAAGGGAATAGAAAGTGTAACTTTCGTCTTCTTTATCCGGGTTCTGGAAGGTATGGCGCAGCAGGCAGAAGTTGTTGCTGTAACTGGACGTGGTCTCCAGATACTGTGTGGTCGGGTATTCTTCCGCCATGCGATAAGCCACCAGCTCACCGTCGGCCATGGCCTGAACCGGCTGGAAGTGCTGTGCCCAGAATGCAATGCGGTTATTAAAGTGAATGCCGCCGTGCCAGCCACGGCCTTTACTGATGATGTAACGGCCGCTGGTCTGCCCGTTCAGCAGCACCTTTAGCGCGGAAACATCGTTGAACTGGCTACCGTCGACCTGACAGATGGGAAATGCGGTTTTCATGCTCGTGTCACCTTAGTCTGAATACACATCGAGGAACGGAATCAGGCTTTCCTGTCCGGTGTTTGCTGTTGTGAAAACCACAGCAGTCACCTGGCCGACCGTGGAACTGTAACCGGAAACCTGGGTGTTTGTCACAATACTTTCTTCTGCGTTTTCAATTAGCTGCATCAGCTTCTCACTTAAAGAAGAAAAATATTGTGCCGTAATGTCCGGCAGAAGCCGCTTCAGGGTTTTTAAGCCGTCTTCATAACGGGCAATCCCTTCCACAATCACGGTGCGGTGTTCGTATTCAGCCTGCAGTTTCACGAAGGCGAGATAATCGGCTATCACACCGACAAAATTGTCGATGTACTGACTGAACGACTGAGCGACAGCCTCCCAGTCCATATTGCGGATATATTCAATACTGTTGCCTGTGCCGTGATAACGTACACCGCCCAGCAAAAAGGCCGGCGGCAGAAACTCGTCCGGCGTGAACAAGGCATCGAGAATATGCCCCTGCGGATGGCACAATGGCGCAAGGCTGTGAATCAGCGGTACGTAGTGATCGACAGTGTCTGCGTCGCGTTGAATCCAATCCAGTGCTGACACAAAACATTCGCCAAACACTTTATGCTGATGTTCGGTGGCGAAATACGTGGCGCTGAACTGGCTTTCAAACCGCACCAGTGATTCGAAATCCGGATCAGAGAAGGTTTCCGACAGCAAAACGCCCCAGTCGTTGCGCACGCCACTGCGTTCCTGCCAGAACGGCACGCGATTGCCCGCCACAGCTGAGCAATAGCTGAATAAATCCGGATACGGGTTTTCGACGCTATTTTCCGGCAGGTTATTGTAAGGCTGATACGGATCCTGAGATTCCTGAATATTGAAGAGACACAGGGTTTCTTCCAAACCGCTGACCACGGCCTGTCCGGAAGCATCCAGCGTGCCGCTGCCCAGCTCCGCCCCGCCTTCATCAGTAACCGTAAAAGGCGCATTTGCCAACGGAGCACCCGTTGGGTATCGGCAACTCAGGGTGACATCAAACGTTGCGGCTTCGTCTGGCGGTACCTCGACACTGGCTTGGGATACGCCAGACAGGCACATGGTATTGGCTTTGTTCATGGTCATCATGTCAGACAAGCGGGCAACCCCTTCGCCTTCGATTTTGACGGTGGCAGAGGCAGTGACAAAAGCGGCTTCTCCCTGAATTACACCAGAGACTATGCCCTTCTTGTCTCCACCTTCATCGCCGGTACTGGTTGAGAATTTGCTGGGTTTGATCGCGATACTGTTGCCACCGTCCATTGTCACTGTCGTCGTACCCTCCACCAGATCGGCCGATTTGGCTTCATTGGAATACGGAATCGGCACAACGGGTGGCCCGCACTGTGTCATACAAACATCCGGAATATCGGCGTTTGCTACGCCCTCCGAGCCTTGGTGGACAATACTCAACCCATCTGCACTTACTGTTACCGGCATTACCCGTCCTCATCTCATCAATAATTAGGCCATTTTATCAACAAGATAGGATTGCTTTCTCACTGGAATCTCAGTGAATAAGACGGATATGACTGTCGATTTAACGGTTTACCCCGAAGTGAGAAGCGGATTCCGTTTCTGTCCTGATGATTCGCGTTTGCTTTTATGACCTTGATTATCTGGTCTTATGATCTTTTCTTAGAGCGAAGGCATACCATGACGCAGCAGTATTATCCAGAACTGAACCGACTGGGACAGATTTTAATTCTGCAGTTATGGTAACTAAGTAGCGTGATTTTCTGAACGCATATGCAACAATGAGCTAATCTTTTATGTGAGTAACCTCTGTCGGGGAAGGCGAGGCCTATGTTGTTATGCCACCACTCTTTTTTAATCATTGACGATAGTCATATGGCTATCGCACTGACGCGCTCTATGCTGACTAATGCCGGTGTGCCCAACTCACACATTCAGACCGCCACAGACAGCCTGAAAGCGCTTCGGTTACTGCGAGCTAACCAGTTCGACGTGGTACTTTGTGATTACAACATGCAGCACCATATTGATGGCGGACTTATTTTTGATGAAATCAAACATAATCATCTGTTATCACCCAGCAGCGTCTTTATCTGTGTGACCGGCGATAACAGCCAGAAAGTCGTGACCCATTTTCTGGAACTGGAACCCGATGATTATCTGATTAAGCCGTTTCGTTTTTCTGATTTCATTTCGAGAATCGAATACGTACTGGAGCGAAAAACGGTATTGAAGGTATTACTGACTGCTATTGATGAAAAACAGTACGAACAAGCCCTGCATCTCGCCTCGTCACTAACCCAGGACTTCCCCAAATATAAGGGCTACATCACACGCATACAGGGTGACTGTCTGTTGCGGTTACAACGCCATCAGGAAGCTGAAACCCTGTATTTAAAGGCCTGTACGGAAACACAACATATCTGGCCCATGATAGGGTTTGGTAATGCACTGCAAGGCTTGGGAAAACTCAAGCAGGCACAAGAGATTTTCCATAAAATACTGGCAAAACATCCGTACCACCCCAAAGCCCGCCAGGGGCTGGCTAACTGTTTGATCAGACAAAACGAACTGCCGCAAGCCTTACAACATTTTCTGATGCTTCATAAAATCAATCCGGCTAACCCGATCCGGGAACTTATCATTGCCAACTTATATGCCCACCAGCAGAACCATAATAAAGCCGCAACCGGCTATCAGCGTTTCATCCGCAAAGTCGCAGATACCAGCCAGTACAGTTATGGCGTGGAAGTGAACGCCGCCATCTCGCTGCTATTGGCCAGCATCTATTCCCGTGATGCCAAACACACAACACAACTGATTGATGAAGCCCGTAGTGCGCTTGTTCAGCTAAATCAGAAAGCAGCGAAAGAAGATAGACGGCTCGAAAATCACCCCAGCTTTCTGGTTGGTCTGGCGATACTCGCCTGCATGCGCGGGGAGATTCAAAATTGCTACAGCATCGCAAGTCAAATTGACATGGATAGCGTAGAGACAGATGACTTTTACACCGCGTTGAATCTGGCACGTATGTATGGATTTTGTGGTATGCCGGACATGTATGAAGCGGCAATGGTCAAAGCGCGGAAAATTTGCGGTCAGACAGAAGATGAAGGACTGATGCTCAGTCAGATTGAGTTGCTGAACGGCTTTCAGGATGAAATTTACCAACGGCTGAGATTGGGGGGCGCACTGGTTAAGAAGGCACAGTCATACCGGCAACAAAACCTTGCCAATCAAGCGCTAAAACACGCTTATCGTGCTTTTTTCATCGTACCGTTTCACCATGAGCTGTGTTTTTTAATACTGGAACTCACCGCACTGGCTACCCCTGTCGGGCTACAGCATGATGAGGTCAATGAGATTCTGAAATCCTGCTACTGGCTTTACTGCCATGATAAGCGCCCTACTGAACAACAGAAACGGCGCGCGCTGGATCTGTACCGGTTAGCGGCCATGCGAGTGGCGTAATGCTCATTAGATCAAGGTGCGATCTCCCACATCAGCCACTAGGGATCCAGGTTAAATACATTATTGTCGAACAGAGAAGTGACGATTTCTGTGGCGGTTGAACTGATATCCAGATCCAAGCCGCCCAGGTCCAGGTTTTCCAGCACCACATTGTGCTCCCCACTCACCGTACTTACTGCCAGATTGATGCTGTCGCTGGTATCGATATTGGCATCAATGTTATCGAGCAGACGGGTTAAGTTATCAGCGCCGCCGTCCGGTAAAACATCCGACAAGGTCAGTACATCTTCACCGGGATTCAAATCTGTAAACACATCGGTATTGGCCGGCGTGGTGACAGACGAAGTATTGATTACAAAATTATCGGCACCTTCCCCGCCGGTTAAGATGTCATCACCGGGTCCGGCAATCAGGGTATCGTCACCGGCCAGTCCGTTCAGCGTGCTGCCCGAAGCTTCCGCTGCCAGCTGATCATCCGCTATGGTGGCAAAGCTGATATCAAGCAGCAGAGCGCCATTATTAAATAAAGTTTCCAGTTTTTCTCCGTCGGTTAATCCGGCCGGATCTTCGCCAAGCAAGCTGGCCTGACTGACGCCTTCCAGCACTATGCTCTGCACAAGGACACCGCCGTCAAGAATATTGAGCAGCGTATTACTGCCACTGTCGGCCAGTTGAATTTGAGCAGTCAGATCATCAAAGGAACTGCTGCCGGAAGTATCCACCGCTTCGGTCAGATCCAGGCCGTCGATGCCGGCTTCGAAATCTTTCACCGTGTCCGTGGCTTCATTGCCGGCCGTGCCTAAATCAGCCGCAATCCACCTGAACAGATCACGAACCCCGTCACCGGTGCCACCTTCTTCACCGCCCCAGAGCAGGTCATCACCTGCACCACCGACCAGAATATCCTGACCTAAACCGCCAATAAGAATATCTTCGCCATCTCCCCCCAACAGCGTGTCCCCGCCATCCGCACTGATGACCAGATTCGGTGCACCGCTGTCACCGGCCCCGATTTCCCCGCCGGTATTGGCCGGATCATCGACGCGGACTTCAATCGCGACCGGCGCTGATTCTGCCTGACTGCCGTCTACCTCTTCAGAAACCGCAACCACGGACAGATTGCTGGTCCCTTCCGGCAGATTGCTGACCAAGAGATCACTGATCTGTGCCGCAGTGACCGTCCAACTGCCATCGCCATTGTCTGTCCCGACCACAGCCCCGGTGCTGTCGACTAACTGGCCCGTGCCGAGATTGCGAATCTGCACCGTCAGAGCTTCATTCGGATCGCCCGCGACGGCTTCAAGTCCCAGTAACGGTATGACCGCACCGAGCGCACCCCGCATCACTGCGGTCTGCGGGACAGACAGTGTCAGTGTCGGCGGTGTAGCCACCGGCGTCACCGTGACATTCACTGTGGTTGTGGCAGTTTTCGGGCCGTCAGTCCCAACGTTGCCCTGATCATCGACCGTCACTGTGACCGTATCTGCGCCATTGAAATCCGCATTTCCCTGATAATCCACACCTGCTGCCAGAATGGCATTGATCTCATCCAGGCTGCCTTCCAGCGTCACTGCGCCTGTCCCGTTATCGGTCACGATGACCGACGAACCACCGGGGACAGTCACGGTCAGTGTGCCCTGATCCGCGCTCAGCGTGGCGGTCATCACGCCGGTTGATCCGGCTTCGCTGAAATCAGCATCAGTGACGGATAAACCACTGAGAGTCAGTACCGCCTCTTCCGCCACGGTCTGACCGGGCAAGGTTGGCAATTCAGGTGCATCATTGATGGCCTGCACCTGAATGGTCACCGTGTCACTGTCTTCCAGCGGGCCGCCAGCGCCCGTGTTGCCCTGATCATTGGACGTCATCGTCAGCGTGACATCGCCATTGACATTCAGATCCGGCGTAAAATTCAAACCACTGCCAAGCAGTGTGTTGATGTCTGTAACAGAGCCTTCCAGCACTAAGGTGTCTGTCCCGTCACCGGTGATCGTCAGCGCGCCCGTATTGCTGCCGGCCGGCACAGCAAGCACGCCGTCGCTGACGCTCAGTGTCACCGTCATGGTTCCCTCGGATGTTTCATCCACGTCCACATCCGTGACCTGCAGTGCCGTGATCAGCAGTGTGTTATCTTCATCCACCACCAGCGGATCCGACGGTACTTCATTCACCGGGGCATCATTGACCGGATCGATGCCCACCGTGATTGTGGTGAACACGGCCTTGTCGTCGGTGGCCACATCGGTTTGATCCACGGCGCGGATTTCAAGGTTCAGTTCGCCATTCCAGTTCTCTCGGTTGGCATCGCCCGGCACAAAGACCAAACGGTCCAGATCAGCACTATCGACCGTGACCAGCCAGGTGCCGTCCCCGTTGTCAGTCACCGTTCCGCTGACACCGTCTGGCAGCGCAATACTGCTGGATTCCGGTACATTCGACACCAGAACCTGCAGCGTTTCCGGCGGATTTTCAGTCACATTTACCGCCCCGTTCGTATTACTGGGCGCGTCATCGAACGCTTCAATATTCAGGATCAGATCGATGCTCTGATCTTCCGTGCCGCTGGCCGTCGGTGTGACATCGGTATCGACCCGATCTGCCACCGGATCGACCTGCAGTGTGAAGGTCGCAGTCTGTTCAGACGGCGTCGACAAACTTTCCTCCTGAGTGAAGACCGTCACCCCAATTTCTGCGGTTCCGCTGAAATCCATCGGCGGTGTGATTGTGACACTGCTCAGATCAAAGCTCGTACTGCCCGGTGGCACAGCAATGGTCCATTCACCGCCGCCGTTGTTGGCCGCACCGCTGACCACAAACCCTTCCGGCACGTTGGTCAATTTGACAGAGAGAATTTGCTCGGAACCATCAATGTCGACGACTGAGCCCCCCAAGCCCGACAGACTGATGGCCGTGTCTTCATCGCCGACCAGCGGCACATCGGTGCCGACAAAATCGACCGAATCATTCACAGCGACCACCTCAAAGGTCACCGTATTACTGAAGGTTGCAGTATCACTTTCTGTCGCCGGTCCGGTGGTCATGTCATAACTCGCGGTATCTGTCACTTCAACCGACAGCGACAACGATACAGTGCCGCTGAAATCCTGCGCGGGCTGGAAGACAATGCTGTCCAGCTGGCTCAGATCCGTAATCGTCAGTGAGCTGACCGGATTCCCATTGCTGTCGAGCAATGTCCCGGTTGCCGGATCGGTGACAGTCACCACAACCTGAGTGATGGTTTCCAGCCCTTCCGCCTGTGTGGTACTGATATCGCCGACAGAGCCCGACACATCCAGAATGATTTGCCCGTCTTCATAAGCCGTGCCAGTCTGGATGACTTCGGCTTCGCCGCTGTCCGACACAGGTTGCAGATCCGCATCCAGCCCCTGCGTTTCCACCACGCTTAATGTGAAGTCCGGCTGATCCACCACAGGTGAAATACGGATGGGAATCTCATCAAGCTGCTGATCGGTATCGCCGCTGACCGTGTCTGTATTCACATACTGGACACTGATCGTAAAGTCCCCGGCAAAATCCTGCGGCAGATTCAGGCTCACGCCGCTTAAATCAATGGTGCCGTCCGGATTCACCGTCGTTTTGATCACATACTGATTGGTCACAAAGTTAAAATCAGTGCCGGAAATCGTCACGCCCGGTGGCAAGCTGCCTGCATCAATCACCAGCGATAATTCATCATCACCCTGATCACCTGCAGTGCTGTTCAGGCTGACGATCTGATTCAGAAAGCTGCCAAGATCGACCTGCGTGTCTTCCGCCCCTGTGACTTCAATCGCCTCGTCAATCTGAATCTCAGCAGCGACCTGATCCTCCGCGCCACGGGTGAAAGTCACCTGCACCGTATCGGTAAATTCCACCAGCGCGCTGACGTCGCCATCATCACTGAGATCCTGCACCCGGCCTGCCACTTCTACCGTGGCTGTCCCGTTAAATCCCGGTGGCGGGATCACGACAATCTGATCCAGATTGCCATCCGGCACATACCAGCTGCCATCTCCGTTGTTAATCGCGCCTTCGACCACAAAACCGGTCAGCAGATTACCGCCCGCATCGCGGAAGGTCAGAACCACATCGGTCACGACTTCATCACTGCTCGGATCCAGATCCAGGAAACGAATCGAACCCTCCGAGCCGCCGCCCCCAGTCAGATCCAGACGGTCGCCCACCACCAGCGTATCGGTAAAAATGGGATCGCCATTGGTGTCTGTCCCGGTTTGAATGCCAATGACGCCATCCGGCTCGACCACAGCCGTGAGATTCAGCGTGACCGTGCCAGCCACTTCTTTGGTTGCCACAGCCGGTGAATCCACATCGTTCTCTTGCACCATCACCAGGGTATTGATTGTGACATCCAGATCCGAATCTTCCGGCGCAATCAGCTGAAGCTGTGCCCCGCCCTCCAGTAACGCAAATTCCGCCGCAGTCAGGGTGACGGAGCCGGAAGCATCCACCGTCAGGGCAGTGATAGTTCCGCCATTGTTAATTTGCAGGCTGTAGCCCGGAGCCGTCGGTATATTCTGAAGCGTCAGCCCTGTGGCAAACTCTTTACTGTCGCTGAACGGTGGCTGCCAGTTGATGGTCACCGGTTGATCTTCCAGTCCCTGACTGGTCTGGGTGTAATCCCCGGCATCAATGACCGGCTCGATGTGAATCACAATCTGGCTTTCCTGTTCCAGTTGATCCCCATCGTTTTCTGTCACCACCACTTTGGCGTTCAGCACAATATCTTCGGTGCTGTGCAGAGGCGGCCTGACCGTAATCGTTCCGGCATCCAGCTTCACTTCATATTTCGGGGTGCCTGTGGCCGGGTCAATCCCGGCATAAACAATCGACTGAGGATTCCCATCGGCATCAAAGAACTGTGTGCCTTCCGGGATATTACTGATCACCAGCGAGAGGGTTTCCGACGTATCCGTTGGTGCTAACACCAGCTCTCCGGAAATCACACGAAAATCAAGCACCGCTTCTTCGTCTTCATTGATCGTGGTTTCCACCCCCGGCAATCCACTGTCCGGCAGCACGGTCCAACTGGTCCCGCCAATGTCAAAGTCCGGCGCATCAGCGACACCCGTCAGATCCACCTCGATGGTTTTCGCCGGAATCACCCGCTCATCAGTCACTGTGGTTGGGGTGCCGTCTGCCAGCGTGATCTCAACCTGATCACGTACAACGCCTTCCACGGTGAACGAAAAATCGACATTGCTTTCAGGCACCGGTTGCAACTCAATCTCGCCGATGTCGGTATACGCAAATTCATAGACGCCATTGGCATCCGGGGTGAGTGGTGTGCCGTTTTGCAGCAGTACGGCGCCATCGGGCAGGTCGGAAATCCGGACGAACAGGGTTTCGACACCAAAATCATCGGCGGTGTCATCCAGCTCGGTCAGGGTGATATGGTCACTGAGCGGAATCGGTTCATCTTCGAGAGACTCAACCCGCGTCACTTTGAGCAGGGCATCATCTGCGACTGGCAGAACGTTGATGACGACTTCCTGCACCACAGACTGGGCAGTTTCCGAACCAGCCAGAGGGTTCAGTGTTTCTGTACTCTGCGCGATCAGTTCAAGGCGAATATCACCACTGAAGTTATCAGCAGGGTCGACAGCCACGGTATTGATCTGACTGACAGGCACCAGGAACGAACCGTCTCCCTGATCAATCAGCCCTTCACCGACTATCTGTCCCTCGCCTTCGACAATGTGCACAATGTATACCAGCTCTTCTGAGCCGTCGGTATCTTGCAGCAAGGCGTTGAATGACGGGCCGATATTGATGTTATCGCCATCTTCCTGCCCGTTGCCGTAGTGAACCTGTGCCGCGCCGTCCCAGACAGGCACATCGGCAATGCCCTGCACATCGACGGACAAGGTGCCGGTCAGTTGAGCAGGCGGCGTACCTTGTGTGACGTCAATCTGAGCGGTCACGGTGAAATCCAGCAAGAAGCCCGGCTCGGCGGCCGTCGAATAATCAGGCTCCGGTACAAAGGTCACCCCTTGCAGTTCAAACACACCGTCGCCGTCGGGATCAGTAAACGCGCTGGCAGGAATTTGGACCTGGCCGCCGCTCGGGGTGATCAGCACACCGTTAAAATAAAAATCCCCGTGCGGCTCAGCCGACAGAACGATAAAAACATCACCTATGGTTTCGCCTCTGTCCTGATCGCCCAGGTCGATCGACATGGTGACAGGAATCCCCAGCGCAGGATCGGCCAGACTCTCGTCCGGGTCCGGATTGCGTCCCTGCTCTTCCACGCCCTGCGCAGGACCCACAATGAGCACCGGGTTGTCATCAGTGATAGTCAAATTGATCAGGCTGGTGTCCAGATCGTTATCGCCATCGAGCACTTCGAACGTCAGCGTGCTGGTCAGGGCCGCATCGGCATGATCAATGTCAGGCTCTGACACGAAAAACGCGTCACCTTCCGGGTGGACGAATAACTGACCAATCAACTGGCCGCTTTCAAATATATCTACCGCGACAAACCCGCTGGCATCCGGTGCCCCGCTCGCTAAATCGGTCCGGTTACCGTCTGCGTCAATAATGGCCGTCACTTGGGCATCATCGGCCCCTTCCTGGCTGACCGCCAGCAGATCCAGCGTGCTGCTTGTCTGGCCTTCCACTAAGGTATCGAAAGTCACATCAGTCGTTACCGGCAGGTCATCATTCACGGTGACCGACAGGGTGATCGCACCGCTGGGATCATCATCCTGATCAACAGCTGTGACGATGAAATCCAGCTGCAGGCTGGTATCGTCATCCGGTTGCTGGTGATCAAGCGCCCCGGTCAGCGTAAAGCTGTAACTGGCTGTCACCACATCAAAATCCAGAATGAACACTGTGACGCCATTGGCCTGCCCCAGATAAGTGTCTGTCCCGGCGTCATACACCAGAGTCACAGGATTGCCGCCTGAGGTCAGTCCGGTATTGGCGGCGTTAAAGGCATCGACATCCACGATAAATTCCGCCACTTGATCAGAGCCGGAATCCAGCGTGATCTGGCCGGTAGCAGACTCGCCGTCACCGCCGGGATTGGTGCCCGGATGGAAGCCATTGCCGCCATCCAGATCGGCTTCTGTCACACTCACCGCTTCAATGGCAGTGAGTACAGGATCATCACCGTCTTGAATCGTCACATTGACCGGCACCAGATTATCGAGAAAATCACCATCGCTATCCTGCACCTGAACCGGCAATTGGAATTGAATCTGATCATTTTGCGACACCACCAGGCCTGAGGTGTCTGTCCCGTTATGATCCAAGGGGGCAAGCTGCTCAACCACCAGTGTGATATCAAGCCCTGCACCATCGGCGTTCTGGGTGGCGGCCAGCGTCGCGGTCAGCACGGTTGCACCACCGGCGGTCAGGGTCAGTACCTTGGTCGCGTTATCCCAGTTTGCCGTCACTGGCTGGCCGCCTGCTGTGATTTCAGCCTCCAGTTCGGCAATCAGCTGAGCCAGCGTGGCAGCGTCAAGCGTTGTGGTGGCCGGGTCGAGTCTGTCGACACCCGGATTGATCGTTATTTCTGTCTGTCCCGATACCGGATAACCGTCGGCCGGATCGGCCGGGGTGAGATCGCCTTCAGTAAAGACAATGGTATTCACACCGGTAAAGCTGCCGTCGGCGTTGGTGCCATCGGCAATGGTGATTGTTATCGTGCCCGGTGCGCTGATATCGCCATCCCTGTCCTGTGCCAGTACCGTCAGGGACAGATTATTGTTATCCGGCGCATCAAACTGATCGAGCGGCTGGGTCTGGTTCACCACATAGTTGCCGTCTGTGTCTAGGGTGATTGTCAGCACAGTGACTGAGGGATCATCGGTGCGGGTCACTGTGATCGTATCGCCGCTGACCAGATAATCAGTGTCGAAGCCATTGCTGGTCAGGTTGTCCAGCGCAGCCTGCGCCGCATCAAAGAACACAGCAACAATATCGTCACTGCCGGTATCCACCGCTATGCTGCCGTTACCGGTTGCCACTCCGTCATCGCCTTCATTGAGGCTGGCACCGGAATCGCTGCCAAATGCCGGCAGATCACCGTCGATGATCGCAATCCGGGTCACATCCGGGGTTATCAGTAAATCACCGTCACTGTCGGCGATCTGCAAGGGCACATCAATGCGAATGTCGCTGCCATTGGCCAGTACGATGTCGCCGTTGAAATCGACATGCTCTAACGGGCGGAACTGCTCCACACTGGCGGCCACATCCACGTCGCTCCCATTTTGGGTGGCCGTGAATGTCACGGTTAATACAGGATCATTGCCGCCCGTTGTCACCAGGGTAATAGTGACAACGCCATCGACGGATTCATCGACAACTGCGGTTAACGCTTCACCGT
Source organism: Photobacterium sp. WH77 (assembly GCF_022014395.1). Taxonomy (NCBI): domain Bacteria; kingdom Pseudomonadati; phylum Pseudomonadota; class Gammaproteobacteria; order Vibrionales; family Vibrionaceae; genus Photobacterium; species Photobacterium sp. WH77. The sequence continues at coordinate 35,004 of NZ_JAKLTE010000026.1, read as the reverse complement.
TTGAGGTCAGAGCGGACAGCTCATTTTGCAGCGTGTCTGCCGCACCGGCTTCCAGCATCAGGGTGCTGGCGACCAGATCATCCGTCACGGCAGCAATTGCAAAGGTGGTGGCGTTATCAACCGGGTAGGCGTCTGCCGGAACCGTGGTGTCCAAATCGCCTTCGGTGATGCTGAGGGTTCGGTTGCCGCCTTCCGGATCCGGGCCGTCGGTAATATTAATGATCAGATTGCCCTGATTGCTGACATCCCCATCCTGATCCACTGCCGTGACGGGCAGTACCAGTTCGGTGACATCCCCTTCCTCCAGTTGCTCCAGCGGCAGATGCTGCACAACCGTGTAGGTGCCATCGATATTCACAGTGACCGTCAGTACGGGAGTACTGTCTGTGTCTGTCACCAATTCGATGACATTGCCTGTCACCGTATAACTGGTGTTCACACCGTTTGAGACCAGATCCTCCAGCGATGGCTGGCTCTGTGCAAATTCAAGTGTGGCGATCGCATCGCTGCCAATGTCCAGCGGTATGCTGCCGTTGACCGTCTGTTCATCCAGGGTTTCAGTGAAGTTGGTGCCGCTGTCGGTCCCGAGTGAAGGCAGAACGCCATCGGTAATGGTGACCTGGGCATTGACAGGCTGCTGCAGTGAATCACCATCCACATCCGCAAGCTGTACCGGAATACTGACCACCAAATCCGTGCCATTGACCGATACCAGCCCGGTATTATTACCGGCTTGATGATGATCAAGCGGTAAATGCTGGGTGGTCGCAAAGCTGAGCGTCACATCCTGACCGTTCGCGGCCTGTGCGGCGGTCAGGGTTATCGTCAGGGCAGGCGTACCGTCAGACAGCGCGCCGGTCAGCTCTCCCGTTGCGGAGTCATAGCTGAACGTCAGCGCCTGTCCGCCTGATGTCAGTTCTGCTTCCAGTTCATCAATCAACCCCTGCAACTGAGCGGGGTCGATTTCAATCGTAGACGGGTCAAGCCGGTCCTCCCCTGCGATAACATCCGCCGTGGTTGAATTGGTGGCCGGGTAGCCGCTCGGTGACAGGTCGGGCTCGGTCAACGCAAGGGTAATCGTTCCGCCACCGGCAGGATCATCGCCGTCGGTCACAGTGACAGTGATAATGCCGGTATTGGTATCGCCATCCTCATCTGTGATGATGAGGCTCAGCGGCAGATCCAGGCTGTTGCCAGTATCCTGATCCAGAGTGCCGATCAGCAGCGTATCGTAGCTGCCATCTTCTGCAACAGTGACTGTCAGTATGAGATTACCATCGGCATCACTCACTGTGATTTGATTGTCACTGACCGCAAAGCTGACTGACTGGCCATTGCTGCTGATACCGGATAATCCGGGCTGATCGGGCGCAAAATTCAGAGTCGCTATGGCATCTGAGCCGATATCCACACCAATGTTGCCACCGCTGTTCAGCACGCCGTTATCCATGGTTTCATTTACGGTGACGCCTGTATCTTCCAGCAGCGCGGGAATATCGCCATCGCTAATCGTCACCGTCGCGTTAACCGGTGTAATCAGGCTGTCGCCATCGACATCATCGGCCTGGACATTGAAATTTATGGCAATACTGTCGCCGCTGACAGACACGAAACCATCGCTGTTGCCTGCCAGATTATGGTTGAGCGGCAGGTTCTGAGTGACTGCCAGATTGAGCGACACATCATTGCTGCCTGTGACCTGAGTGGCTGTCAGCACAATACTGACAGCGACTGTGCCGTCAGCCAGTGCGCCCTGCAGCACCCCGGTGGCCGGATCATAGCTAAACGTCAGCGGCGATGTACCCGATGCCACTTCGGTATTGAGTTCATCCAGCAATGCCTGCACGTCGGCCGGATCGATTTGTACCGACTCCGGCACTAATCTGTCAGCGCCTGCGGTAATGACGATATCTTCACTGTGACTTTCCGGATACTGGGTGGGATCAGAATCCGGCTCGGTGATAGCAACAGCGACACTCTCTCCGCCAGCGGCATCACCGCCGTCGGTAATATTGACAGTAATAGTGCCCGGCGTGGTGTCTCCGTCATCATCGGCCAGCAGCACGTTCAGCGGTATCACCAGAGGATCAGAATCTGTCTGATCAAAAGTGCCTGTCAGGGTGACATCGTACGCACCGCTCTCGTCAATACTGACCGTCAGGATCACATTACCGCCAGCGTCGAGCACCTGCAGCGTATCATCATCTACCCGGTTAACCGTAACCGCTTCGCCATTACTCTGTATCCCCACCAGGCCCGGCTGAGTCGGTGAAAACGTCAGGCTTGCAACCGCATCGCTGCCGATATCAATGCCTATGCTGCCGGGCAAAGTGGCACCCTGATCATCAGTTTCGTTCACTGTGACTTGAGTATCATCGAGAAAGGCCGGCAACTTACCGTCAATAATAGTCACGGTAGCAGCAACCGGTTGCGCCAGTGGGTCTCCATCCACGTCGCTGGCCTGAACAGGCAAATTAATCAGAATCGTCCCGCCATTGACAGTGACAAAACCGTTGCTATTACCGTTCAGGTTATGATCAAGCGGCGCATTCTGAATCACATTCAGTGTCAGGCTGATATCATTGCTGCCCGCCGCCTGTACGGCGGATGGCAGAATACTGAGAACGACAGTTCCATCTGCGAGTGTGCCTTCCAGCACCCCTGTCGTCACATTGACGGCAAAAGTCAAAGCTTGTCCGCCTGAGGTCAGCTCTGCATTCAGCTCTGTGACCAGCGCCGCAAGCTGAGCTGGATCGATCTCGACAGTTTCCGGTACTAACCTGTCTTCTCCTGCTGAGACGATCACGGTTGCAGTGCTTTCAGCGGGATAATTACTGGGCTCCAGCTCCGGTTCATTCACTGTCACCGCAATCACTTCACCGCCCGGAGGATCTTCGCCATCAGTGACAGTCACAGTGATCAGCCCCGTATCCTGATCACCGTCATTATCTGTGATGACGAGGTTCATCGGTATGTCCAGCGAATCGCCGGTCAGATGATCTAACGTGCCAGTCAGTATCACACTGTACTGACCATCAGGTGTGATCGTGACCGTCATGATCACTGTGCCATTATCATCTTCCAGCGTGATCTGATCGCCATTCGGGACCAGAGTCAGCGGATTGCCGTTACTGGTGAGCGTCAGATCCGGCTGGGTATCGTCAAACACCAGTGATGCAATACCGTCGCTGCCGATATCCAGGCCAATGGATCCTGTCAATGTCTGGCCGTTATCAGCCGTTTCATTGGCAGTTACCCCGGTATCCACCAGAAATTCAGGTAAATCACCGTCATTTATCACTACAGTGATTTCTGCCGGTGTCGCTAAACTATCACCGTCGGTATCTTCGGCATTCAGCGGCAAGGTTAATGCAATCGTCTCACCGTTAGTGGTGATATATGGCGAGATCACTGCGCTGGCGAGATGATCTAACGGCACATGCTGGGTTACTGTAATGCTGACCGCCAGATCTTTACTGCCGGACTGAGCCACGGTAAAACTGATTGCTAACGCCAGTGAATTGTCTGGCAACCTGCCTTCCAGCACACCTGTTGTTGGATTGACCAAGAAAGTGATGGTCTGCGCATCCGAAGTCAGTACCGCGCCCAGGTCATCAAGAATGGCTTGTAACTGCGCCGGATCCAGCGCCAGCGAATCGGGCACTAAGCGGTCGGCGCCAGCCGATATCACAATGTCATCGGTGCCGGTCTGCGGATAGTTATCCGGCTCAGAATCAGGTTCAGTGAAGGTAATGCTGCCCGTTTCTCCGCCTGCCGCGTTGTCACCATCCTGAATCGTCAGGGTGATCTGCCCCTGCGCTGTATCGCCGTCGTCGTCCGTTGCCAGTACCGCCACAGGCAATATGATCTGGTCATCGGCGCTCAGCTCATCGAACGAATCGGTGATGATCACTTCATAACTGCCGTCAATACTGATGGTCGCGGTCAGAATGACACTGCCGGAGGCATCGGATATCTGCAGCTGATTGTCACTCACGTTGTAGCTAACCGGATTGCCGTTACTGGACAGGGCGCCAATCGCATCAGCCAGTGCCTGATTATCGATGATAGTAACGGAGGCTACATCATCGCTGCCGATATCCAATACGATCTGGCCTGCGACGGCAATGCCGTCATCCGTTGTTTCATTGACGATAGCACCACTGTCATCACCAAAAGCGGGAAACACACCGTCTGTTATTGTGCTGTTGACCAGCACAGGATCATCCAGAAAATCACCGTCTGTGTCCTGCGCCTGCACCGGAACAGTGATCACTATAGTATCGCCGGATACTGCAACCAGCCCTTCGCTGTTCCCGCTCTGATTATGATTTAAGGGGAGATGTTGTGTCAGCGTGGCACTCACCGTCATATCCAGGCCATTGGCCGCCTGAGCAGGCGTCAGCACAATATCGACGGCCAGCGTGCCGTCCGGTAAGCGTCCTTCGATTGTATTCGTCTGTGGAAGGTAAGTGAATGTCAGGGGTTGATCGCCAGATTGTACTTCTGAGGATAACTCAGCCAGTAATGCAGCGCTCTGCGTAGTATCAACGGCCAATGTTGCAGGGTCGAGTCTGTCGACACCCGCTGTCACAGTGACTGAATTTGTGCTTGCTACCGGAAAGCCGCTTGGCGACAGATCCGGTTCAGTGACAGCTAAATCAATCGTTTCTCCGCCCGGTGCATTGCTACCGTCAGTAATGATCAACACCACTGTGCCAGGCGTGGTGTCTCCATCAAAGTCGATGGCTGTCACCCCCAGATTAAAGACGGTTTCATCTGAGATCAGCTCATCAATAGGCTGGAACAGTGTGAAAGCATAGGCACCATCCAGTGTAATACTGACGGCGAGGACAGTATTGCCTTGAGCATCCACCAACGTTAACTGGTTACCATCGACGCTCAGCGTCGTTGGCAAACCGTTGCTGGTCAGCCCGTTCAGCGCCGGTTGATCCGCTTTAAACACCAGGGCTTCAATAGCATCACTGCCGATATCCAGTGGTACGTTGCCCATCTGCACCACGCCCATATCTGCCGATTCATCCAGACGTGTACCTGGGTCTGCGCCAAAGGCAGGATCCGTACCGTCCACAACAGTGACTGTCACGCTGACAGGAGTATCTAAGGCATTACCGGCGACATCAGCACCCTGCACATCTGCCAGAATCGTCAAAACATCATCAGCGATAGCAACCCTGCCGCCAGCGCCGCTGTCGAGGTGATCAACCGGACCACTCAACACAGTCGTCAAGGTCACAACCACATCCCGGCCACTCGATTCAGCCACCAGAGAAACAGTGATAACAGTTTGTCCCTGACTTTCCCCGACAATGGCATTCTGGCCAGCGTCAAAACGGAAAATGACGGGCTGACCGCCAGATGTCACTTCGCTGTTGAGTTCATTCAGTAAAGCATTCAGAGTGCTAGCGTCAAAAGTAAAACTGGTGGGATCGAGCGGTAGTGTACCGGCTTCTATCAGCACAACTGACGTTGTTTGGCTAGGATAGGTGTCCGGCGCTAAATCGCCTTCCGTCACAGACAGTGAAACGGATTCCCCGCCACCTGCGGCGTAGATGACATCCGTATCTTCGTCTGACTCAGGAAACACAAATTCATAATCTGTATCAAAGCCCGCTTCGGTAAGTATGCTGTCGCCATCATAATCAACAACCACGAAACCACTGTTGGCGGCCTCACCACTGGAACCTGCAGCAGCAGCTTCAAACACTTCCGTTGGATCTTCCCCGGCCAGGATCAATGCCTGGAGCTGTTCGATATCCAGCCCAACCGGCGGTGCTTGATCGCTGTCAGGCTGTTCAAACTGAACATTATCGGCAAGATCCGACACCCAGACTCCGGCGCCATCCAGCAAAACACAGGTCGGACAGGGACGATCGACCAACACAGGCTCACCGTTTTGCATCATGACATAACGGGCATAGCCGTTCGCGACCACCAGCTCATCGGGCTGAACCTGGTAGGCGAAGTCGACCGGTTTCACCGAGCCATCGGGCTTGATAACAAACACCACCCCGTTTTCAACGATCAGGGTTGCCAGACCATTTGAGACAGACTCTGCCATAACGCCTCGCTGACACAGGGAAGCAATAACCTTGTCGTGAGCAACGATGTCTGCCATTCGCTGACTCACTGTCGGGTCAGTGTTCCTCATCTGATAATTAAGAATTGTAGAATAGAAGTGATACACATCACCTTTTCTTGATCTATCCTTGTCAATACGGAGTTATTCAGTGGGTTAGCATCACACTGTTATCGATTTCGCATTCGGACTAATAGCCAAACTACTGAAGTCGGAGCGGGAAGTTGAGTGTTTAACCGGGTTATTTGCTCTCAGTCTTGCTATTGAGACAATTTCGCAGCTTCAACAAGAGCGCCGACAGATATGAAGACGCCGTCAGTGAACCGCAAGCATCTTGATTTTGTGGATGATAAAACCGCCGCTCTGCTGCTCAACACACCGAGCAGTGCCAGGCTAATACTCTGGGTTATTGTCATTTTCTTTATCGTGGCAGGTGTCTGGGCATCCCGCGCACAGCTGGAACAGGTAACGACAGGAAGCGGGAAAGTTATCCCCTCCTCCCAGCTTCAGGTGGTGCAGAACCTCGAAGGCGGTATTGTCAAAGCACTGATGGTAAAAGAAGGCGAACAGGTACAAAAAGATCAGCCCCTGCTAATGATTGACGACACCCGTTTCCAGTCCGACTTCAATGAAAGGGCACAGGAGCTGGCCAGCGCCCAGGCCGATGCCATCCGGCTTGATGCCTTGCTCGATAATGTCACGGTTAATCAGACAAAAAAAATGGTGTCAGTATCCCGCCCGCCGCTGGTTTTTCCTGACACCTTCCTCAGCACATATCCGGATCTGGTTAATCGTCAGCAGGCTGAGTACAGCGATAATCTGTCAAATATTGAAAGCCAGCTCGCCGTTGCCACCCAACAACTACAGCAAAAGCAGCAGGAACTGATTGAAGCCCGCTCCAGGCTAAGCGGGCAACGACAAGGCTACAATCTGGCCAGCCGGGAATACAACATCACCAAGCCGCTGGCAGATGAAGGTGTGGTGCCTGAAATAGAGCTGCTGAAACTGCAACGCCAGCTCAACGATACCCGCAAAGAGATGCGCTCTACTGAGCTGCAAATCCCCGTCATTGAAGCGGCTATCCGGGAGGCTGAATTCAAGCGTCTGGATGTCGCCCTCAAATTCCGCTCAGACATTCAGGCCGATCTCAATCAGGCCACGGCCAGACGCGATGCACTGAACCAGTCCAGTATCGGTTTAGAGGATAAAGTCCAGCGCACCCTGGTGCGCTCTCCGGTCAATGGCACGGTGCAGACCCTGTATTTCAATACCATAGGCGGTGTGATTCAGCCCGGCATGGACATAGTCGCCATAGTACCGACCGAAGATAACCTGGTGATCGAAGCAAAAGTGCTGCCACAGGATATTGGCTTCTTACGTCCAGGTCTCAAGGCAATGATTAAATTTTCGGCTTATGATTACACTGTCTATGGTGGTTTAGAAGGCACACTGGAGCAAATCAGCGCCGATACGATTCAGGATGAAGAAGGCAACAGTTTTTATCAGGTAAAAATTCGAACAGAAACAAACAATCTCGCGGATAACAGCGGTGAGCAGCTGCCCATCATACCGGGAATGACAGCGTCGGCCGATATCATTACCGGCAAACGTACCGTGTTGCAGTATTTACTGAACCCGATACTGAAAGCCCGCAATTCCGCCCTGAGGGAGTAGACCAATGCACTATCTGTACACCAAGGTATGTACTGCACTGACCCTGGCGCTGATCACCGGGCTGGCCTCGGCACAATCGCTGGAGCAGGCGGTTGCCCAGACGTTGTCTTCCAACCCGGAAATCAAAGGGGCCTATAACGATTTCATGAGTCGCTATGAATCTATCCGGGCATCGAGAGGGCAATATCTGCCTTCTGTCGATCTGGAGGCCGGCATTGGCTACGAAGACTACGATGACACCACCAACAGCACGGGTGATTATAATCCGTCGGATGCCACCATCAGCATCAGCCAGCTAATCTGGGATGGTTCCATCACCTATCACGATATCCAGCGCAATAAGTCCGAAGCCGAGGCACAACGCTATCAGTTACTGGCCGATGCGCAGGACAAAGCACTGCGGGTCGCAGAGGTGTATCTCAATGTTCTGCAGGCGCAGGAAGTGCAGTCGCTCTCGGAATCGAATTACCAGATCCACCAGCGAATTTACACCGATATCAAAAAACGCACCGATGCCGGTATTGGCTCGATTGCTGATCTGTCACAGGTCGAAGGCCGGCTGGCACGGGCGGAGTCCAACCTGATCGCTTCACGTAATAACGTGCAGGACAAAGTGACGGAGTTTGACCGGGAAGTCGGTGAACAGCCGGTCAATCTGGTTCAGCCGGAAGTGGATATCAACTACCTTCCCCCATCGCTGGATCGGGCCATCGAGATAGCAAGGGAAAACAACCCGACACTGAAAACCGCCAGCAATGATATTGATGCGGCCCATTATCAGTACAAGCAGGAACGCGGGGATTTCTGGCCGACTTTCTCGATTGAGGCCTCTCAGGAGTGGGGCGAAGATCTGGAAGGCACACCCGGTCATACCGACGAATTAAAAGCCGGGTTACGCATGCGTTATAACCTGTATAACGGCGGTACTGATATGGCAGAAAGCCGCCGGGCGGCGTACCAGATCAATAAATCCAAAGATATTCGGGACAGAGCGCACCGTCTGCTGGATGAAAGCACCCGGCTGGCATGGAGCGCCCTGGAACTCTCTGAACGCCAGACCCAGTATTTACAAAAGCACGTCGATGCATCGGCCCGTACCGTAGTCGCCTATGAGAAACAGTTTCAGATTGGGCAACGTACTTTGCTTGATGTACTGAACACTGAAAATGAACTGTTTGATGCGCGCAAAGCCTATTTGCAAGCCTTTTACGACGGCATACTGGCCAGATACAGAGTCCTGAATGCCACGGGTAAATTGCTGGATGAAATGCGTGTGGATATCCCGGATAAATGGGCTGAGTCAGTGCGCTGATGAGTAAGGAGGTGACATGCAACGACAAGTGATGTGTTTCTTGCTGACACTCGTACTGCCGGGCTGCTCAACCACGGTATCGGATCCGCCCGTCGCCGAACAGTCGCGTGATCTGCTGGATCAGGATTCAGACGGAGTGATCAATGCGCGGGAGCGATGTGCCGACACACCACTGCCGGCTGTGGTGAACAATGACGGCTGTCCTGAGTTAGTTGAAAGTAAGCGCACCAATCAGCTGCATATCTTGTTTGCGAACGATTCTGATGTCATCCCGTCAGGTTTTCGCAGCCAGATTCAGAAAATGGCCGCCTTTTTGAAAGCCTATCCGGAAACGGCAATTGAGCTTAAAGGCTATGCCAGTCCGGTGGGGGCATCGCCGCATAATCTGGACTTATCCAAACGCCGTGCCGCGAATGTGCGCACATTGCTGATTGACCAGGGTATCGCGCCTGAAAGAGTCAGAACTGTTGGCTTCGGAGATCATGAACCGGTACCGGGACAGACACGCGAGCAGACCAATATCCTCAGCCGGCGTGTGACTGCAACCGTGACGGGGGCCGATGCCGGGGTGCTGGAACGCTGGACTATCTTCACCACAAGGAATCAATAACACCATGACAGTACGGCTTACTCCGGCCCCCTGCTGGCAACGCCAGTGACGCGGTGGCTGTTGATGACATGGCTATTACTTGCGCTCCCGCTGAATGCATTAAATGAACAGGATCAGGCGGTAATTGATCGCGTCACGGCTTTTTATGGTGAACGCGCAGGCAAGCGGATGATCGCCTGGCGGCAACTGCTGACTTCGGTATCCCATCAGCAGGATTGGCAGAAACTGGAGCAGGTCAACCGCTTCTTTAACCAATTCTCTTTTCTGAATGATATTGAAATCTGGGGAGAAAATGACTACTGGGCAACGCCCTTTGAATTTCTCGGTGCAGCAGGCGGCGACTGTGAGGACTTTACTATCGCCAAATATTTTTCGCTGCGTGAACTGGGTGTTGATGACCAGAAACTCCGCCTTGTCTATGTTAAATCACTCAAGCTGAATCAGTTCCACATGGTACTGGCCTACTATGCCAGCCCGAGTGAGGTGCCTGTCCTGCTGGATAATCTGGACCCTGACATCAAGCCCGCTACCGAGCGTCGCGATTTATTGCCCGTCTACAGCTTTAACGGCAGTCAGCTATGGCTGATGAAACAGCAAGGGCAGGGACAGCTCGCCGGTAAATCTTCGCGCCTGAAACGCTGGACCAACCTGAGAGATCGCTTCGACGCGCAGAAACTGGCGCGCCCGCTCATTAACCTGGACCAGCCATAGAAGGAAAGGACGCATGACACTCTACAGGCAAATCATTCTCTGGTTATTACTGGTCTTTGTGCTGCTGCTGGTGAGCGTGTTCTCGGTTCAGATTCACAATACCCGTAACTACCTGCTCAATCAGCAAACCATTGAGACAGACAATGCCGTGAATGCCGCCGGTCTGGCATTAACCCCTTATCTGGCTGAAAACGATTTGATTGGGGCGGAATCTGTGATTAACGCCATGTTTGACGGCAGTTTTTACCAGCGGGTTTCCCTGAACATTGTGACACCTCAGAGCCAGATCCTGAGGGAATACCCGCCGGGGGCTTTTGCGGTGCCCGGTTTTTTCCGCCGCTGGCTACCCATAGATCCGCAGACACGTTCAGTGACACTCACCAGTGGCTGGATGCAAACCGCCGAGCTATCGGTGACCAGCAATCCTGCGGTCGCTTACCAGCAGCTCTGGCAAAGCGCCATTCAGTTATTTCTGGCCTTGTCCGCCATACTCGGTTTGGGTGCCGCCGCTTTACTGCTGGGCCTGAACCTGATTGTCCGCAAACCGCTTAACCGGCTTCGTACCAAAGCACAGGCCATTTCCCGTCATGACTTCGGGGCGCCGCTGCCCCTGCCTGCCACAAAAGAACTGCACGATGTGGTAGACGCCTTTAATCAGATGAACCAGCAGATACGCCACCATTTCAGGCAACAGGCTGAAGAGGCGGACAGGCTTCGCATTCAGGCTTATCAGGATGCCGTCTCCGGGCTGGCAAACCGCCGTTTTCTGATGTCAAAGCTCTCTGCACTTGTTCAGGATAAGGGCCACGGGGGTATCGTCTTGTTACGTGCCGACATCGTTAAAGACACATACCAGCAACAGGGATTCCGGGCCGGCGACAGCCTGGTGTCAGCCCTATCCCGCCAACTGACGACACTGTTTGCCCCGAAGGCCACCCTGGGCAGGCTCAATCAGTCAGAATTTCTCTATATCGGGCCGGCTCAGTCGCGAACGGACTTGACAGAGATTGCCAGACGCATGCTCGATATCACCGATAAATGTCATCCGGTGCAAGAGGGGGTGGCTGAACATAACAGCTGCGTGGCCGTTGTGATGAAAGAGAAGATCCATTCTGTGTCTGATTTGCTGGCAGCGGCAGACAATGCCGTCAATCAGGCGTCCACTCAGGCAGACCTGCCACTGTGTGTCACAGGCGACGAAATCAGTTTACCCACTTTTGGTCGCCAGCAATGGCAATCCCTGATTACTCAGGCCATCAAATCAGATCAACTGGCATTCAGCTTTCAAACAGCCATAGATCATAAACACCAGCCTTTATTCAGAGAAGTGTTTACCAGTGTTGAACACCAGGGCCAGACTTACCGGGCGCAATTTTTCCTGCACGCACTGGATACGCTGGAAGATGGCGCCAGCCTTGATCGTGATGTACTGAGCAAGATGGCAAAACACTTAGGCTATCGTGATGATACTTCTCTGGTGCCCTTAACCGTCAACCTTAGCCTCAGCAGCATTCGCACTGCGGGTTTTCTCCGCTGGCTGGCAGGGTTTATGGCCATGCACCGTCACCTTAGCAGCAAACTGTTGTTAGAAATTCCTGAGGCGGCTTTTGTTCAGCATTTTGAATTTACCAGCCTCCTTTGCAACATCATTCGTCATTATGGATTCCGCTTCGGTATTGATAACTACGGGCACCATTTCAGTACCCTTGGCTATCTGCAGCGATTTAAGCCTTACTATGTCAAACTGGACTACGCCTATACCGGTCAGTTAGATCAGGATATAAAAACCGATGTCCTTCGCGCTGTCACCCGGACCGCAGATAATCAGAATATACTGACCATCGCCACCCGGGTTGAAACCCAAGCACAGATGAATACGCTGGCGGCCCTGTCAGTAAGAGGTTTCCAGGGCTATGTGGTCGACAGTCTGCTGAGGGTGTCACCATGACAGATCCTCTTCTGCTCGCTTTAATCTACGTCAGCCGCCACTATGGAGTAGCTAACACACCCGATGCGTTAATTGCCGACCTGCCGCTGCCAGACGGACAACTCACGCCCTTTCTGCTGCCCCGGGCCGCTGAAAAAGCCGGACTTGAAGCGAAAGAGGAAAAACTGGCGGTAGACAAACTACCGCCTATGCTGCTACCGGCCATACTGCTGCTAAAAGGTAACAGCGCCTGCGTCGTCGTCAGCATTAACCATGAAAAACAACAGCTTGCCATTCTATCGCCGCAGTTTGACAGCGAAGAGCGCTGGCTTTCTTTTTCAGAATTCAATGACAGCTATACCGGCCACCTGTTCCTGCTCAAAAAACGGTTTCGCTATGACGAGCGATCACCCGAACTGCTCAAACCCACTCAAGGCCACTGGTTCTGGGGCACCCTCTGGTTATCGAGAAATATCTATCGCGATGTGTTTATCGCCTCGATTCTGATCAACCTGTTTGCCATTGCCACGCCGTTGTTTACCCGGCTGGTTTACGACAAAATTGTGCCCAATCAGGCATTTGATTCACTTTGGGTGCTGGCCAGCGGCATCACACTGATCTTTGGCTTCGACTTTGTGCTTAAGCTAATGCGCAGCTATTTCATTGATGTGGCAGGGAAAAAATCCGACATTCTGATATCCGCCAAACTCTTTGCCAAAGTCATGGGTCTGCGAATGGAAGCCCGGCCTCCCTCTGTCGGTGCGCTGGCCCGGCATCTGCAGGAATTTGAAGCGATCCGGGAGTTTTTCACCTCGGCGACCATCAGTTCACTGATTGACCTGCCCTTTGCGTTATTGTTTCTGGTCGTGATCTGGCTGATTGCCGGTCCTCTGGTCATTATTCCCATTATTGCACTGGCCTTGCTGATCCTTTACAGCCTGCTGGTACAGCGGCCTTTGCGAAGAAGCATAGAAGAAGGCTCGCGCCTGTCGTCGCAGAAACACGCTAACCTGATTGAAAGCCTGTCCGGACTGGACACCATCAAACGCTTCGAAGCGCAAAGCCAGTTTCAGTACAAATGGGAAGAAGCGGTTGCCCACATGGCCAACTGGAGTATCAAATCGCGACGCCTGACCGATTCAGTACAGAACACCGCCGGATTCTGCCAGCAATTTGTCACAGTCGGCATGATAGTGTTTGGCGTGTATCAGATTGCCGCCGGTGAATTAACCATGGGCGGTCTGATTGCCGTATCCATGCTCAGCAGCCGCGCGGTTGGACCATTGGTGCAACTGGCTTTGCTGTCTACCCGCTACCATCAGGCAAAATCTGCTAAAACGATTGTCGAACAACTCATGGCTTTACCTGTCGAGCAAGAAGCTGATAAGCGATTTCTGCATCGTGCCTCCTTACAGGGCCGGATTCAGTTCAGTCAGGTCAGTTTTCAGTATCCCGGCCAGCAGCGTATGGCAATCAAAGACTTGGATCTGACCATAGAACCGGGGGAAAAAGTCGCCGTTATTGGCCGGGTCGGTGCCGGAAAAACCACCATAGAGCGTTTGATCATGGGGCTATACAAACCCTCGGCAGGTTCGATCAGCCTTGACAACACTGACATCGGCCAACTGCACCCCACGGACATCCGGCGCAATATCGGCAGCGTGCCGCAGGATCTGATGCTCTTCTACGGCTCTGTCCGCGATAACATTGCGCTAGGCCGCTCACAAGTCAGTGACGATGCCATTCTCCGAGCCGCTGATCGGGCCGGTGTCACCGCCTTTACCCGGCAGGATGAAGCCGGGCTGGATCGTCAGGTCGGCGAAGGCGGACAGGCACTCTCCGGCGGCCAGAAACAAGCCATCGCCATCGCCCGTGCCCTGCTCACAGAGCCCAAAGTCCTGGTTATGGATGAGCCCAGCAGCAGCATGGACAACAAAGCCGAACAGGCACTCAAACAGGTATTAAACAGGCTCGACAACGACGAAACCCTGATCCTGTTCACCCATAAAACCAGCATGCTGGATGTCGTCGACCGCATTCTGGTACTTGAACAAGGCCAGCTTGTTGCCGACGGTCCAAAAGAGCAGGTACTGCAGCAACTTAGGGACGGAAAATTAAATGGCGGAAAAATGGGAACTGGGTGAGATCGGAGTGACATAAAATGCTCAATCAGTTCCTCCCCCTTGCCAAGGGGAGGGAATCTTTCGTGTGCAGTGCAAGCTCTGCTTCAATAATCACATGGCAGGATTATCAACCCGGCGCCAGAAGCATATTTTCTGATTGCTGCGCTGATCCACCAGCCAGGTATAGCTGCAGTTATCATCGTAACTGTAGCGGCCAGTCTGAACCTGATATGGCCCAAAGCTGGTGCCTTGCATCGACTGGAAACGCCCCTGATACAGCAGTGAAAAATGCAGATGTGGCCCGGTTGACGAACCGCCTTCACACAAAGCGGTCGAGCGATTGCTGGCGTAAGTCCCCAACTTGGTATTTTTGGTAACCCATTGACCGTTAGACACCTGAACACCATCCATGTGGTAGTAGTTTGTTCCCCACCCATTCGGATTGGTTACCCGCACCTGACAGCGTGATAAAACCGTGGCATAGCCGTCGTGAGCGGCGGTGACACTGTACGTCGCACCGCCCCAGGCCGGCCAGTCGTACGACACATCAATGGAAGAAAGTGGAAAGCCGGATCCACTGTGAGCATGCGGCCCGTTAGGTACCCAGCTGTAGCCCTGAAACCAGGGCATCTGCATAAAACCGGAAGGAGGAGCGAGCGTGCTGACGGCACGCGATTGCGCACGACTCTGACGCGTTGGCGCCGACTCGCCAAACCAGGCCACATAATGTTGCGACCATTCTGCTGCGCGCTGCGGATCATTCAGTGTGCTGAGAATCGCCAGTGTAGAGGCATTGGCCGGTAACACTGTGTCAGCCTCGTAGCGGTAAAAGTATTGCGAGAGATGGTTAGCAACGCGTTTAATCGCCTCTTTAAGCTGAATATCTTGTGCTTCATTAAAATCCGCATCCGGATGCCAGTCTTCCGTTAACAGGACAGTGACCAGTATGACTCTGGGATCGACACCCGTCGCGCCACTCCAGTGCATCAGGGTTTCTTTCAAAGCGATCCAGTTCGGGGCATAGCTATCAAAAAATGCCTGTTCATCAAACGGGTTCTGATAGGGTCTGAATACAAAATCTGCGTCAGAGACCAGAGACTGAACGTCCGTACCCTGATCAATGACTTGTTGAATGACCGGAGAACTGGGCACAGCAGGATAAAGGTCATGAGCCAGCGCGACAGAACTGGCAATGAAAGGTAAAGCCACTAACGCTATCGATTTTTTCATCACTAATATCTCCAATTGCTTATATGCAATGTGGAGTTTGGCAGGCGGCGATGGCTTCAGAAAAATAATCTGCTGATTTGCGAGTTAACAGAAGATTGAATGTAAGTATTTGTAATTGACAGATAATGCAGTTTGATTCTGCGTGATATCTAACCGTAAGTGTGGCCACTTTTCTGGCTGGACAGCCGCGAATGGAGCAGCGCTTGCAGGCGCATTACAATTCGCAGTGCCCTTCTAATATACCAGGTTCAATGGCACTTACAGACGCTCTTCAACCAGGAAGCGCTTGAAGAAATCCGACAAATCGATTTTCGCCAGATCCTTGAACTCTCCGGCATCGTAAAAACGGCCTTTACAGGTCGGGCAGCTTTCAAACCAGATATGAGGCTGTTTCGGGTCAACCAGTCTTAGCAACTTATTGCTTGGGCAGACAGGGCATTCGATCTGATCGATGCCGTTAAATGTCTTACCGATCCCGGCATCCCCGATATCGACAGCATCGGCCAGCGGCTTCATTTTTTCGATTTCATACGCGTCCAGCCATAAACCTTTGCAAGCGGTACAGCGCTCAATATCACCCAGCGAGGTATTAATATGCTCAAACTTCGAATGACACTTAGGACATTGCATTCGAGACTCCTTTTATTATTGTCTTTAAATTCAGTTGCATACTACATTCATGCCGCAAATGAATAATAGACAAATTGTTTTATATCCTTCTGTTTTGTGATTCTCATGGAAATGTCATCGATTTCTGCCGCCATCGAAATGATGCTTGTCCGGCAACTGCCGAAAAAAAGCCGCTCAGAGCGAGCGGCTTTGGCTTCAGTTTCCCTGCCGGGACTGGAGAATATGCTGCAAGGCATCCGTCACCAGTTGATGATCCTCTTCCTGAGGCAATCCCGATACCGTCACCGCGCCCACCAGCCCGCAGCCTTTAATACGTAGCGGAAAAGAGCCGCCATGCGCGCAGTAATCCCGCGCATCTATATGGTACTGGCTTTCAAACTCACGCTGTTTGCAGGCGTTATACTGTCCAAGGTAATAAGAACTTTTACCAAACCGCAGCACGCTGTTGCGTTTGCGGCGAATCCAGTCCTGATGATCCGGGTTCGTTTCTGGCATCGCATAGCTGAACAGGGTCTGGCCAAACGCGTACACTTCGATCGCGACACAGGCCTGCTTCGCTTCTGCATTGGCTTTTAGCAACGAGCCCAGCGCCCAGGCGGTCTCATGATTAAACTGCTCAAGCTGCAAGTCCGCTTCCTGCTGCGCCAAAATGTCCAGTGTCAGCTTCATGCGTCCACCTTCATGGTCTGCCCTAACCGACTGCTTTCCATTGCCAGCTGAATCAGCCTGATATTCAGCAACGCTTCCTCAGCCGACACCGGGTTCGGAGAGCCTAAACGAATCGCGTCTGCAACACCGGCAAAATAATGCTGATAGCCTCCCAATTCAGTCGGAATGATTTGCGAGCCTTCTTCCTGATGCAACTGGCCATAGTTGGCTGCGTCCTCTGCTGCCCATTCTGGCTGCTCGGGTTTTACGCCGGCTTTGAGGTAATCTTCCTGTGGATCCAGGCCATATTTCTCGTATTTACCCAGTGAACCCAGCACTTTAAAGCGCAAATTCGGCTCCGGACTGTACAGGTTGGAATGCAGCTGGACCAGATGTTCAGGGTACTGAAGGATCAGGTTGTAGTAATCGACGGTTTTCGCACCCGGCCGCATGGCCATACACTGCGCCGTCAGTGCCTGAGGTTTGCCGAACAGCGCCAAAGCCTGATCCAGCAGATGCGGCGCCAGATCAAACAAAATACCGCCACCGTCTTCGGCCATTTCACGCCAGCGCTGACGCACCACAGGACGAAAACGGTCAAAGTGTGATTCAAAGTACTTCACCTCTCCCAGCCTGCCCGCTTCCACCAGCTTTTTCACTGTCAGGAAGTCGCCATCCCAGCGGCGATTGTGGAAGACACTCAGTACCAGCCCCTTCTCTTCGGCTAACGCAATCAGTGCTTCGCCGTCTTCCACTTTGGTGACAAAGGGTTTTTCGACGATGACGTGTTTGCCGTTTTCCAGCGCCAGTTTCGCCAGACGAAAGTGAACGTCGTTGGGCGCCGTGATGATCACCAGTTCGGCATCACTCTCGATCAGCAGGGCATCGGCATCACTGAAACAGGTCACGGCAGGATAATCAGCGGCAACCGCCGCTGTCTGACTGCTGCTGATAGCGGTCAGCTCCAGCTCATCCATCCCCGCAATGAAAGGCAGGTGAAAGGTTTTTGCAGAAAAACCGTAGCCAATGACTGCTGTTTTTACAGGAGAATATCGCATATCAAAGCTGTCCTTGTGTTGTGGAAGCCACGATCACTTGAATATCGTGGCTGTCAAAGCGTTCGGCGTAAGTGTTTGTAAGTGGTTGGTCTGTGATTAATACATCAATGCCAGCCAGGCCGCAGACGTGATGAAAATTATTCTGGCCCAGCTTGTGCTGTTCACACACCACAACAACCTGCTGCGCCTGCGCCATCATGGCTTTTTTGAGCGAAGCTTCCTGCTCATTATTGGTCGACAAGCCATGCTCTGATAAAGCACAGACGCCGATAAAGGCTTTGTTTACCCGATAGTCAGCCAGCTGCTTCTCAGCCTGATGGCCTAACACAGCGCGGTGGAATGCATCAAATTTGCCGCCCAGCAAATGCACGGCAACATGAGGGTTGTCTGCCAGTTGCTGCAGGATATCGACAGAGTTAGTAATGACAGTAGCAGGCCGGTGAATGTATCGCGCCATTAATGTCAGTGTGGTGCTGGTATCCAGCAACAGATGATCATCATCGTCGATTAATTGTGCCGCGCACTGAGCCAGCTGTTGCTTGGCTTCACTGATCACTTTACCGGAATAGGGTTCAAGACGGGCCGATACCGAAGTTCTGACCGCGCCGCCACGAATACGCTGGATTCCCGGCAGCTGAGTAAGCTTCACCAGATCACGGCGGGCAGAATCGCGCGAGACGGTAAATTGCTCGCAGATGTCATTGAGGGTCACCTTACCTTGCTGTTCTATCAGCGAAGTCAGATGAATTAGGCGTTCTTCCTGAGTCATACACTCAAAACCACTTAAGTAATTTTAAGCCATTCTGACAGAGACGAAAGCAAGTGCCAATCAAATTCGTATTGAGTCATGAGTCACAGCTCATTTTATCAGCATGGTACTGGTGAGCCTGTAATAACCCAGAGCAGAGCAGGAGAAAGGTTCAGGAAACCTCTTCCTGAACCTTGTTAGTGACTAATAAAACTTAGGCATTCGACATGGCCAGCCGGGCGGCAAAGCCGATAAACAGTGTGCCCATTAAGGCATTGCCTATCTTCTGCATACCTTTGCTGGCGCGCACCAATTGGGTGATGTAGGCGCCCGCAATAATCAGCACGCTGAGAAAAATCAGGCTGATGATTTCAAGTACCGCCGCCAGAATAAGAAATGGCACCCCAGGGCTGGCGTAACTCATATCAATAAACTGCACAAAGAAAGACACATAAAACAAAATGGCCTTGGGATTGGTCAGGCTGAGTATCAGTGCTTTGCGAAACACCTTCTTGCCCTGTAAAGCCGGAGAAATCTCTGCCGATTCGCGGGACTGAAAAGCGCTGTATACAATCTTTCCGCCCAGAAACAGCAGATAAATAGCACCGAGATACCGAACCAGAGTAAACAAAATCGGCGTTGTCTGAATCAGGGTAGCAACACCGGCATAGGCGCAGAAAATTAACACAGCATCGCCGATAAACACGCCCGTTGCCGCCAGATACCCTTGCCTGATCCCCTGCCCCATACCGGTTTTCAGCACAAACAGAGAGTTAGGTCCGGGCAGCAGCACAATAAAGATGGCGCCGACCACATAGGCCCAAAAATTCAACACCCCGTATTCCGCAAACATCGCCCCTCCCCCTTAATCACTTCAGACCATACTGATATACAGCAATATATACGTTTCAGTATTGTATGCAATCAGAGCATAAAATCGCGCATATCTTCAGCAGCGCAAACACTTTCATGGGCTATAGCCAGTGTTGCCAAATGGGATTATCAACCAGCAACCAGATGGCTACTACCATCAGCGATGCGAAGTAAATATAGCCTTGTACTTTCTGGTTTTTGCTGTCGCCCGCCAGTTTTGCTAACAAGCCGCCAGCCCAGATCCACACCAGATGCATGGAGATATTGAGGATGGCAAGCCAGACCACTAACACCCAGACCGATTGTTCCCCGTATTCCTGATAGGCTTTTTCTGAAAACAGAGAAAACATTAGTAAGACCAGCAGCCAGCCTTTGCTGTTGAGTAATTGAATGATCACGCCATCGTAAAACCCTAAGCGCTTTTGCTGCCCGTTGTGCTCGAGCAGGCTGGCTTTCAGAAAACCCACGGCCAGATAAATAATATAGAGGGCTCCCGCGCACTGAAGTAACTGCAGCGCCAGCGGATACTCTTGAATGAGCGCGCCCAGCCCCAGCCCAATCAGTAACGACTTAATCAAAAACACTGTGTCTATCCCCAGCAGCAATGGCAGAGACCGCCGGACCCCGACACTGGCCCCCGAGGCGGCAAACACGATATTCGCCGGCCCCGGACTGAACACTAATGGAAACATGACACCCAACCACAATAATAAGAAACTCATCCGTTTATCTCCGCTTAATTCAACACATCTGTTTCAAGTAACCTCAGGCTACACGGATAGGTTAAACATCGGGCAAAGTGGCTTCTTGTATGAAATTGCAATCGCTAAGGTTGGATAGAGTAATGCTTGGGAGGTACGCCAAAAGCGCGTTTAAAGTTGCGGGTGAAATGGCTTTGATCAAAGAAACCGCAGTGGAGTGCGGTATCGACACAGCTGTGGCCATCCAGTAACAGACTTTTGGCTTTCTGCACCTTTGTCAGCAGCAAAAACTGGTGCGGCGTCAGTCCGTAATGCGATTTGAATGCCCGGATGAGTTTGAATTTGGTCAGGCCACTCACGGTTTCCAGCTCATCCAGAGTCACGTTTTCCTGCCAGTTATCGTGCAGGTAGTCCCGGATAACGCCCGTATGCTTCTGAGCATTCCCAACCCTGTCAGCATCACGTCCGGCATTGCCGTATTGAGAAAACAAGGATTCAAACGCTACAGTCAGCAAAGACTGTTTAGTCAGCTCAAAACTGGTTGCTTCGAACGCCACATGCAGTTGAAGCAGCAAATCAAACAGAGCCGGATTGTTGATCACAGAGCGGCCGATGACAGGATCGACGAATTTCTCGCTGCCAGCAAAATGCTGTTCGATCATCTCCGGGGCGAAGTAAAACATCCGGTATCGCCACCCGTGCTCACTGCCCGCAAAACCCGTATGCACTTCTGAAGGATTGATAGCCACGATGTGACGCTGAGGCACCACAATGTTGCTACCCCGGTAAAATAACCCTTCCGCACCTTCCTCTATCACACCAATGGCCAGTTCTTCATGCCAGTGACGGGAGAATTCAAACTGAGTAAACGAGGCGGACAGCAGTTCGATACCGGAAAATCGCGCTGGCCGCCAAAGTGTAGAAAATTCCCTGTTTCCTGCGACCAACTCAGTCCCCTGTTTGTCTGTTCAACTACGCAACTACGCAACAGGTGACATCATCACACCAGCAAGATCAGATTACAACGACCGGCCATCAAAATGCGTCACCGGAATCGCATCCAGATCGATATCGTCAAGACAACGGATATTGATGGCGGCCATGGCATTGCCCTGCGGGTCACTCCCTTCCCCATAAGGATGAATGCCGCACGTCGGGCAAAACCTGTGCTGAATAACATGCTTGTTGAAGGTGTAAGTGCTTGCTGCGCTGTCTTGCGACAGCAGCTTTAATTCACTGCGGGGCACAAACCACAATAACGAACCTTTTCGCTGACAGATAGAGCAGTTGCAAGCCAGAGCTTCCTGTATATCACCTTCGACCTCAAAAGCGACATTGCCGCAGTGGCAGCTTCCTTGATATTTCATCGTCTTTCTCCCGTCGATTTCATTTCATGCCAGCTTGACCGCGACAGCTGTTTTCAATCGGTATCAGTATAGCTGGCTGAAAAACGGGGATGACTCAAATCGCTTTTCCATCCAGAGCGAGCTGATGTATTCACCCTGTTTTCTGGCATAGTCATGAAAGACACCAACCTCACGAAAGCCAAATTTCTGATGCAGCGCCACCGATGCTTCGTTTGGCAAAGCAATGCCAGATAAGGCACAGTGCACCAGCTGAGTCGCTAAAGCATCAAGTATGGTTTTCATTAATGCGCTTCCCAAACCGTGACCCTTCGCATCGGGGTGAAGATAGATGGTCACTTCAACGGTTTCCGCAAAAGCGGCGCTAGGCCGGTAAGGCTGACTGCAGATAAACCCCATTACTTGATGGTTTTCGAGGGCAACAAAAAGCTGATGCGGAGAATCGGGACGGAATTGCGTAAACCAGTCATTACGATTACTCAGCGTCATCGGCTCGGTTTCAAATCTGGCGTTCGTGTGCTCAATGTAATGATTAAAAATAGCTGTGATCGCGGGGATGTCGGTGATGGTGCCGGGGAGTATGTTCATTGGATCTTTTCTTTGTTTACTTAAGATTCCGCATCTTAAAAGGTTTAGCGAAAAGGTGCGGTGGGCGTCGTCTTCCCACGTTTCCTTAAGGAAAACCAATAAAATTTAAGTGTTCAATAGTATTCTCCCTTCGGTAAAGTTTGAATGGTGTCAGTATTAATCAATTAAAAAGCTGTATAGTCCCAGTAAAGCTAAAACTATACAGCAATTTAGATTTTTAACTTTTACTCACCAGACCAATTCTCCAACAATTTCTTTCTTGAAGAATTTATCACCTTCAGATCAGTTTGGTTAGATTCGATCCAAAGCATATGTCTCGTAAAATCATGTGCTTTAATGTGGTTATTATTGAGTAGTTTTGTTTCCTTGTTTTTCTTTGCCTCATGAGATAACTCAGATTGTTTGTTGGTCTTAATTTGCTCTTTTGCCAACTCAATAAGCTTATTATCTCCAGTTTTAATCCATCTTTTTGGAATTATATCTTCTCCTGGCTTAGGATCTCTCAAAACAATAGTAGATGATTCTCGACTCTCTAGTCCAGAATTTTCAGCTCCTGATAGATTGAGACGAATTTCTACGTTATTGCACCTTACAGTTTCATAGCCTACTGCAGGCATCAGACCATTTACTGACTGACCTAGTGCATTTTTATATTTAAGTTCGACATCAACTCCATAAATATCGATATCTTGATCGATATCATAGGCACCAAAATTATGAGGTGTATATGTTCCTGTGACCCATTGTCTCAATTCGTGCTGACTAAATTTTTCAAAATCACTAATAATGGATTCTATAAATTTTGTTGCTTCATCAAATTCATATTGAGTAGGTACAAAAATATACTTACCTGACTCCAGAACTATTTTACCTATCCGGTAAAGTGATTTAACCTCCTCTATCAAAAGTGCAGATTTATAGAACATTCCAAATTTTTCACCTTGCATTCTTATCTTAGCACTGACAGGGATTTTGTTCTTTTCTGAATAACGATAATCATCGAAAACTTTAGTGTCGACACATGGTGTTGTTACCAATGCTCGAATTTCCAAATCAGAATCCCAATCAAACCCATCAACATAAAACCCTAAGAATTCTTTATTTGTTTCGGGTTGAAAATAACCAACTGAGTTCTTGTTTACCAATGAAGAATTGTATGGTGACAACTTATTCTGCTTGATCCAAAAGAAGACTTTTGGTGAATCAAAAATCTTGGGGTATTTAATTTTGTTACCTTTAGATGGATTTTTATCCTCTAAAAAACCCTCTTCGTAAAATAAGTGATCTCCAACCACTGTTTTATTGTTAATTTTATATTCTCTGTCAGGATTCAGACTTAATGTAAATTCGGATGCGTCTTCTTCATCATCCCAAAAACCACCATCTAAATCCCGATACTGTACCAACTTATCAACACCATCATTTCCTGGAATCGATAAACTATACGTGTAGTTCATAGTAAAATCGACGCCCGTGGAGTTACTTCCACTTTTCCCAAAGAGAGATTTTAATGTCGGATGATTGTACCAGGCAACTGGTCGTGTACCCTGGACTTTATAAGCACCGAAATGAAAACTTGGATAAATAAATGTACCGAATATTTTCTTACCATCTTTAAATTCTATTAATTTTTTCTCATGTTCTGTCAACTCATTCTCGAAAATCTCTCTGACATACTGCGTATTCTCCGATGCGACTGTATCAAAAATGTCTCCACTATCCCACCAACTAATAGCTGATGCTTTCGCAGTAATAGGTAAGTGAATAATTTTCTCTTCACCTAATGCTTTATTTAGCTTCTCATTCTTTTCATCAACAATTACCAAAATCCGAATGTTATCATAAGGAGATAGTTTAAATGATCTTTCCGATTGATAAAAATCGTGGAAATTCTTCCACTTTTTATCCCCTGGCTTTCTCGCAGAGATCACAACTTCTTTAAATATATCATTCGTCAGATCTGTTGGTAATTTAACAGTAAACATATCAACAAGACTATCAACTGATTCACTGCCAATACAATGAACTGGGAAATATTTATGATAACTGCTCGACAGTTGTTTCACTTCATCAATCTTTTTCTCATCACCAAAAATAAAATTCTCAAGAGAAGTGACGTAGTATCCTGCTTTTGCAATCAATGCATCAAATGTATCAAATACCATTTCGCCATCATAGTTCACGACATCCAGCCAGTATTCATCCAGATTTAAACTCTCATCGAATATATTGTCAATATCCCATTGATCGGAAAGAATAAATTTATCAATATAACCTTTTATATTGAATTTTATCTCTATCGATTCCTTATGTTCTGGATTCAAGTGGATTTCCAGTTGGTATCTCTTGAGTAACCTGACGAGCCCATTCAGCGCCAAGGCTCTCTTCAGATAACTTTTCAAGAATGGAATATTGACTTCACCAAATGCATTAGTAGCAATCATCTTTTGAGAAAGTGTTGCATCAACTTCACCAAGATTTTTAATCGCATTTTTAAAGGTATTCTCATCCTTGAATAGCTTTTCATATGCAAAATCAGCGACAGTAGAAACAACTTGTCCGGCTGCAATTAAGACACCAGCGGTCGCCATCGCAACCGGAAATGCTGCTGAGAATGCAAGCATTGTCGCATCTACAGTACTACTCGTCGTTTCCCTTAAAGCGTCATTTAAATCTAACTCTGACTTAATCATTTCCTTTCTGGATTTTTCCAGTACAGATAATCCAACTCTGCTGACAGGATAATCATAGATTGCATTAAAGTTTAGTTTTATCTCAACTCTTCTATTTCTCTTACGATTTTCTTCTGAGTCATTAGGAAATAGGTTTTTTGATTCACCATACCCTTCTTCCCAAATAAATATTTCCCATATTCTTTTTTTATCCTCAGAGATTGAATCAATAATCGCATCTTTTACAGCGCGAGCCCTCAATGTCGATAAATTTAAGTTATAAGATTCACTTCCTCTATCACAGGTAAAGCCAGCGATTTCAATCGGTATTGGATCGGGTAAATTTTCTATCAAACTCGCAAGTTTTTTCAATCCGGTGCTAACGTTTGGATCGATTGTATTCAAACTGGCTCTATCAAATTCAAACCAAGTACTTGCCAATTTCAGTGACAAATCGCCCAATACCTCATTCACTGAAATGAAATTTTCATCTCCACCAATTTGGCGTAATTGTGCGTGAATATCTTCCAATATTTTTTGATTTTCTTTTACTTGCTCTGTATCAAGTAAAGCAATTGGCTTCGCTTGGTTCGCTGTCGGAGATTGTATCTTCTTAATATAAAAGCCAGACTTTAAATTAAACTCCTGGTCTTTAATATCAGACTTTTCAAATTTATCATACGTATCATATAAATTATAAACCACCTGGCCAACTGTCATAACATCACCACCTACTTTCAGCGGTTTAGCTAACAGGTCAGAATATGAGGTCATTCTATCATTTGCAGCCTTTAAAAATTTTTGAAGTTTCTCCGGGACAGGGATGATATTTATTTCATCAAGCCGCTCACCAAATCGATCTTTTAACCACTTTATTGTGGCTGGCTCATTTGCAAATGCTTCAGAAAACTTTCTTATTCTTGGATCTGCGGCAGTTGTCAGTTTATCACTAGAAGCCGCATCAATAAATGTGTTTATTGACTCACCAATTCCCGCAATTGCAATTGCATTGTTAACAAATTCATTATCTTTACCATCCGCTTTTTTTACAATCAAACCAACTGTTGATAAAACGACTTTAGACTTGGCGTTCCAAGCAGATTGGGTTGTAAAGCTTCCCACAACACTTTGAAAAACCCCTTTCGATGTATTAAATACATTCTTTAAAAACTCTTGATAGTTTTTACTGATTTCATTTTTATTATTTTCTAATTTATCTTCACTAACACTTAACCTTTTGATGAGCTCAGTGAAATATTCAGGTGAATGATTTATCAGAGCTTCTTCAACACTGATTGGATCACCATTTATCAGTGCACTTCTCCCAAGTGCAGTTTTTATTGGCAGATCGAAAACTTTTTCTTTTAAAGAATAGCCTTTTCTTAAACTATGATCTAAAGCTTTTATTTTTTCTTGGTCAAAATTATCAAAACTAATATCAAATCTTGCATATGAGCTTGATATTAAATCAATGTTCATTTCACTTTCTATCCAAAATGTAGCTGTAATACTACCTAGTACTTCACCATCAGGATTTTTATGATCGATTGATTTAATTTCGGAAACTGGTTCTCCACTATCTGAGTCAACATCACCTGAAACTTTAATCGTTATAGGGATGTCTTTCAATTTCACTCTAGCTCCAATAAATTTTTCATCAGAAAAAGTGATCACAATAGTGTAAAATTGTGGCACTTCAATAATTCTTAATTTTTCATTCTCTAATGAGTCATACCAGGAATTATAGGACTTGTGAATCTCATTGTCTGCATATTCATATTTGTCAAGCAACTGATCTTTTGACGTGCCAACATCGAGAAATTTTGTCTTTGTGTTAAAGGAATGTGTATCATTTAAATTATTTAAAGTTTCTGTCAAGTCTTCCAGCCAGCTCTCCCCTTTATTAAGGTTATATAAAGGCACCAATTGACTAGGAAATAACTTAAACTTTACTGTGTAATCTTTACTATAATTTTCATCAGTCGTAGGTATTGATACAATTGACAATTCATTACTATCAAATTTTGCATTTAAGTATGACAATTTCCCAACTTCATCTGTCGAGGCAATAGGAAATTTTGCGTTCACTGTTTGTACGTGATCGCCTTCTCCATTAATTTTTTCTTCTATTAAAGTTTCAGAATCTGGTAATATTAGGGTTTCAAAAGGTAACGGCTTGAACTTTGCGTTTTTACATATTTCTCCCTTTCTATTATACAGACGCCCCATTAAATAAAAACCAGACTGTATCTTTTTTTCTATAGCCATTGACGTAACCTTTATTAATATAATAAATCAATCCAAGTATCTTCATATCTCGCTTTTGAAGGCAATTCAGGGAAAAAATCTGCAATATTTAGGCCTTCAAATGTTTCCTTTGCACTTACCGGAAGATACAAATCATCATAAACTGTAAATTGATATTCATCGCCAAAGTCATATTTATATTTTATTTTAGCTAAAGGTGTATCTTCCGAATCATCAACTATTCGATATATTTCACCATCTTGCATCCCCCACTTACCTAATTCAATCACACGATAACCTAAACTTTTCCCTATTATCTTGTTAGGGTTATTTGATTCATACACATTGTAATCAAGTTTATTACTATCGTAACTACATGTAAAAAGGCTAGAACTCACTCCAAATGTTCCACCAAATTTACATTCATCCGAGAGAAAATTTCCTCGCTCAGGGTTTTTGAATCCAGGCATATCGTATATGATCTGTTCGCCACTCCCTTCAATGGTATTTGCATAAGCATTATCATTGTAAATATTTGAAATGGCTTTTTTCCCATCTTTTACCACGAAAAATTTACTGTTAGCATCTTCAAATTCATACCCATAAATATCTTTTATATATTTTATTTCTTTTGATGAAAGTGTGAGAAATGATTTACCATCACCATTGTTTATAATTGCTATTTTTCCATCATCAAGCCATGATTCGATATAACATCGACCTAATGCAAAGTTTTGCCCTTTCCTTTCTTTTATATCATAGAGGGTACAACCATATCCCTTCTCATTTGAAGTTGAAATAATATACCTTCCATCAAGTGAGCGATTGGGACCTGTAAAGTAGCCGAGAGGTAAAATGCTCGCACCAAAGTCCTCGCGTGTTGCAACAAGTTTTACATCCTTCCCGTCTATCCCCATTGAGTAAAGATCAAAATCTGGAGCTCCATACTTTCTGGCCTTGAATAATACTCTTGGAATCTCATACTCTTCATCCCATACCTCATATTCAATATCATCCGGTATGCTTACATTTATTTTCCACGCGATAATGTCGGCTCTTGTTTTCCAACGTTCTATTTCAATTGCTTCAACTATTACATCCAACTGCTCCTGATAATCCTTATGATAAGCTATTTTCTCTTTAATCATTTTCCATGCTGGATAGGCGATTGCACCAACGCAAAGCGCCCCAACACTATAAGCCAGCAGTTTTTTCTTCATGATTGATTCCTAAAAATTTGTTGCGTTCAGCCAAAGGTTTCTGAGCTCTTCAATTTTCTTTGCTTCTTCGAAGGACTCTTCAACCATTTCAGCATGTTCAATTTCTTCACATTCGTCTTGATCGTTTGCCAGTTCTTCAAACGGCATTTCCGTAAAAATGAATTCAGCACCATGCGGATCTTTGGGATTTGCAATAAAGAGTGTGAAACTTCCGTCTTTCGGCAAGCCCGTGAACAAAGCCTGACGCCAGCGAGAGATTTCACTATCACCGCTCTTCTCCATTAACACCGATTGCTTCCAGTCGCTGTTTTCATCTTTCAAAACCGCGTAAATCGGCGGAATTGCGCCGAAAACAGCAGAAGCCAGGCCCACTTCAACTTTGACAAGGAAACCGTCATTTTTACCGTCCACATATGCCACAGGTGTATTTGAAGATGCATACTGATCAAATACTGCGCACTGTTGAGTCAGCCAGGCCATATCGTCTTCAGAGACCTGATGGAGTTTGGCTGACTGAATATCAGCGGTGTGTTCCTGGGGCTCAAACGTCTGACTATTTGAATACACAGACAGTTCATCCAGTGGTGTTGCAGCAGCATCCAGTTTTGCTGAATCATTTTCCAGTGCTTCTATTTGCTGGTATGTCTTTTGTTTCGGTGAAAACATAAGTTTGACACCATTCTCACCGGCCTGAACTTCACCGGCAATTTTATACGGCACCCAGAATTGCGGCAGATCGAATCCATCCGCTTCACGGTATTCAATGACAGGCTGTTCTTTCTGCCTTTCCTGCTGATCTCTGACTCGGTAATATTCGCTATCAATATCTTTGTAATAGCCAAACTCTGTGACTTGCAGCTCGCGCCAGAGTTTGCCTTTCCAGAAGACATACAAATAGCCACCTTTTAATTCCGCGGCTTTTTCTTTGTCTTTGCTGCTGTCCAGATAGGCCAGTGCACGAACCGGGATCAATACCGTTTCCCATTCATCCATGTCCGCTTCTTTTTCTACCGGCATCAGGTTTTCAGCCAGTAAAAAAGTCAGCGGATTTGGCAGCCCCTGTAATGGCACAACCAGATAAAGCTTTTTGGCTTCATTTTCCAGTGCTTTGAAGGTTGCCAGCGTTCTGTGACCTGTTTTCACATCGGCTATCGGCCGGGTGATTTTCTGATCCTGCATTTCGGTTTTAGCAAGCTGAAAATACGCCCGGTTTCCCTGCCACTGTCCCGCCAGTTCCACCACCAGTTTGTGCTCTGGTACGGGTTCTATCGGTTGATTGACCACATTGCGGGGCAACGGGGTGATGTCTTCCAGCGGCGTATAATTCGCCTTTACATATCTCACTTTTTTCATTTACTTTTTCTCGTTTTTCTTCGCTTTGGCGAAACTGAACCACGTTAGGCTTGAAGGAAAACAACAGCGAGAAGCTAAGCGCTTACCAGCGGCCAACATGAGTGAACCAGGAATAGTGTCCGGGCATGAAAACATCGGACCTTGTTTAAATGTGTGTGAGAAGGTGTATCGGCTATCGGGTTGCTGAATCAGCCCACAATGGCAGTACATCATGATGACGCTCTCCGCAGCGAGTGTGCGCTTATTCGTGCTGTCGGCGGCTGTGCGATAACAGATCAACGAATAAGCCCTGCATGGCTCTTTTTTCATCTCTGTTCAGTACATGAACACACTGGGTACGGTCATCAAGACGTACAGCGGAAAACCCTATCAGATTGAATACCCTAATCAACTGATTTAATAGCCTCTCCCACCTGAAAATGTCACTTTGTGGTATTGAGCCAAAAAATAATTTCTGTTTTGGCTCATTGCGTTACCGTTTTACGTGACTGCCGTGTTCGGTTCCGACTGCGTTAATGTCATCATCGCCCGGCTGTCATTGGCTCCGAACAGGAACACACTGCGCACACGCTGGCTATCGGTGTGGTGTAACGCTAATGCCAGGGTGGCAAACAATGAGGCTTCGCCTAAATACCCCCACAGGCTGTGACTAAGCACAAGCTGTTCAGGGTTAGTCAGCCGTTCACCTCGGGCACCAATGGCAAAACCGTATTCTTCATTTTGAGATCTCAGGTTGGTCATATCGCTGAACAGCAAGCCAAAGTCATCCACGGCTTTGCTTTGCTTACGCAGCGCGCTGGACATCAATTGCTCGCCAGCACCCTGCTCGCAGTGCCAGCTGTCCAGTCTTGCCTGTGGCGTTAACTTTAAGGCTTCTACCAGGCTGCGCGATGCCAGCACAGCGCCTGCTGCGCCCTCGCTGGCGATCACTCCCCAGGGGTGCTGAGCCGTCTGCAACAGATTACGCTGTGAAAGTACATCCAGTGCTGATAGAGGGGAATCCACAGAAATCGCCATCACCACTTCTTCTTCATTCAGGCTTTTTAACACATCAGAAAAATGCGTATGTTCTGTGTGGTGACTCAGCACCACCCGGCCTAGTACCTTTTCTAAGCCGCTATCAGCACGCCAGGTTTGATACCAGTTTTCCAATTGCGACTGCGTGATGGCTTGTGGCATACGCACATAAAGCGGCGCTGGCGGCAGGCTGCCCGGCAGGTTCACCGCCAGTTGGGTCACCAGCAGGGCCAGCATCGCAAAGTATTTGTCGGCCGTGTTTTCTTCAGCATCCAGATAAGTGATTGGCGCAACCGTCGCTTTGCTGTCGGCATCTGCCACTGGCCGGGTCTCGTACATGTCTAAATCCGCCTGCGCCACGGCAACAGAAATATCCAGGTTGAAACCCGCCGCGGTGACGGCATCTGCGCAAAGAATGTAACGAGCAGTTGATAAACTCATACAGCAGCCTTTTGTTCAGAAATAACAGTATTGACTAAGTCAGCCTCCTGTCCCTGGCAAGGAAATGCAGCCGACCAGGTGGCCGTGACAGTCAAAGCATCGGCATCCACGGATAGCGTATGCAGCGCCATGGTTTGCAGGCGCTTTTGGCTGCCAAACGCCGCTTCGGCGACAAAGGTGCGTCGCGGTAACGTAAAGTACAGCGTCTCTTCATGACTGAAACCAGACACTATGATGCGCTCGCCACCGGCCAGTAACCCTTTTGTCTGCTGATCAGCAGGTGCTGACTGGTAAAACGCCGTTGAAAAATCAACAGGATATAGCGGCCGGCGTTCTTCTGACCATTTTTCATCGAACGTACCCGCCAGGCGAGCACGCGCCGCATCAAAGACAGCCAGCGGACCAAAACCGGCTGGTTGCACCTTAGCGGTATCTGGCTGCCAGTCCTGTTTCAAATAGAACACTGAAGGCACAGGCTGGTTCAGCAAATCCATCGTTTTGTTCGCAACCCCGCAGCCAATACGGTTACGGGGATCGTCTCCCCCTAAAGCATGGGCATAAGACACAGGACGCTCGATAAAAGGGGCAGGGACAGTGACGCCTACCTGACCGGCTTGAGTGATCCATTGCCGATCACCCACTACCGTCAGTGTTTTATCGATATGCTCTTCAATCAGCAAACGACACTGCACACGGGTAACGGGTTTCTTACCCAGACTCCGGGCGTGACCTTTCACCAGCACGTCTGTATTGGCTTTACTGACGGCAAAATCCTGATCCGCCACCATGGCGGAGAAACCGGCCTCACCATCAAACACAGGGGTTGAATAGATCTCTGGCTGCGTCTGTACTGGCTGCCACTGGCCTTCGCACTGCTGCCAGCCGGTTTTTAAACACACCACCCATACCGTCTGTCCGTTATGATCACGCACAAACTGCCCTTTCATGGCATAAGGTAAATTAGATTCAACGTCCCACAGCTGCATCACGCATCCTCTGGTTATACCGCTCCGATGCAGTACTGTTTTTAGAAAGTGTATTGATGGCCCGCCGTTGTTTTTCCGGCCAGCCCATTGGGTCATAAGGCACATAAATGCCACCATTGAGGCATAAATCTCTCCAGACCCAGGTACGAAACAAGGCTGGCATGGACTGGCTTTTCAACACATCGATACTGGTGGCATAACTCAGCGTTCCGCCCATTCTCATCATGGGCACCTGTACCGCTTCGGGTTCAAGGTCCTGCCACCAGTGCATCAGTAACTCTGCGGCGTGCTGTGCGTTGTACTTCACGCCCAGATCGGCGACACGAACTGGCATTTTCTCTCCCAAAATCAGAAAAATCGCACTCACCCAGTGTTCCTGCTCTACTTCATCCTGAGCGCTGAAAAGCGCTTCAATCATAGGTTCCACAGCAAGCGGATCACCTGCCAGAGCCGCTTTCAGATAAGCGTGTTTATCATTCGCGAAATCGGGCAGCGTGAAAGATTCAGGTAAGCGATTCACAATGGCGTATTCATCCACCTGTTGGAAAGCTTCTTTCTGGGGCAGGATGTCACCACGAAGCCAGGCGACTTTGTCTTTTCGCACCAGCAAGTGAGTAAATAAAGATTGAGCAGGATCGCCATGTTCAATCACCCAGTTAATACCGGCCTCGTGTCCTGAACAGGCCAGCTGATGCCGGGCCATCCCGCTCACTTTCGTAGAACCTTCCCGGATACACTTATTGGCGAACTCTGTATTCAGTTCATGACGGCGCACCAAAGCCCGCATGGCCTGTTCAGACTGTGGGATCTGGCTGATGGCCGCAGACTGCAATATCTCGATAAGCTGTGTTGATGTCGCCAGAGAAACCGTATCCAGCCACACTTGTGGCTGCAGTTTGTCGGCCAGCAGCAATGACAGCCTTGCCGCGCTCGGATCAAGCGGATCAATCTCTGCTGAGCTCAACACCCACAGCAGCACTTGGGGATGCGTGTCGGCCAATCCATACAGATAGCCCGGCTCAACCCGAAAGAGCGCCACAAACACGGCCATCAACCGCGCCAGTTTCCTGTTCAGCAAATGATAATAACGACTGTCACTGTCAGGCAAACCGCTGGCTAATGCACGATGACGCTGAGCCAGCAGGAAACGCACTGCTTCAGCAGCACTATCCACTTTCTCTCGTGCAAAACGCTGTATACCCGGTGCTGAGGCTTCGGCATGCTCAACCGCCTGCTTCATCGCGGCGGCCAGTTGCTGTATATCCTCTTCCGTCAATACGCTAAAACCTGACACTTCAGGCTTAATCTGGCTGATCATCATGTTGGGCCCATCAGTTAATCGCTATTATTGCACCCTGAATTTTCTGGGATTTTTCCGCCTGGCTGTTGATATATTTGGCTTCGGTCGTCACCCGGCTGTTTTTTCCGTCGTAGTGCGTTTTGGCATCGCGACTGGCAACAATCAACTGCTCTTCAGCTTCAATGCGGATGTTTTTCGCTTTCAGCACCAACTCGTCACGCTGTTCAATCAAGGAAAAGAAAATGTCGGTGACCAGAGGCAAATTTGGATCATTACCGATGAATTCAATGCGACACGACAGTGCATTCTGCACAGCTAATTCAAGCTCAACCCGGTTAAACTGGCGGCCAAGCCTGGCAGCCAAACCGGATGGCATATCACAGCCATCAAAGGTGACACGAACACTGTCCCCTTCAATGGCCAGAATATGGCCGAAACGGGCATGCAAAGGAGCCGGGGATACCCCGGCTTCTGATTCAATCATTAAATGGCTTTGTGTCTGCTGCTTTTGCATTAGTTCACCGATACTTTTCCGCCCTGAACAACCACTTTATCTGAACCATTAATCAAAATGGAGGTGCCTGTGATTTGAATCGAGCCATCACTATTGAGGACTATCTGAGAAGATCCTGCATTTAGCACAATCTTCTCTTTACTGATGATCTGCGTCGTACTTTTGGAATCAGACGTTACATTCCCGGTCACTGTCAGGGTGGAATTCCCTTCTACATTCAGGTTGTTATCTTTATCTACCTGAGTCTGACGGGCACCGTGAATCGTGATAGTCTGGTTTTCCATCACTTCCAGTTCATCGTTTTTGCCAATTTCAGTGGTGCGATTCTGATTGATCTTCAGATCCGAATTCTTCACCACGGTCACGGCTTCATTACTGTTGTAATTCACCGTGACATCACCATCGACCGTTTCTGTGAAGGTGCCTTTTACTTCTGTGGTTTTGTTACCTTTGATGGTTTCCAGCTGATTCTGACCAATCTCGTTGGTTTTATGACGAGCAACCGTCAGAGTGTCATCATTACCGATCTGCTCGAACCGGTCGTTAAGCACCTTCACTGACATATCTTTCTGCGCACGCAGATACAGCTCTTCATGATTGGTTTCATCATCCAGACTGATCTCGTTGTACCCTTCTCCTTTGTGCGTTTTAGAACGCAAGGTAGTGCGGGTTTTCTTCAGCGGCAAATCATAAGGCGGAAGATGCAGACCGTTATAAACCGACCCTGTGACTAAAGGTTGATCCGGATCGCCTTCCAGGAAGCTGACGACCACTTCGTGCCCGATACGCGGCAGGAAAACCGCGCCCCAGTTCGGACCGGCCAGGCTCTGGCTGACACGTACCCAGCAGCTTGAGTGTTCATCCGACGCACCTAATCTGTCCCAATGGAACTGAATCTTGATGCGGCCCAGGTTGTCGGTATAGATTTCTTCGTTCGCCGGACCGACCACCACAGCG
>NZ_JAKLTE010000025.1:0-61618 GCF_022014395.1 Photobacterium sp. WH77 | reverse complement strand
GATCGACAGTTTGAGTGGTTTCATTATCATAACCCTCAGGCCGTCGGCGGATGCGCCGCCAGGATCAAATCCGGCCCCCGCAACCAATTTTCTTTTTTAAGAAAATATGCGACACTAGCTCAGTTGGTAGAGCGCAACCTTGCCAAGGTTGAGGTCACGAGTTCGAACCTCGTGTGTCGCTCCAAATTCTTAGCTTGCAAAAGCGGTTGTCATCGTACCTGACGGTGAGACGTGATGCGACACTAGCTCAGTTGGTAGAGCGCAACCTTGCCAAGGTTGAGGTCACGAGTTCGAACCTCGTGTGTCGCTCCAAATTCTTAGCTTGCAAAAGCGGTTGTCACCGTACCTGACGGTGAAACGTGATGCGACACTAGCTCAGTTGGTAGAGCGCAACCTTGCCAAGGTTGAGGTCACGAGTTCGAACCTCGTGTGTCGCTCCAAATTCTTAGCTTGCAAAAGCGGTTGTCACCGTACCTGACGATGAAACGTGATGCGACACTAGCTCAGCGGGTAGAGCGCAACCTTGCCAAGGTTGAGGTCACGCCCGGTACCTTGAAGATCAGGAACCTCGTGTGTCGCTCCAAATTCTTAGCTTGCAAAAGCGGTTGTCACCGTACCTGACGGTGAAACGTGATGCGACACTAGCTCAGTTGGTAGAGCGCAACCTTGCCAAGGTTGAGGTCACGCCCGGTTCCTTGAAGATCAGGAACCTCGTGTGTCGCACCAGATTTCCTACTTGATAGGAAGATCACAGCTTAATACATTAAAAGCTGTAGAATCGCACAACCATTACTGTGAAGTAATAGTCTTTGAGGTCAGAGCTTTGCCTCGCGAGGTTCTATCGGACAAAGTCCAGGCCACCTCAAGCTTACATAAGTATCAGTAAGCTGAAATCAACATCATCCCAAATCAGTCAAGACAGCCGAAAGGTTGTTTTTTTGTCTGAAATTAAGATGCTCTGTATTCCCATACTGAGAAGTATTGGCGACCATCAATGATGACAGTCAATGTTGTTTAGCCAATATAGGCTACACTACAATCTTGTCTGCACGTCAAATCAGCCCTAAAGCACATGAGTGTTTATTCGCTTGGGTTTGCTGTTATCCAAATTAAATTCTGCATTTGCATCATCTAATGCACAGAGTTATCCACATCATTTTCTTTGTGGATAAGTCGGTTGATTAGTTGTGCTGTCCATCTGTGCATAACTCTGTGCATTTAAATATTTATCCCCATTATCAACAGAGAATTAATCTTTCAGTGTTTGTTTAACTTGTTGTTTTTTATGTATTTAATTGTGATGATTTCAAAGTTGTGAACAGGGTGATCATATAATGATCATGGTGAATAACATTCTTAAATCAAACAGCTTCAGCTTGTGCTTAATAACCAGTGTTCATAACCAAAATGGTGCAAATGAAATTGTTTTCCACATACAAAAAAGGCTGATCGGGATCGCGTTTTGTAGCCCGTGAATCACCCGCAAACGAAGGTGACGCGTGGTTACTGGTTTCAGGCGTCTCGGGGAAGTCCTTTTTCGACGATTCGGATCAGCCGCTTGGTTTTATTGGCTACGACATCCACACGGGCTTCATCCCGCCTGGTTATTTGACGATGGATTGACCAGTCAAGGTGTTCATCCAGCATACTGTCCAACCCTTTACGTTCAATCAAGGCGTTAAGCAGTGCCGGAGTGTAGGGAGCATTACCAATAGCGACACTGAGATTGCGTAGCCACTTGAGATGACCGATGCGCCGAATGGGCGAGCCTTCGGTGTTTTTCAAGAACGTGGCTTCGTCCCAGTTGAATAATGTCAGCAGATCTTGCTGATAGAGCTGAGGTCGGCAGTGGTAATCTTGTTCATCCGTGATCGCCGACTCCCGGTTGTAGGGGCACACCAGTTGGCAGTCATCGCAGCCGTAAATCCGGTTACCCATGGCTTCGCGGAATTCTTCCGGAATAGGACCATCCAGCTCTATGGTCAGGTAGGAGATACAGCGGCGCGCATCGACCACGCCGTCAGCGACAATGGCCTGAGTCGGGCAACTGGTGATACAGGCCACACACTTACCGCATTGATTGTCTACGGGCTCATCTGTGGGCAATGGCAAATCAATCAAGAGCTCACCGAGGAAGAACCAGGAACCTGCGTCCTCACTTAATATGAGGGAATGCTTGCCCGTCCAGCCTAATCCGGCTTTTTCCGCGAGCGGGCGTTCCAGGATAGGCGCTGAATCGACAAAAGGCCGGTAGCCAAAAGCACCGGTAACCTGCTCGATTTTCTGGCCCAGCTGTTTGAGGCGGTTACGGACCAGCTTATGGTAATCGCGGCCGAGGGCATAACGGCTGATATAGGCTTTTTCGGGCTGTTTCAGGGTCTGGGCAAAGCCGGCTTCCGGTGGCAGGTAATTCATCCTGACACTGATGACTCTGATCGTTCCGGGCAATAACTCAGCCGGACGAGCCCGCATCATGCCATGACGAGCCATCCAGTCCATCTCTCCGTGATAGCCGGCATCCAGCCAGCGTTGTAGCTGAGCCTCGTGCTTTGACAGGTCAACATCGCAGATACCAACATGCTGAAAACCCAGGTCTTTACCCCATTGTTTTATGTCGTTAGCGAGCTGTTGATAGTCGAGCATGATGTGGCTGCCGTCTGATGGATGAATTGGG
Source organism: Photobacterium sp. WH77 (assembly GCF_022014395.1). Classification (NCBI taxonomy): domain Bacteria; kingdom Pseudomonadati; phylum Pseudomonadota; class Gammaproteobacteria; order Vibrionales; family Vibrionaceae; genus Photobacterium; species Photobacterium sp. WH77. The sequence goes on along the minus strand of NZ_JAKLTE010000025.1, from coordinate 58,944 downwards.
GGCCGGAGTGTAGCACAGTTCGCTCAGTGAAAAATAATCAGCGATGGCGAAAAATACGGCACGGATTGTTGTGCCAGGAAACGCTTTTCGGCACTATTTTAAAGTATATGCCCAGTACAGGGTGCTTTGATAAGCAGATGCAGAGCGAAGGAAGTCGTGCCGACATGACAGAGACGTCGTTACCCAGCTCCGCTTTTCGGGCCAGGCAGGTTCGGGAGGGTGAGAAACAGGCGGCACAAAAGCTGGGCTGGCCTATGTATCAGTTAATGGAAAATGCAGGGTTGGCGGTATTTGAGTGCCTTCAGTATTGCCATTCCACGGCAAAACATGTGCTGGTGTGTTGTGGCGGTGGTAACAATGGCGGCGACGGCTATGTGGTTGCCCGCTTGGCACGTGAAGCCGGGCTAACAGTCACGCTGTGGCAGTTGGGGGAGGCTTCCCGTTTACAGGGCGAGGCGGCGCTGGCCCGGGATGCCTGGCTGGCCTGCGGTGGCAAGATAGACACCCCGAAGGCACATATTGATGCAGCGGTTGATGTGATTGTCGATGCTATCCTGGGGACCGGGTTGTCCGGTGCCGTGCGTGTGAATGCTGCAGCGCTGATAACAACGCTCAACGCCACCGCTAAACCTGTCATTTCCGTGGATATTCCGTCGGGCTTGTGCGCTGATACCGGCCAGATACTGGGTGAGACGGTAAAAGCCTGGCAGACAGTCACCTTTATTGGTATGAAAAGAGGATTGCTGACCGGGCAGGCCGCCTTGTACCGGGGAGAGTTAATCTTTGCCGGGCTGGGCGTTGCCGAGGTGCTGGAGCAGCTGCAACCGGCCAGTACCAGAGTGATTCAGCAAGATGATATTGCCGCCATGCTGCCTCCGCGCTCGCGGACAGCCCATAAGGGCAGTTACGGCCGGGTGCTATGCCTGGGAGGCGATCAGGGCATGGGCGGTGCGATTCGTCTGGCATCTGAAGCCTGCGCCAGAGCTGGCGCAGGCCTGACAGCAGCCGTCACACATACTGACAATGTGCTGGCAATTGTGGCCGCGCGTCCTGAGATAATGGCTCAGAGCTGGCAACTGGGTTTTGACCGGGCTAATCAACAGCTCAGCAGCCGGATTGACTGGGCCGATGTTGTAGTATTAGGCCCGGGCCTTGGTCAGCGCGCATGGGGAAAAGCGCTCTATGCCAGCCACAGTGTGGTGCGACAGGATCAGTCACTGGTGCTGGATGCAGATGGATTGAACTTATTGGCTCAGGCACCAGACTATAAAGAGAACCGCATTTTGACGCCTCATCCTGGTGAGGCAGCCCGATTACTCAATCTGACCGTTGCAGAGGTCGAAGCCGATCGTTTTGCTGCCGCTGAACAGATCCAGCAGCGCTATGGCGGGGTCGTAGTGCTGAAAGGAGCCGGTACTGTGGTGTATGATGGCCGGCAGCATTATGTCTGTCTGGCCGGAAACCCCGGCATGGCGACGGGTGGAATGGGGGATGTGCTGGCAGGACTCATTGGTGGACTGCTGGCGCAGGGGCTGACGCTATCGCAAGCGGGCCGGGCTGGTGTGTGGATTCATAGCCGGGCAGCAGATCTGGCTGCAGAGTCAGGGGAACGTGGCTTGCTGGCTGGTGATCTCTTTGCGTATATTCGACAATTGATAAATCTAAGATAAAGATAACGACAACAATGCAGACATTGAATATTGTGTTGGCCGATGAAGCGGCAACGGTGGCTTTTGGTCAACAATTGGCTCAGGCCTGTGAGCGGCAGACGACGATTTACCTTCACGGTGATTTAGGTGCAGGTAAAACAACCTTTTGCCGGGGCTTTATCCGTGCGCTGGGTCATCAGGGCAATGTAAAAAGCCCGACCTATACCCTGGTGGAACCTTATGAACTGCCGCCCTGGCAGGTTTACCATTTTGATCTTTACCGTCTGGCAGATCCGGAAGAGCTGGAATTTATGGGGATCCGTGACTATTTCACTTCGGATGCCATCTGTCTGGTTGAATGGCCGGAAAAAGGCACAGGATTATTGCCGGCGCCGGATCTGGATATTGAACTTCGCTACGTAGATCAGCACCGTCAGGTTGAAGTGACGGCGAACAACGGCTACGGGATGGCATTGTTAAAGAAACTGGAGCAGAGTTGATTCAATGGGGTGGCGCAGAAGTTTTTCTTTGACGGTTTTTCTTGCCGGGATAGTGAGCGGCTCAGCTCTGGCGAATGAAGTAGAAGGGATTCGTGTATGGCCAGCCCCGGATGAAACCCGGGTCGTGCTGGACATGGAGGAAGAGCCGACTTTTACCTATTTTACGCTGACTAAACCTGATCGTCTGGTGATTGATCTGAAGGATACTTCGTTGAAATCGTCGTTACCGGTTTTGGTCAAAGACAGTGATGTATTGACGAAAATTCGCAGCAGCAGCCCGCCGGAAACCGGGACATCCCGTCTGGTGTTTGAGACCCGCTCCACCACATCCCCCAAGATTTTCAAACTGCCACCGACTCCGGATGGCCATTACAGTCACCGTCTGGTGCTGGATCTGCCGCATGCCGCCAAAACCGAAACCGTCAAATCGGCGGACACGGGCAGCAAGGCAAAAGCGGTCGACAGCATTCACCTGCCTTACGGTAATGACGATATTATCGTGGCCATCGATGCCGGCCATGGCGGGGAAGACCCCGGTTCTATCGGCCCGAGCCGGAAATATGAAAAAAATGTCACTTTGACCATTGCGCGTAAGGTGGCTGATCGCATTAACGCTACACCAGGCATGAAAGCGGTCATGACCCGTCGGGGGGATTACTTCGTCAATCTGAACAAACGCTCTGAAATTGCCCGCAAGAACAAAGCGCATTTACTGGTTTCTATCCATGCGGACGGTTTTCATAAACCGCAGCCGCAAGGGGCGTCTGTCTGGGTATTGAATACCCGCCGCGCCAATACAGAAATCGGCCGCTGGCTCGAACAGCAAGAGAAGCAGTCTGAATTGCTGGGCGGCGGCGATGTGCTGTCCGGCGGTCAGGACGATCAGTACCTGAGTATGGCGGTGCTGGATTTGCAGTTCAGTCATTCACAAAAAGAAGGGTATGACGTTGCCAGCCGGGTACTGAACGAAATGGCTAAAGTGACTAAGCTGCATAAGTCGAAACCCGAGCATGCCAGTCTGGCGGTACTGAAATCACCGGATATCCCTTCACTGCTGGTTGAAACCGGATTTATCACCAATCCGCGCGAAGAACGTTTGCTCAACAGCACCAGCCACCAGAACAAGCTCTCAGAGGCGGTGTATAAGGGAGTGTTGGCTTATTTCAATGATAAACCACCGGAAGGGACCTTATTTGCCGCCCGCAAGCACGGTATTAAGCACAAAGTCGCCAGCGGCGAGTCATTGAGCGTGATCGCCGATAAATACAACTCGTCTGTCCAGGCAATCCGTCAGATGAACCAGTTGTCATCCAATGTGGTGAAAGTGGGCCAGATATTGCGAATTCCTGCCGGTAAAACGGCCAGCCACAACAGCGGCACCACTAACAGCAGTGCTGCCGTGGCCAGCATCACGCACAGCACCGTGGTGCATACCGTGCAGCGGGGCGAATTTTTGGGTAAGATCGCCAGCCGGTATAAAGTGACAGTCGACAGTATTCGGCAGGCTAACGCTTTGCGATCAGATGAACTGGCCGTCGGCCAGAAGCTGAACATTCCGGTTCAGCGCAAGCTGGTTGAGCATACTGTACGCCGCGGTGAATTCCTCGGTAAAATTGCAACCCATTATGGGGTCAGCGTCAGTAGTATCCGGCAAGCGAATCAGCTAAGCTCAGATACACTGGCGGTGGGCCAGAAACTTAAAATTCCAAGCACTTAATTGCAGACCTGATTATGCCCATTCAGATATTACCTGCCAGGCTGGCTAACCAGATCGCCGCTGGTGAAGTAGTGGAACGCCCTGCTTCTGTGGTGAAAGAGCTGGTGGAAAACAGTCTGGATGCTGGCGCAACCCGTATTGAAATCGACATTGATAAAGGCGGCAGCCGCACCATTCGCATCCGTGATAACGGAGTCGGAATAGTGAAAGAAGAGCTGCAACTCGCGCTCAGCCGTCACGCTACGTCAAAAATCACGACTCTGGATGATCTGGAAGCTATCGCCAGCCTTGGCTTCAGGGGGGAGGCACTGGCGAGTATCAGCTCGGTATCCCGTCTGACGCTGACATCCCGTACCGATGCGCAGCCGGAAGCCTGGTCGGCCTATGCTGAAGGGCGTGAAATGACGGTGCAGCTTAAACCGGCCGCTCACCCGGTCGGGACGACAGTGGAAGTACTGGATCTGTTTTTCAATACCCCGGCTCGCCGTAAATTTCTCCGTACCGAAAAAACCGAATTTGCCCATATTGATGAACTGCTCAAGCGTATTGCACTGAGCCGGTTCGATGCCAGTATACTGCTGCGCCACAACGGTAAACTGATCCGTCAGTATCGCGCTGCAGAGACACAGGCGCAAAAAGAGCGCCGGCTGGCCGCCGTGTGCGGGCAGGGTTTTCTGCAACATGCGCTGTCACTGGAGCTGGGTCACGGCGACCTGCGCCTGTCAGGCTGGATCTGCACCCCGCAAGGGGCGCGGGCACAGAACGATATTCAGTACTGTTACGTCAATGGCCGGATGATGAAGGATAAGCTGATCAATCATGCTATCCGTCAGGCCTTTGAAGGCGCCCTGGCCGCAGAGCAGTACGCGGCTTACGTGCTGTTCATTGAGGTCGACCCGCACCAGGTGGATGTTAACGTTCACCCGGCCAAGCACGAGGTACGCTTTCACCATGCCCGTCTGGTGCATGATTTTATCTATCAGGGCGTGCAAAGTGCATTGCAGCAGAGTGGAGCTGAAAGCAGCCTGTACTCGGCACCAGAACGAGCATCGGCCCGCGGTGATGCCGCCCAGCCGGATGCTTACCAGATCAAGGAACCGGCACCGCTCAGCAGGCAGCCGGATCCGGCACAAGACACCGATAGCTCGCGCGTCTCTTCTTCCAACGCACTGGATGCTATTGCCAATACCCCGGCCTATCCGCGACAAGCGCCGGCAAAAGAATGGCGACAGAGCGATGAGTCTGTTACCTCAGCCCGCCCAGCCGGTCGTCCAGAGCAGGAGAGGGCCGCTGTTGCCCCGGTGTCGTCCCGTCCTGCTGCCAGTACCCGGAGCCACTCGCCTCGTCAGCATGGCGGAGAATCGCCTTCCAAAACGGAAGTTGCGGCCTATCAGGCATTGATGCAAACACCTGTCGCATCGGCAGAACCTGAGCAGATGCCACGCCAGCCGCAGAGTGTACAACTTGCCAACGTCTGGCGTGAAACGCCGGAACCGGTCAAACGCGCTCCGGTACTCAACAGCCAGCCGGAGCATGGACTGGGTAAAGCGCTGACCGTAATTGCAGAGCGCTATCTGCTGGTCAGCCATGGCACTGATGTGGCTTTGTTATCGCTCACAGAGGCAGATCAGCTGCGCATCAAAGGGCAACTGGAATTTGCCCGTCATGACGGCCTTAAACCTCAGCCATTGCTGATCCCGCTGGTGATCCCAACTACACGGCGGTTAAGCCAAAGTGCCGGACAGCACAGCGCGGTCCTGCAGAAACTGGGTATCCAGATCCGGGCAAAAGGGCAGGATAAACTGGTGATCCTGGCGGTGAGCCTGCCGCTTCGCCAGCAGAACCTGCAATTGCTGATCCCTGCGTTACTGGATCAACTCTGCACGCTGTCAGAGGCCGGGGAACAACTGAGTCATACTGATTACTGGGAAGCTTTGCTGGATTGGCTGTCGGCCGAACTGTCGGCTCACAGTGAACGCTTCAGCCTGTCACAGGCCATTACTTTGCTGGGTGAGCTCGAACAACTCTGGGGGAGTACCCTGGAATCTTATTATTCCCGGCTGCTGCGTCCGGTCGATTTGCAGCCGGCATTAGAAGCGTTTAAACATGACTAAATCTCTTCCACAGGCCATTTTTCTGATGGGGCCTACCGCGTCGGGAAAAACCGACCTGGCAATCCGTTTGCGTCAGCAGTTGCCTGTTGAATTAATCAGTGTGGACTCTGCACTGATTTATCGTGATATGGACATTGGTACCGCGAAGCCGGATGCTGCTGAGCTGGCTCAGGCACCGCATCGGCTGATCGATATTCGTGATCCGTCACAAAGTTATTCAGCCGCCGATTTTCGCGAAGATGCCCTTAAAGAAATGGCAGATATCGTGGCGGCTGGTCGCATTCCATTATTGGTTGGCGGCACTATGCTCTACTTTAAGGCATTGCTGGAGGGGCTTTCGCCACTCCCGCAGGCTGATCCGGCTATTCGTGCTGAGATTGAGCAACAAGCCCAGGAACAGGGTTGGCTGGCTTTACATGAAGAATTACAACAAATTGATCCCGTCTCTGCGACACGGATCCATCCAAATGATCCACAACGATTGTCGCGGGCATTGGAAGTTTTCCGAATTTCAGGTAAAACTTTAACTGAGTTGACCCAAACGCAGGGGGAAACATTACCTTACCAGGTACACCAATTTGCGATAACACCCATGGATAGGGCTATTCTGCATCAGAGGATCGAACAGCGTTTTGACAAGATGATCAAAGCAGGCTTTGAACAGGAAGTTCGAGCCTTGTATGAGCGGGGGGATCTGCATCCGGATCTCCCGTCAGTGCGCTGTGTTGGATACCGACAGATGTGGGATTACTTTGACGGAAATTGCACCTTGGATGAAGCGGTTTTTCGCGGAATCTGTGCAACCCGTCAGTTAGCCAAGCGGCAAATTACCTGGCTTCGCAGCTGGAAAGCGCTGACTTGGTTGGATAGCAGTGATGTAGAGAAAGCGTTACAAACAGTCACAAACTCCGTTAGCCGTGAGGTTTGATTAACGTGTATACTCATCTCTGCTTTGCGTATTGTTTTTTTGTTCATTGAAACATACAACTACAAACAAATAAGGAAAAGAAAGAATGGCTAAGGGGCAATCTCTACAAGACCCGTTTTTGAATGCGCTGCGTCGTGAAAGAATCCCGGTTTCTATTTACTTGGTCAATGGTATTAAGCTCCAGGGACAGATTGAGTCATTTGACCAGTTCGTTATCCTGCTGAAAAACACTGTCAACCAAATGGTGTACAAGCACGCTATTTCTACTGTCGTACCGGCTCGCCCGGTAAATCATCACCATTCAGGTGATCGTCCGACAACAGAACGTGGTCAGGAAAAAACAGAAGAATAATATTCTTCGATAAGGAGTTGATTGCTTGTTTGACCGTTATGAAGCCGGTGAACAGGCAATTCTTGTTCATATCAACTTCACGCAAGAAGGGGAATGGGAAGATCTCAGCGAGTTTGAAATGCTGGTCTCCTCGGCGGGAGTCAATAAGCTGCGTGTGATTACAGGCAGCAGACAGTCTCCCCACCCTAAGTATTACGTGGGAGAAGGTAAAGCACAGGAAATTGCCGATGCGGTCAGGGCGGAAAACGCCGAGATCGTCATTTTTAACCATTCACTCTCGCCTGCCCAGGAGCGAAACCTGGAGCGGCTGTGCAAATGCCGGGTTCTGGACAGAACCGGATTGATCTTGGATATCTTCGCTCAGCGTGCGCGTACCCATGAGGGTAAGTTGCAAGTCGAGCTGGCGCAGTTACGTCATATTTCTACCCGTTTGATCCGAGGCTGGACCCACCTTGAACGACAGAAGGGCGGGATAGGTCTGCGCGGACCGGGTGAAACTCAGCTTGAAACTGACCGTCGTTTACTGCGCGAAAGGATCAAGGCGATTCTGCGTCGCTTGGATAAGGTATCCAAACAGCGGGATCAGGGCCGCCGAGCCAGAAGTCGGGCAGATATTCCGACAATTTCGTTAGTCGGTTATACCAACGCCGGTAAGTCTACCCTGTTTAACCGGGTAACTGATGCCGGGGTATATGCTGCGGATCAGCTGTTCGCCACCTTGGATCCGACGTTGCGGAAAATCGATGTGGACGATGTGGGGACCAGTATCCTGGCCGATACGGTCGGATTTATCCGCCATCTTCCTCATGATCTGGTGGCTGCGTTTAAAGCCACGCTGAAAGAAACCCAGGAAGCCGCGTTGTTGTTACATGTGGTGGATGCCAGTGATGAGCGTTATCGGGAAAATATCGATGCGGTCAACACGGTACTGGAAGAGATCGACGCCGGTGATGTCCCGGTATTGGTGGTCATGAATAAGATCGACAACCTGGAAGAGGCTGAGCCGCGTATTGAGCGCGACGAAGACGGTATTCCACGGCGGATCTGGGTTTCTGCCCGTGAAGGGACAGGTATTGATGTGCTTTTCACGGCACTGACGGAACGGCTGTCCGGGACTATGGTCACCCATACTCTGCGTCTGCCGCCGGCAGTGATCGGTCGCTTCCGGAGCAAGTTTTATCAGCTTGGGGCGATTGTCAGGGAAGAGTATGAAGAAAATGGTAACCTGATACTGGATGTACGTTTACCCATCGCAGAATGGGCTCGACTGCAAAAAAGAGAGCACCAGGGGCTGGATGACTTTATCCTTGCCTGATGGACTGCTAGAGTAATAAAAACTGTCGTCATATCATATTGATGGAGTTCTATAATGGCGTGGAATGAGCCTGGAAACAACGGTGGCCGCGATAAGGACCCTTGGGGGAACAATAATCGTGGTGGTCGTGAACAAGGGCCGCCTGATCTCGATGAAGTGTTTGCAAAACTGAGTCGTAAGTTTGGTGGTATTTTTGGGAATAAGCGTGGACCTTCGAGCGGCGGCGGTGCTGTCGGCTTAGGTGTCATTGCTGTTATCGCGGCTGCGATTTGGGGATTTTCTGGGTTTTACACTGTTGGCGAAGCTGAGCGTGGCGTCGTACTTCGGTTTGGTAAATTCTATGAAATGGTCGATCCTGGTCTGAACTGGAAACCTACCTTCATCGATGATGTTGAGCTGGTCAACGTACAGGCGATTCGTTCTCTGCGCAGCTCAGGTCTGATGCTGACGAAGGATGAAAACGTACTGAGAGTTGAAATGGAAGTGCAGTACAGGGTGTCTGACGCACAGAAGTATCTGTTCAGTGTGACCAATGCGGACGACAGTCTGCGCCAGGCGACGGATTCTGCACTGCGTGCGGTGATCGGTGACTCCACTATGGATGAAGCCCTGACCCGTGGCCGTCAGACGATTCGTGCCAATACCCAGACTGATATCGATAAGATTACCGATAAATATGACATGGGTATTCTGGTGGTGGACGTGAACTTCCAGTCAGCCCGTCCGCCGGAAGCTGTGAAAGATGCATTTGATGATGCGATTGCAGCCCGTGAGGATGAGGAGCGCTTTGTGCGCGAAGCGGAAGCATACAGCAACGATATTTTGCCGAAAGCGACAGGTCGTGCTGAACGTCTGAAGAAAGAAGCGGAAGGTTATACCGAGAAAGTGGTTAACGGCGCACTGGGTGAAGTGGCTCAATTTGAGAAACTGTTACCTGAGTACAACGTAGCGAAAGAAGTAACCCGTAATCGCTTGTATCTGGACACTATGGAACGCGTTTACTCCAACACCAGCAAGGTGATGGTGGACTCGAAATCTGGTGGCAATCTGTTATATCTGCCTTTGGACAAGCTGATGAATCAGTCTGAAGGCAGTAAGCAGCAAATGAGCCCATCCAGCTCGTACGGTATTGAGCTGGAGAAGACGGAAAATGCGAATCCTACTCCAGCGGCACCGCGTGCTGACTCTGGTCGTCAGGGGAGATATTAATTATGCGTAAGTTAATTATCCCGCTCGTAGTCATTCTCATCGCTCTGGTGTTGATGTCCGTCTTCGTCGTCAAAGAGGGCGAGCGTGGAATTGTGGTTCGTTTCGGTCGAATCATTAAAGATGACGTTAGCAACATGACACGTGTGTATGAGCCGGGCCTGCACTTTAAAGTACCGGTATTTGACCGTGTTCGTAAACTGGATGCCCGTATTCAGACCATGGATGATCAGGCTGACCGTTTTGTCACTTCTGAGAAAAAAGACGTGATCATCGACACTTATGTAAAGTGGCGTATTCAGGACTTTGGTCAGTATTACCTGACCACCGGTGGCGGTAATACCGCAACGGCGGAAGGGCTGCTGAAACGTAAGGTTGTCGACAGTCTGCGTGCTCAGATCGGTGCCAAAGAGATCAAACAGATAGTGTCTGGTCCGGATCGTGGCAACAACGTGGATGCCGGCGCTGCTGCACCCGTTGATGAAAGCGTGGCCATTGCATCTGAAATTGTGCAGGAAGTGGCCCCCAAGCGAGAGCTGGAAGGCGAGCGTGACAAGATCATGGCAGATGTACTGGCAGAAACTCAGATCAGTGCCCGTGACCTTGGTATCGAAGTGGTTGATTTCCGGATGAAGAAAATCAACCTGCCGGATGAGATCAGCGAGTCTATCTATCGCCGTATGCGTGCCGAACGTGAATCGGTTGCTCGTAAGCACCGTTCTCAGGGCCGTGAAAAAGCCGAGGTTATCCGTGCTCAGTCTGAGCTGGAAGTCGCCAAGATTATTTCTGAAGCAGAACGTATTGCCCGCATCCAGCGCGGTGATGCTGAAGCGAAAGCTGCAGATATCTATGCGACTGCGTTTAACAAAGATCCGGAGTTTTATAACTTCCTGCGTTCTTTGAAAGCGTACGAAAACAGCTTCAGTTCCAAGCAGGATATTCTGGTGGTTGATCCAAACAGTGACTTCTTCAAATACATGAAAGGGTCGGACGGCCTGAACTAAGAGGGTTCAGTGCTGACAAAAAGACAAGGCGTTGGCCTTGTCTTTTTTTTGTCTGAGACCTGGAGATTATGAGCCGATAGCGGGGTAAAACGATGAGTCAAACATTCTGGCTGGCCGTCGGGCTGGTACTGATTCTGGAAGGTTTGGGGCCATTACTGGCACCCAGGGGCTGGCGCGAACTGATCAGTCAGTTGAGCAGCCAGGATGATCAGACATTACGCCGTATAGGTGGTTGTTTAGTCGTCGCTGGCAGCGTTATTGCTTATATCATGTTCACCCAGCTGTAAATCCTGACGTAGGGTATTCGTGAAGCCTGCCTTTCGATTTTCTGGGTCATGGTCAAAAAATGACTGCAAGCAAATTTGTAAGGTGCTAGAATCCATTTTTAACTACTGATAGACGAAGAAAGATGGCAAACAATGTAGTCGTTCTCGGCACCCAGTGGGGTGACGAAGGTAAGGGCAAGATCGTTGATCTGCTGACTGAAGATGCACAATATGTGGTTCGCTACCAGGGCGGTCACAACGCAGGTCACACCCTTGTCATAGATGGTGAAAAAACTGTCCTGCACTTAATCCCTTCAGGCATCCTGCGTAACAACGTGAAATGCATTATCGGTAACGGTGTCGTCCTTTCTCCTGATGCTCTGCTGAAAGAAATGGAGCCACTGGAAGCGCGTGGTATTCCAGTTCGTGAGCGTTTATACCTGTCAGAAGCTTGTCCGCTAATTCTTCCGTATCACATTGCGCTGGACCAGGCTCGTGAGCTGGCTCGTGGTAAGAAAGCAATCGGTACGACTGGCCGTGGTATCGGTCCTGCCTATGAAGATAAAGTTGCTCGTCGCGGTCTGCGTGTTGGCGATTTGTTCGATAAAGAGGCATTTGCCGAGAAGCTTAAGGAAGTGATGGCTTACCATAACTTCCAGCTGGAGCATTATTACAATGTTGAGCCTGTAAGCTACGAAGAAGTACTGGAAACTGTGCTGGCTCAGGCGGACATCCTGACATCTATGGTTATTGATGTAACCCAGGAGCTGGATGACGCACGCAAGCGTGGCGACAAGATCATGTTCGAAGGTGCACAAGGCACACTGCTGGACATCGATCACGGTACTTACCCGTATGTGACTTCTTCTAACACGACGGCGGGCGGTGTTGCTGCCGGTTCTGGCTTTGGTCCTCGCTACCTGGGTTACATTCTGGGCATCGCCAAAGCGTACTGCACACGTGTTGGTGCTGGCCCGTTCCCGACTGAGCTTGATGATGCAGTCGGTGAGCACCTGGGTGTGAAAGGTAATGAGTTTGGTGCAACCACAGGCCGTAAGCGTCGTTGTGGCTGGTTTGATGCCGTTGCAATGCGCCGTGCTGTGCAAATCAACTCAGTGTCCGGTTTCTGTCTGACTAAGCTGGATGTTCTGGATGGTCTGGAAGAAATCAAGATCTGTACCGGTTACAAACTGCCGGATGGCAAGATCCTGACTGTGTCTCCAATGGCGGCTGATGCATTCGAAGACGTAGAGCCTATCTACGAAACTATGCCAGGCTGGACTGAGACTACCTTCGGTGTGAAAACACTGGAAGAGTTGCCGCAGGCGGCACTGAATTACATCGCGCGTCTGGAAGAGCTGACAGGTGTACCTGTCGATTTGATCTCAACCGGCCCTGATCGTAACGAAACCATCATCAAGGTGCATCCGTACGCAAGCTGATTGCTGAGCGATTTGACCTGATGCTCAAAAGCCAACCCTAGGGTTGGCTTTTTGTTGTTCGCTTTCTGAAATTTTGACTAAAGTCTGTTTGCCTCTGGTCGATAAGGTTCATACCGCCAGGTTTTTTATCGTTTTCAGCGAAGAAATGTGGCTGAGTCCAGTCGTAATGTTTCAATGTAAAGAGAGAGCGGAATGGTTCTGCGTGCAATAGTGCTTTCAGCTTTAATGGCGGCGATGCCGGTTAAAGCGATTACAGATGTTGGGGATGCTGTGCCTTTGTATTCAGAAGCGGAGCTGATCCATCTGTTTGAGAGCAACCAGCAGTTACAGCGCGTGAAAGCCGATGAGTGCCAGTTGGTGCAGGATATTGAAGTACGGGCAGAGCGTGTTGAGCTGCCGGCGTATCAGTTTCTGTATGGCGATATGCTGGCTTGGGGCGTGTGTGTGCAGCGTGACGTTGAACTGGGCCTCTATTACATGGAAACAGCGGCTCGTCAGGGCCTGCCTTCAGCGCTGGAACAGCTGGGCCGTTATTATGCCAGGGGCACACTGGTGCAACAGGATCGGGAACGTGCGATTCCTTATTTGCGCGAAGCGGCGGCGATGGGCCATTTGGCAGCACGCATTCAGCTTGCCGAATTGCTGCTCAATGATTATGGCAGCCCGCTGGATTACGAAGATGCTTACCGCTGGCTGTATCAGTCAGTGACGGCTGACGGCCGGACCCACAAAAAGATTGCTCACTTACGTCGCAATTTAGAGCTGCGTATGCCTTCCAATGTGATTGCTCGCGCGAAGCGACGAGAGAGCTTCTGGTAACCTCCCTCTTGCCGTGGTGATTTTTGGCCTGCGGTATCTTTTCAGGCAGTTAGCGCTTAGAATGTGATCTGAGCGGCATTTATCTTGTCGCGTTGCTTGAGCTGCCAGTGACAGGCAGGCTCACAAAAAAAAGCGTGTAAGCGACTGATTCACACGCAGATATTATCTTCATTTATTGGAGCGGAATTTGACCTGCTCCCAACTAATTATTGATGGCAGGGATATACTTAGGGTATCTGGCTGCCAATACGGATTATTTTATGTCCAAAGGTACAACTGATTTACCCGTCGATCCTTTCCGCGAGCGGGAAGCTCAAAACTACGAAAACCCAATCCCAAGCCGTGAATTCATTCTGGAAGTGGTTCGCGGCTTTAGTACACCTGTTAATCGCGATCAGCTGTTTACCGAGCTGAAATTGCAGGGCGAAGACCAGTACGAAGGCCTTCGCCGCCGATTACGCGCCATGGAGCGCGACGGCCAGCTGGTGTACACCCGCCGCCAGTGTTACGCATTGCCGGAAAGGCTGGATTTGATTAAAGGCCATGTCATTGGCCATAAAGACGGCTTTGGCTTTGTGCGCCCTGAAGGCAGCGGCATGGCCCGTCAAGATGACCTGCTGTTGCCGTCTCATCAGATGCGCGGTGTTATCCATGGTGATTACGTTCTGGTTCAGGTGGCTGGCGTCGATAAACGCGGCCGCCGTGAAGGGCGGATTGTCCGTGTGCTGCAGGAATACAGCGGCCAGATTGTCGGTCGCTATTTTATTGAAGACGGTATGGGCTTTGTCGTACCGGATGATTCACGGATCTCGCAGGATATCGTGATCCCTCAGGAAGTGCGTCAGGGTGCCCGCATGGGTAACGTAGTTGTGGTGGAAATCACCCAGCGCGCCACCCGTCAGTACAATGCTGTCGGTAAAATTGTGGAAGTGTTGGGCGAGAACATGGCACCGGGCATGGAAATTGAAATTGCCCTGCGTACCTACGATATTCCCCATGTCTGGCCGGCAGAGGTTGAGAAGCAGGTCGAGACACTGAAAGAAGACGTGCCGGAAGACGCCAAGAAAGGCCGTGTTGATCTGCGGGATTTGCCGCTGGTGACTATCGACGGCGAGGACGCCCGCGACTTCGATGACGCTGTGTTCTGTGAAAAGAAAAAATCAGGTGGCTGGCGTTTATGGGTGGCTATCGCCGATGTCAGCTACTATGTGCGCCCTGACAGCGCACTGGATAAAGAAGCGATAAACCGCGGTAACTCGGTTTACTTCCCGGCTCAGGTGATCCCTATGTTGCCTGAAGTGCTGTCGAACGGCCTGTGCTCGCTCAACCCTCAGGTTGATCGCCTGTGCATGGTCTGTGAGATGACTATTTCGGCGGCCGGCAAACTGTCCGGCTACCGGCATTACGAAGCTGTGATGAACTCTCATGCCCGTCTGACGTACACTAAAGTCAGCAAGGTGCTGGAAGGGGACGAGGATCTGCGCCAGCGTTATGCGCCTCTGGTTCCGCACCTGGAAGAGCTGTACAGCATGTACAAAGTGCTCAAACTTGCGCGTGAACAGCGCGGTGCTATTGAGTTTGAAACGCTGGAAACCCAGTTCATTTTCAATGCGGATCGTAAGATTGACCGTATTGTGCCGTCAGAGCGTAACGATGCCCACAAGATCATCGAAGAATGTATGATCATGGCCAATGTGGCTTCTGCCAAGCTGGTAGAAAAAGCCAAAGAGCCTGCGCTGTACCGGGTGCATGATACCCCGGGCGAAGAACGCCTGACAGGTTTCCGGGATTTCCTCGGCGAGCTGGGCCTGAATCTGACCGGTGGCCTGGAGCCTGCCCCGAGTGATTATGCTCACCTGGCAGCGGCGATCCAGAATCGCCCGGACAAAGAACTGATCCAGACCATGCTGTTGCGTTCCATGAAGCAGGCAGTGTATCAGGCGGAAAACCTGGGTCACTTCGGTCTGGCCCTCAACTCGTATGCGCACTTTACCTCGCCGATCCGCCGTTATCCTGATTTGGCTCTGCATCGTGCCATCAAATATCTGGTTGCCAAAGAGAACGGCACTCACAAAGATCGCTGGACACCGACCGGCGGCTACCACTATTCCTTCGACGACATGGATGTGCTGGGCGAGCAATGCTCAATGACAGAGCGTCGTGCCGATGATGCCACGCGTGATGTGGCTGACTGGCTGAAATGTGAATACATGCAGGACCATGTCGGTGATGAGTTCGAAGGCGTGATTGCCAATGTGACGGGCTTTGGCTTCTTTGTCCGCCTCAATGAGCTTAATATTGACGGCCTGGTGCACATCTCAAATCTTGATAACGATTACTACCAGTTCGATCCTATCGGTCAGCGCCTGGTGGGGGATGCCTCCGGCAAAATTTACCGCCTGGGTGACACTGTCCAGGTGAAAGTCGCGGCGATTAACCTCAACGACCGCCAGATTGATTTCGAACTGGTGGGCGGTGGCAGAAAGTCCCGCCGACCAGGTAAAACCGCGCAAACCCGTGAGAAGCAGCAACGGATGCGCAAAGCAGAAGGCTTGCAGCGTCAGAACCTGAAAGCGTACCGCGTTGAAAACGGTGAAGCGCAGCAGGAGCACAAAGCGGAAGCGAAGAAAGAGCGCACTTCTGTCCGTCAGCAGCTGAAAGCCGGTGTGATAGCCAAGCCTGGCAGCGAAGACGACAAGAAAGGCAAAAAAGCCAAGAAAAAAGACAAGGCGAAAAAGAAATCGGTCAAGGCGCGCAAGCCGCGGGCCGGTAAGAAAGAACGAGCGGCGAAGAAGACTAAGTAATGCGTAATGATATGATTTTCGGCATTCATGCCGTCAGCGCTGTGCTGGGTTCCGACCCGGCACGCTTCATTGAAGTCTTTGTGCTGAAAGGGCGTCAGGACGAGCGGGTATTGCCGCTGCTGAACGAATTGCAGCGATTAGGGGTGACTATCCAGCAGACCGGCCGTAAGGCTCTGGACGATAAAGCCGACGGCGGCAGCCATCAGGGTATTGTGGCGCGGGTAAAACCGGGTAAACAGTACAATGAACAGGATCTGGATGACCTGCTTGAAGGTAAAGACAATCCACTGTTGCTGATACTGGATGGCGTGACCGATCCGCATAACCTGGGCGCGTGTCTGCGAAATGCCGATGCCGCCGGTGTGGTGGCGATTATCGTGCCGAAAGACAGGGCCGCCCAGTTGAACGCAACCGCGTCTAAAGTGGCCTGTGGCGCTGCTGAAGTGGTGCCGCTGATTCGGGTGACCAATCTGGCCCGCACAATGCGTGCCTTGCAGGACAAAGGGATTTGGATTGTGGGGACCGCCGGTGAAGCGACTCATGACCTCTATCAAAGTAAACTGACCGGGCCACTGGCCATAGTGATGGGCGCGGAAGGGGAAGGGATGCGCCGTCTGACCCGCGAGACCTGTGATGATCTGATTAAGATCCCGATGGCGGGCACTGTCTCCAGCCTGAATGTGTCGGTTGCAACGGGTATCTGCCTGTTTGAAGCGGTGCGCCAGCGTCAGGACTAAAACAAAAATACCTGCTAAATCAAATGAAATGCCATCCGCTCGGGTGGCATTTCTGTCTGCAGTGAAAATAAACGCCAGGACAGGGCGATATCGCTGTTCTTTTAGTTGCGCTGAGCGGTGTAATTCTGTACTATCTCGCGCCTAAATTCTCGGTTTTATTTTTTCGTTCCTTGCTTCCCCAGGATAACCGAGCTGAACAGGGAAGCTGAATAATCCGTAAGGAGCAACCCATGCGTCATTACGAAATCGTATTTATGGTGCACCCTGATCAAAGCGAGCAAGTTGCTGGCATGGTCGAGCGTTACACCGGTGCTATCAAAGATTCTGGCGGTCAAATCCACCGTCTGGAAGATTGGGGTCGTCGTCAACTGGCTTACCCAATCAACAAACTGCACAAAGCACACTACGTTCTGATGAACGTTGAAGCTGAGCAGTCTGTGGTCGACGAGCTGGAGTCAAGCTTCCGCTTTAACGATGCTGTGATCCGTAACATGATCATGCGCACTAAAGGCGCTATCACTGAGCCATCTCCAATGATGAAGGCTAAAGAAGAGCGTGCCCCACGTCGTGAAGATCGTGCAGATGCACAATCTGAAGGTCTAATGGCCGACGCTGAGTAATCATTGAATGACCAATCGTCTGGAGCTGTCTGGCACTGTTGCCAAGCATCCCAAACGAAGCCAGTCCCCGGCGGGCGTTCCTCATTGCCATTTTGTGCTTGAGCATCGTTCCAACCAGGTGGAAGCGGACTTAACACGGCAGGTGTATTGTTACATCAACGTGGTGGTCAGCGGTAAAGGTCAGCAATTACTCACTCATGATTTAGCTGTCGGAAGCAACATTAAAGCCGGGGGATTTATCTCGTGGCAAACCGGCCGGAATGGCATAGGTAAGTTAGTGTTGCATGCCGATCATATTGAAAAAATTTAGTTCAGGAGATAAGCCCATGGCACGTTTCTTCCGTCGTCGTAAGTTCTGCCGTTTTACTGCAGAAGGCGTACAAGAGATTGACTACAAAGATGTAGCAACTCTGAAAAACTACATCACTGAAGCTGGTAAAATCGTACCAAGCCGTATCACAGGTACTCGCGCTAAGTACCAGCGTCAGCTGGCTCGCGCTATCAAGCGTTCACGTTACCTGGCTCTGCTGCCATATACTGACAAGCATCAGTAATAGGCCCGGTTTAATTAAGTTTAAGAGGACAAGATAATGCAAGTTATTCTACTTGATAAAATCGGTAACCTGGGCAGCCTTGGTGATCAGGTAAGCGTTAAAGCTGGTTATGCTCGTAACTTCCTGATCCCTCAGGGTAAAGCAGTTATGGCTACCAAATCTAACGTTGAAATGTTTGAAACTCGTCGTGCTGAGCTGGAAGCAAAAGTTGCAGAGCAACTGACTGCTGCTCAAGCTCGCGCTGAGAAAGTTAACGCTCTGGAAGCTGTAGTTATTGCTTCTAAAGCGGGTGACGAAGGCAAACTGTTCGGTTCAATCGGTACTCGTGATATCGCTGATGCAGTAACTGCTGCTGGCGTTGAAGTAGCGAAAAGCGAAGTACGTCTGCCAGAAGGTGCTCTGCGCACAACTGGCGAATATGAGATCAGCCTGCAGCTGCACTCTGACGTATTTGCAACAGTTAAGCTGGAAGTTGTTGCTGCTGAGTAATCAGCACCTGCACTTCTGCGAAAAAACCAGCCTTAGGGCTGGTTTTTTTATGTCTGGAGAAAGGGCTGTCGGCAGGATGGCGCAGCTTAGTAATGACAAAGATCAGTAATGACGCTGCTCAGTAATGAAATAGCAGGTTGATTGTCATGGTGCCGTCGCGCTTTTGCAGGCCGTCCGGTACCCAGCTGTTGAACTTCTGAGTGTTGCTGAGCTTGATAGCGATATGTTCTGAGATAGCACTGGTGAGAGACACCTGGGTTTCCAGCGTGCTGTTACTGTTACCGGCTATGCCTGTCAGCCGGATATTCAGCTCGACATCTTTGGACGGTTTCCAGATCCAGCGGGTACTGCCACGCAGGATCAGCTCATCGACGGTTTCAGGCACTATGATGTCGTCATCGTCAATTTCGTCTATGTTGGGTTCCTGATGGCGGTAACCCGGTCCGGCTTCTATTTCCATCATCATGTTTTCCAGCCGGATGACCCGGTAGCCGATACCGGTTGCCAGGGTGAAATCCCTGAAATAGGGGCCGTATTTATCGTCGATATAGCTGGTATTGCCCAGCACATATGCCCGCTCATTAATGATGAAGTCGCTCTGTAATTCGAGCTGGCCTTTGCGTTTTTCTTCCTCACCGTCTTCTTCTGCCAGCAGGTATTTGGCTTCGATCTGCTGACGAAACTGATCTTTGACATAGGTCAGCCCCAGCCGGGTATTGAGCGATTTGGAATTCGAGTTGCCGGAAAGCGACTGGTATCCCAGCTCCAGTTCACTGGACCAGGGCGAGGTGATCGGCGGGAGCTCTGGCACTTCGTCTGCACTGGCCGCAGCCATCATGAGCAGGCCGGATGTCAGCACAGGAAGCAGTATGCATTTATTTGCCACGTGCCCTCCCAACTACAGACACAAGAAACGACGGCTTGCACAAAAAAGTGCAGAAAAGGTGTAGGCGGCGCAGTGTAGCTGAATAATGTCAGATGATCGTCAGGATGTTGCGCTATTAGACATAAATTTTGCTGAAGTGCCGTAAGATTGGGCAGCGCAGCTATTACCGGGTCTTTTTTGTCTGGATGGCTGCCAGCTCGCAGGAATGTTCAGGTATACTAACAGGCCGGATTCAGGTCAAACGTGCAAGTGGTTATGGCAGAGAAAAGTAAACCCAATCGTCCCAAAGACAGTCAGATGGATGCGCTCAAAATGCCGCCTCATTCGCTGGAGGCGGAACAGTCAGTGCTTGGCGGCCTGTTGCTGGATAATGAGCGCTGGGACAGCGTTGCAGAAAAAGTGGTCGCGCGTGATTTTTACAGCCGTCCGCACCGGATGATTTTTGAGTCTGCCGCCGGGTTGCTGGAATCCGGCCAGCCGCTGGATCTGATCACCCTGTCAGAACGTCTTGAGCTGCATGATCAGCTTGATGATGTCGGTGGCTTTGCCTACCTGGCCGAGTTAGCCAAGAACACGCCGTCTGCGGCCAATATTACCGCCTATGCTGAGATTGTCAGGGAGCGTGCGCTGATCCGCGACATGATAGGGGTCGCTAACGAGATTGCCGACGCCGGTTATGATCCTCAGGGCAGAACCAGCGTCGATCTGCTCGATATGGCCGAGAGCAAAGTGTTTGCCATTGCCGAGCAGCGTACCAATGAAAATGAAGGCCCGCAAAATGTCGATACCATACTGGAAAAAACCCTGGAACGTATCGAACTGCTGTATCAGTCGCCTCAGGATGGTGTCACCGGGGTCTCGACCGGCTTTACTGATCTGAATAAGAAAACTGCTGGCCTGCAGGGATCGGATCTGATCATAGTGGCAGCCCGTCCGTCTATGGGTAAAACGACGTTTGCGATGAACCTGTGTGAAAACGCAGCCATGGAGCAGGAAAAACCTGTGCTGATTTTCTCGCTGGAGATGCCCGCCGAACAAATCATGATGCGTATGTTGGCGTCGCTGTCGCGGGTAGACCAGACCAAGATCCGTACCGGACAGCTGGATGATGAAGACTGGGCGCGTATTTCGTCGACCATGGGTATACTGATGGAAAAGAAGAACATGTACATTGATGACAGTTCTGGCCTGACCCCGACAGATGTCCGCTCTCGTGCCCGCCGTATTGCCCGTGAACATGGCGGTCTTAGCATGATCATGGTCGATTACCTTCAGCTGATGCGGGTGCCTGGCTTGCAGGATAACCGTACGCTGGAAATTGCCGAGATCTCCCGCTCGCTGAAAGCCCTGGCGAAAGAGCTGAATGTGCCTGTGGTGGCGCTGTCTCAGCTTAACCGCTCGCTGGAACAGCGTGCCGACAAGCGTCCGGTAAACTCAGACTTGCGTGAATCCGGTGCCATCGAGCAGGATGCGGACTTGATCATGTTCATCTACCGTGATGAGGTATATCACGAAGACAGTGCACTGAAAGGCATTGCAGAAATCATCATAGGTAAGCAGCGTAATGGTCCCATCGGTAGCGTGCGCCTGACTTTCCAGGGTCAGTTTTCCCGCTTTGATAACTATGCCGGCCCGGCTTTTGATGATGAGTATTAGCGTTAACCCAGCAGCAGGACAATAAATGAAAGCAGCTACCGCCTATATTGATACCCGGGCTTTGCGCCAGAACATGAGTCTGATCAGACAACAGGCGCCCGGCTGCAAGTTGCTCGCCATGGTCAAGGCCAATGGTTACGGGCACGGTCTGGAGCAGGTTGCTACCGGGCTGCCGGATGCAGACGGTTTTGGCGTCGCGAGGATAGAGGAAGCCCTCTCGTTGCGCGCCTGTGGCGTGGTAAAGCCTATTCTTCTGATGGAAGGCTTTTATTCGCCATCAGATTTACCTGTGCTGGTGACCAATAATATTCAGACCGTGGTCCACACCATAGAGCAGTTGGAAGCCCTGGAGCAGGCAGTGCTGGAGACGCCGGTGAAAGTCTGGCTCAAAATTGACAGCGGCATGCATCGTCTCGGCGTGCGTCCGGAAGAGTTCCAGGCTTTTGTCGAGCGCCTGCATGCCAGCCAGAATGTGGCACAGCCGCTGCGGTATATGAGCCACTTTGCCTGTGCCGATGAGCTGAACAGCCCGGTGACAGACAGTCAGATCCAAACTTTTATGTCCCTGACGCAAGGTTGCCGTGGCGAGCGCTCTCTGGCCAATTCTGCGGGTATTCTGGCCTGGCCGGACAGCCACCTGGAGTGGATTCGTCCCGGCATTATTATGTACGGCATTTCGCCGTTCGCTGATAAGACGCACTCTGCCGAGGCCTTTGGTATGCAACCTGTGATGACACTGACCTCCAGTGTGATTGCGGTGCGGACACTCAGGCAAGGGGAAGCGGTCGGTTATGGCGGCACCTGGGTCAGCGAGCGGGATACCAAAGTCGGCGTGGTGGCCATAGGTTATGGCGACGGCTATCCGCGCACCGCGCCGAACGGTACGCCTGTACTGATTAACGGCCGCTGGGTGCCGATTGCAGGCCGGGTCTCTATGGATATGCTGACGGTCGATCTGGGGCCGGATGCCACTGATCGGGTGGGCGATGAAGCAGTATTATGGGGACAGGGATTACCTGCCGAGGTGGTGGCCGATCATGTTGGTACCATAGCGTACGAACTGGTCACCAAGCTGACATCGCGTGTGGCTATGGCGTACCGCTGACAATGAAGAAACTGTTATGCTGACACCCTTATATCGTCGGGCATTATCCCGTACAAGTATCCGCCATCCCAGACAAGCCGTGGTCAATGCCACGGCTTGGTTGTTTTCAGCCTTGCTCTGGGCGGGCTATCCTGCGGTTGCCTGTGCCTCTGATGACGGTATTAAGATCAATACCGGCGGTTATGATGACGAGGGCGAACTGAATTGGGCAAAAGATTATGCCGTGGTGCCCTTTGCTTTTTATACCGACAACATCGGTTTTGCTTTAGGCATGGCCGGAGTGGTCAAAGGCGCTTTTCAGCCACAGGCCTCACTGTTCGGGGCCGGCCTGAAAGGGAACAAGGGAACCTGGCTGACCTATATACGCGGCGATAACTTCCGCATCAGCAACGACAGCCGCTGGCTGTTAGGTGCCGAGATCTACAACGCCGATTTTCAGCATACCGATTTTTATCTCGGAGAGGCGGCCAGCAATGATTCAAGCGCCCTGGATGCCTTCAATGCCAATGCCTATGATGCCAGATACCGGATGTTTGCCCGTTATATCTTTCCATTGGGCTCTGCAACGGCCAACCCTCTGGCTGCTCTGGCGCTGGAACGCCCGCTGACCGGCAGTACGCCGTGGCAAAGCGGGATCACGTCCATTGAATTTCGCCCTTATTACCAGAGCCGCCGCTTTCACGACTCCCCGCCTTTGCCGGACACGGAATTTGCCGATACTGACGAGGTCTGGGCGCTGGAAACCCGTCTGGAGTGGGATAATCTCAACAGCGAACATAACCCCAGCCAGGGATCGCACAGCCTGCTGACGGTGACCATAGATCCCGGCAGCAGCGATCGTGAAAGCTGGTGGCAGTGGGAGCTCAGTCAGAGCTGGTTTTGGGACATAGGGCCGGGCGGTGATTGGTTTGAGCAGCAGGTGATTGCCTTTAATGCCTATTTGTCGGATGTGCCGAGCTGGGATCAGAGTGAGCAGGTGCAGGGGCAAACCCGTTATCACAGGCCGCCAGAGTTTGCCCGTGCCAGCCTTGGCGGTCTGTTTCGCCTGCGCAGTTATCCCGGCGGGCGTTTTTCTGATCGCAGTGCGCTCAGTTACAGCATGGAATACCGGGTCATGCCCGAGTGGCAACCGCTGAGCGGCTGGCCGGTGTTTGACTGGTATGATGTTCCCTGGTGGCAATGGGTGCTGTTTACCGATTTGGGGCGGGTGGCTGACGAGTTTGATCTTGCTGAACTGAACCAGAACATGCGCTGGAGTGCCGGAGGCGCAGTGCGCTTTCAGGTAGAAGGGGTGGTGGTACGGGCTGAAATGGCATGGGGTGAAGAGGAAAGTAGTTTCAACGTCATGGTGAATCAGCCATTCTGAGAGCGGTGCTTTAGCTGTTCGTCCTCCTTGCCAAGGGGAGGACGAACGCAAGACTTGCAGCAAACTCAATCAGTCCCTCCCCCTTTTCAAGGGGGAGGCTAGGAGGGGGTGACTGGGGCGCAGACTCAAAAGCCGCGCAGCTGAATACGGCGCAGAAACTCTGTCATCACCCGGTCGTAGAGCAGATCGCCAAGGAAAGCATCCTCGACTTTATGATCGATACTCGGGTTGTCGTTCACTTCTATCACCACCACCTGGCCATTCACTTCCTTCAGATCAACGCCGTACAGACCAGAGCCAATCTGGTTGGCCGCTTTGAGTGCAACCTCGATAACGTTCTTCGGCACCTGCTTCAAATCCAGCGTTTCAAAGCCGCCCGAGGTCACCCGGCCGCTGTTATGGTGCTGGTAAATCTGCCAGTGGCCGCGGCTCATATAGTATTTACAAGCAAACAGCGGCTGACGGTTGAGGATACCAATCCGCCAGTCAAAATCTGTCGGCAGGAACTCTTGAGCCAGAATCAGCGTACTGCGCGCAAACAGGGTATCCATTTGGGTCAGCAGCTCTTCCCGGCTTTTGACTTTCACCACGCCGACGGAAAAAGCACCGTCCGGCACTTTGAGCACCATAGGAAAACCTATGTCGTTTTCGGCCTGTTCGAGCCAGTTAGGATCGAAGCTTTTCAGCACCACACTTTTCGGGGTCGGGACTTTATGCAACCGCAACAATTCGGTGAGAAACACCTTGTTGGTGCATTTCATGATCGACTCCGGATCGTCCATCACGATCAGGCCCAGCTTCTCCGCCGTTTTGGCAAAACGGTAAGTGAAGTTACCGATATTGGTGGTGGCACGAATGAACAGGCCATCAAATTCGCCCAGCCGCGACAGGTCATCCGGCGTAATGGCCTGCAGCCGCATGCCCAGACGCTTGGCGGCTTTCTTGAAATTGTGCAGTGCCGCACTGTCTGACGGCG
This sequence comes from Photobacterium sp. WH77, assembly GCF_022014395.1. Taxonomy (NCBI): domain Bacteria; kingdom Pseudomonadati; phylum Pseudomonadota; class Gammaproteobacteria; order Vibrionales; family Vibrionaceae; genus Photobacterium; species Photobacterium sp. WH77. The sequence goes on along the minus strand of NZ_JAKLTE010000025.1, from coordinate 34,439 downwards.
GCATCTTTTCGTATGGATCGACCAGCAGCGCCAGATCGTAGCGTGCATTCTTGCTGGGCTTGGGTGAGCGCCATACCTTGTTAGAAAAACGTTCCAGTGCATCGGCAAACAAATCCTGTTCAGGATCCGTCAAATCCTGAAACGGGAACGGCGTGATCTGCTCTACCTGCCAGTGCGAATCGGAGCGGCGGATAATGACCTTAATCACAGGCACCATAAAGTGCTCGAACAGGCGGCGCGCCATTTTTTCAAAGCCGGGCACTTTGGACTGACCAAAATAAATTTTTTCTTCGAGCTGATCCCCAGACGACTGCAACTGGTGCGCAAAGGCTTTTTCCAGCTGGTCTGACGGTACCGACAACAGGAAGGGCTGAGATAAGTCATTAATCGTCATCACACGGGGAATGACCCTGTGCCCGCGGGCTTCAGCCATCAGCGAGCAGTAATAACCGCTGCTCATGTAACCGTAGTCGCGACACAGGTTTATGACCTGAGTGGCTTTGTTTTCACAAAACGCGCCCTGCTGCAAATATGTGTCGACAGTGACAACCCTGTCAGAGGGAAAATACTGCCGCCAGTCACTGTCGTTGTCGGTAATAATGAGGACTTTTGTCATCTTTTTCTTCACCTATAGCCTTACGGCTAATTTTGGGATTAAATCGAACTAGTCCACTCAAGCGTGAATAAGTCCATGATAGTCCGTATTGCACAGCTTTATGATCTAGATAGTTTAAATGCTCTGGAGGCTCAGCTTTTTGATGGGGATCGAATTTCACCCCGTCAGATGCGGCGGTTTATTAAATCACCCCAGAGCGTGCTGTTTGTCGCGGAAGATGAAGGCCGGATAGCTGGCTATGGGCTGGTGTTATTTCACCGGGGTACCCAGCTGGCGCGGTTGTATTCCCTTGCCGTCGATCCCGTTTATCGAGGCAGGCACATTGCTCAGCAGTTACTGTCTGCCTGTGAAGCGGCGGCACTGGAAAACGGTTTCAATACATTAAGGCTGGAAGTGCGTAATGACAATCTCGCGGCGCGAAATCTTTATGAAAAATGCGGTTATAAACCATTAAAAATTTTAATCCATTATTACGATGATCTGGCCGATGGCGTCAGGATGCAAAAACGCCTGAGCCCTATGGAAGCTAAGCATTTGCTGCCACTCCCTTTGTATGTGCAGACCACGCCATTCACCTGTGGTCCGGCCTGCTTAATGATGAGTCTGTCTTATCTGGATCCAGCTTTTCAACCCAGCCGGCAGACCGAGATGCAGCTGTGGCGGGAGGCTACCACTATCTTCATGGCCTCGGGGCACGGTGGGTGCAGCGGACACGGGTTGGCATTGGCGGCAAACCGGCGCGGGTGCAAAGTGGAATTGTGGGCTCAGTCTCTGTCAACGCCTTTTATAGACAGTGTTCGCGATCCCAGGAAAAAGGACATTATCGAGCTGGTCCATCAGGATTTTTGTCAGCAGATGGATGAGGCCGGTGTGCCTGTGGTGGATGCCATGCCGGCGGTTAGTCAGATTGAAGACTGGCTGAAGCAAGGGTACTGTTTGCTGATGCTGATCAGCACCTATCGTTTCAACGGCTGCAAAGAGCCACACTGGATTGTGCTGAGCGGCGTCAGCGAACAGTTCTTTTTCTTTCATGACCCTTTCGCCGAAGACAAGGCGGACAGCAGCCATCGCGCCCATATTCCGCTCAATAAAGCCGGGCTGAGCCAGATCCTCGGCTTTGGCCGCCAGAAACAGACGGCCTGTGTGGTGATCAAGTCCTAGCGGGCCGTGTCCTCTGGGGCATCACAGCCAGGGGCATGATGCTGATTGCTACATGCCGAACGGGAAATCTTTCATCCCTTGTTGCAGTTCTTCTCGCACCGGGGCTAAGGCTCTGGCGTAGGCTGCCAGAGATTTGATGGTATATCTCGCCCGGCTGTCGAACCGCTCATCGCTGACGGCCTTGTCCGCTGTCAGCAGAGTCTCACAGTCGCGGAAGATCAAATGATCCGGAATGAAGCACGCATGGTTGTTCTTACTGCCTGTCATGCGCAGCTCACTGATAGGGTAGACACCGTTCACGCTTGCGGAAACACTGGCCAGCAGTACGGGTTTGTGACCCAGTTCTGCCGACGTGCACAGCAACAGGAAGTTTTTGAGGGCCGGGGTTGCCATGCCATGCCATTCCGGTGTGATCAGTACCACAGCGTCCGATGTTTTCAGTTCTTCAGCGAGTGCTCGCCAGCCACTCCATTCCTCACTGCCACTCCAGACCCCTTCGTTCCAGAGCGGCAGATTAAGGGTACTTAAATCCATGATCTCTGCTTCCTCGAACCCTTGGCCATGAGCCAGTGCCTGTAAATAGGCTGCCGCCTTCACGCTGTGTGATTGTTCACGATGACTGCCTGAAATAATGCTGAGTTTCATAATGCTTTTCCTTATCGCTGAGAGGTTGCCGATTGATTCAGTGCTATAATGATAAAACTTTTATGTAAGTATCTTTTGTGAAAGATATATAATGAAAGGTACGCCTGAGAAATCTTTTTATCAAGTATCTTTTTGAAAAAATAGCTTGAGAGAATTATATGCATCACGATCATGTAGACAGGTTACTGACACAATGGCAACAGCAACGCCCTGATCTGGATTGTTCGCCAATGGCCGTGATTGGCCGCATAAGCCGCATGAGCAGACTGATCGACAAGAAAATAAATAAGACGTTTAAAAACTATGATTTAAGTGCGATTGAGTTTGATATCCTGGCAACATTGAGGCGTTGTAATACCCCTCTGACCCCGACCGAACTTTACCAGACCCTGATGCTGTCATCCGGTGCCATGAGTACCCGCATTGAGCAGTTGGCCAAGCGCGGGTTGATTGAACGCATAGCCAGCCCCGAAGACAGACGAAGCTGCAGTGTGGCGCTGACAGAGAAAGGCCGGGCTTTAATTGACCAGGCTGTTGAAGCGCATGTCGTTAATGAGAAAGCCATTCTTGATCCGCTGACACAAGAACAGCGACAGCAACTGGCTGCGCTGCTGAGAGCCTGGCTACTGAGCAATGAGTCCTGATCCTTCAGCCAGATAGGGCTATGATTTATTCAACAATCTGTTGTTCAATTTCATCAGTAATGTTAGGGAAATCAGACCGAAGTTCAGATTGGTACTACTGAGTTACATGCTTTCTGTCGATTTTATCTCTTGGTTTCTTTCGAACTGCAGGATAATTTCCTATAGTTTAGCGGCTATGCATGATTCACCGAAAGCGTGACCTGGAGCAAGGCAGGTAGGGCGGTAGCGACGGCATAATTAACAATAAGTTGTAAAATTACCAAAATATCGCCATGCTTATGGCCAGTTTGGCTGTGCAAACGCCGTTGAATTGGACATTCACTGCCGCACCACCGGTTGTGCTGTAGTGAAAAAATAACACATCAGGAACGTCATTATGTTGAAAAACATTAACCCCACGCAAACAACTGCCTGGCAGGCACTGACTGCCCATTTTGAACAGGCACAGGATCTTCAGCTCAGCGAGCTGTTTGCTAAAGACTCATCACGTTTCGAGACGTTTTCCGCGGCGTTCGGCAACGATATCCTGCTGGATTATTCAAAGAACCTTATCACTGAAGAAACGCTGGCCAAGCTGTTTGATCTGGCTGAACAGACCGAGCTGAAAACCGCCATTGCGTCTATGTTCAACGGTGAAAAAATTAACCGCACCGAAGACCGCGCCGTACTGCATGTCGCGCTGCGTAACCGCAGCAATACGCCAGTGCTGGTGGACGGCGAAGATGTAATGCCGCATGTGAATGCCGTGCTGGCGAAAATGCAGCAGTTCTCCGACCGTATTATTGGCGGTGACTGGAAAGGGTATACAGGCAAAGCCATCACAGATGTGGTCAATATCGGCATCGGTGGCTCTGATCTGGGTCCTTACATGGTGTCAGAAGCACTGGCGCCGTACAAAACCCGTCTCAACCTGCATTTTGTCTCTAATGTAGACGGCACCCATATTGCTGAAACCCTGAAGGGGCTGAACCCGGAAACGACTCTGTTCCTGGTGGCGTCAAAAACCTTCACCACTCAGGAAACCATGACCAACGCCCACTCGGCGCGTGACTGGTTCCTGGCTGAGGCCAAAGATCCAGCGCATGTAGCGAAGCACTTTGCCGCCCTGTCGACCAATGCCGGTGCGGTGTCTGCCTTTGGTATTGATACCGACAATATGTTCGAATTCTGGGACTGGGTCGGCGGGCGTTATTCACTGTGGTCAGCGATTGGTTTGTCGATCTGCCTGGCTGTGGGTTACGAGCGTTTCGAAGAACTGCTGGCCGGTGCGCATGCGATGGATAAGCATTTTGCACAAGCGCCGCTGACCGAGAATGTGCCGGTCATTCTGGCGCTGATTGGCCTGTGGTATAACAACTTCTTCGGTGCCGAATCCGAAGCCATTTTACCGTACGATCAGTATATGCACCGTTTTGCGGCTTACTTCCAGCAAGGCAACATGGAATCGAACGGTAAGTATGTCGACCGCGGCGGTAATCCTGTGGATTATCAGACCGGACCAATTATCTGGGGCGAACCGGGCACTAATGGTCAGCATGCGTTTTATCAGTTGATCCATCAGGGCACTAAGCTGATCCCGTGTGATTTTATTGCCCCGGCAATCAGCCACAATCAGTTGGGTGATCACCACCCTAAACTGATGGCAAATTTCTTTGCACAGACCGAAGCGCTGGCATTTGGTAAAACCCGCGAGCAGGTGGAAGCGGAATTCACCGCGGCAGGTAAAACGCCGGAGGAAGCCGCAGAGCTGGCGCCTTTTAAAGTGTTCGAAGGTAACCGTCCGACCAACTCCATTCTGGTTAAGCAAGTGACCCCGTATATCTTGGGTGCGCTGATCGCGATGTATGAGCATAAGATCTTCACCCAGGGCGTGATTTGGAATATCTACAGCTTCGATCAGTGGGGCGTTGAGCTGGGTAAACAGCTGGCCAATCAGATCCTGCCGGAGCTGGCGGACAACGCAGCGGTGAGCAGCCATGACAGCTCGACCAATGGCCTGATCAATACCTTTAAGCAATGGCGTCAGTAATCTTGACGAAAGCCTGAAATGATAAAACGCCGCTTTTGCGGCGTTTTTCTTAGCTGCGGTATGCCTTACGGTTAAGACAGGGCGACCACTTCGCTGGCTTGTGGGCCTTTCTGGCCGTCAGTAACGATAAACTCAACGTTTTGGCCTTCTCTCAGGGTACGACGTCCCTGAGCCTGAATGGCGCTGAAGTGAACAAATACATCTTTGCCATCAGCAGCAGAGATAAAACCAAAACCTTTATCATCGTTGAACCATTTAACGGTTCCTGTCAGTTTGCTCATTTGACGATCTTTCCTTTGTAATCTATTCCTTGCGTTACCCGAAGGCAGGCAACACGAATGCTATTAACAGGTATCTTTATAGGTGAGTAGATACCTAAATAGCATTTCCAGTCTAGATCGTAACCGGAATGCGGGGCAATGATTTATGCGTTATTTATGCAAAAAGAGTGAAAGGGTTAAGCATAGTCACGGCAATAGGTCAGGCCAGTTTGCACTGGCCTGCAGAAAAAGAAGTGGTGTTTGAAAGCGTTAGCGGTCGAAGCTGATTTCGATGAAGGCTTTGCCGTATTCAGATTCAAACGGCATGATGATGATCGCCCCTTCACTCTTGTGTGTGATGGTGTGGCCGCGGCCTGACACAACTGCGGGGGTGGCCATTTCAAAGTCATAGCCTTTTTCAGACAGAATACGTTTAGCACCACCTGTGACCATATTGGTGATCTCGCCAACCATATCGGTCACTTCATCATTGATGCCATTTGGCCGCTCGCCCAGCATGCGCTGCATGATTTCCAGCGCGAGGCCTTCATCAAAGGTAATGGACATCGAGCCTCTGGTCTGCGGACCAATCATACCAATCAGGCCAGATACATCACCTCGGGCGACTTCATCTTTTTTCAGCAGAGGTTTTTGCGGGGCCAGCTCCATTGACGCCATGGTCTTGAGCACATTCAGCAGAGAGGCCAGAAACGGGTTTACAAATTCTGCTCGCATAGGATCTGGATTGCCTTGTTGTTGTTCAGAAACGGACTACTTCTTATGTTGGCATGCTTGGCACACACCGTGGCTTTCAACCACATGGTGAGAAATCTGAAAGCCCTGTTGTTGTGCCTTTAGTTTTAGCATTTTAGCCAATTCATCGTCGTGACATTCCTCCACATGACTGCATTCATCGCAAATTAATAGCTGTGAACAATGAGAGGCATGGTCCAACAGATTGCAGGCGATATAACTGTTTGTCGACTCGACTTTATGGACAAAGCCCTGGGCCAGCAGAAAGTCGAGTGCGCGGTACACAGTGGGAGGCTTGGCCTGAGGTTCAGTTTCCCGAAGCAAATCAAGCAGCTCGTAGGCGCTGATTGAACTTTGGCGTTCAACAATCAGCTCCAGTACTTTCTGGCGTTGCGGGGTCAGCCGGACTCCACGTTGATCACAGAGTGTTTGGGCCTGATTCAGCAGTTGCATATGATTTGCCATACTTCCTCAAAAAAGCGACTAGCGTCATAGTCTATCATAGCATTTCAAAAACCTAGCTCTGAGAGACATAATCCATTACGGATGGACAAAATTTTCGTGTAACTGATCACATTCGCATCAGCGGTTAAGTCGCTGACGGTATGAACGATTGATTCATTGACTGGTTTGTAAGTCAAAAAATGCCGCCTATTCAGGACATGGTGCTTTCAGCGCCGGCAGTCATCTGCCATTGCTGTTGTCCTGAACAATGCGAGGCAAAGTGTATGCAGAAACCACTAAATGGCAAGCAGGACTTAAAGGGCCGGGTGATCTTTTCAGGGCCAACGTCGCTCTGGCCCCGGATAAGAGCTATTGCAGATTCTGGAAAGTGTCACAATCTTTGGGATTGCCGGATTCGAACCCTTTGCGAAACCAACTTGCCCGCTGCTCAGAGGTACCGTGAGTAAAGGCATCTGGCTGTACGGCCTGACCTGCCATTTCCTGCAGCCTGTCGTCACCCACGGAACTGGCGGCTTTCAGCCCTTCTTCAATGTCGCCGGGCTCCAGCAACTGCATGTCATTGTGAACATAGTAGCCCCAGACACCGGCATAGCAGTCGGCCTGTAGCTCAAGCATCACGCTTAAGCGATTGGCATCGGTTTCGCTGGCCTGCTGCTGCATTTGAGCGACCTGCTTGTTGGTGCCCAGCACGTTTTGCACATGATGACCCACCTCGTGCGCTATCACATAGGCAAAAGCAAAATCACCGGGCGCCCCCAGTTTTTTCAGCTCATCCATAAAGCTGAGATCCAGATACACCTTGCTGTCGGCAGGACAATAAAATGGCCCGGACTGTGCCTGACCCATGCCACAGCCTGTCTGGGTGATATTGTTGTACAGCACCAGCTGCGGTTCGGGATACTGGCCGTCGAACAGCTTGCTCCACACGGTTTCTGTGGTGCCCAGAATCGCCGCGACAAACTGAGCCTCTTCGTCACTGGCCGGTAAGCCACCGGTTTGTGCGCCTTCCTGTTGCTGCATCGCCCCGGAACCGGGCTGAACGTCCATCATTCCGGATCCACCGGTAAAATACTGATAAGCCAAGTATATCCCGCCGACAACCAGAATAAGTTTACCTACTTTGGTTTTGAGCAGGAAAGGGAGAAAACGCAGTAATCCAGCGACCGCCATCCCGGAGTGAGCTGGCCCCTGACCGCGTCTGTCATCAATGTTGGTACTTTGTTTGGTCTTGCGCCAGCGCATAGGTTTTCCCCTGAGTCGTGAAGAGGTTCTCAACAAGTCTGAACGAAAAGTGCCCTTTTTTCCTGTTACACCCTGAGACGGGAGGCATTTTCATTCAGCAGCACAACACGCTTTTCAGTTAGCCGAGATCTTCTGCTTTGCAAATCCGTGAAAAATCAGCATTTTGGTCTGCTGTAAAGCCTGGTCTCTGCAATCTTATGACTGATTTTTATTGTGATGATTTTAACTTGATGAAATATAAGAAGTGATCAGCAGGTTTTTTACCTGTTCGGATTTGTTTACATCCTTCAGTTATCAGGTTAAGCCCATCATAGTGGCCAGATAGCGATATAAAAACAGCAGGTTACTTATGCCTTGCTATGAGTCTCAACTTGTATGTAACCACGCATCTCTCTGTTTCATTAATAAAATTTGGTGTTTTCATCTTATGTATAAGGGCGTAGTTGCGTATAGGTTTTAACTGTGCCTGATGTGAGGGGTAGGCAATTCCAAGTAACGGACAAACATAAAAAAGGACTAACAATGTTTAAGACAATGCTAGGTTGCTGTATCACGTCTGCGCTGGTATTAGCCAGTGCTGCCATTCAGGCTGAAGACTCGCAGTTTGCAGTAAGTTCGGAGTCACAGGCCAGGCTGATCACCGCGGCACCTGAGAAGGCCGTCGCCAATCAGTATATTGTGGTGTTAAAAGAACCGGCGTATATCGCCAATGATATCGCCGCGCGTGTCGAGTTTGTGGCTCGTACTGTCGAGTCTATCAGTACACTTCATGCTGTGACTGCTGAAAGGGTGTTTGATTCTGCCCTGAGCGGCTTTGTCGCTGAGCTGACGGCAGAGCAACTCAATACACTTCGTCAGGACAATCAGGTTGACTACATAGAGCAGGATCAGCGGATTTCACTTGATCCGGTTTTCCCTGAAGCTTTTGATGCCCAGCAGACCAATGCCACCTGGGGCCTGGATCGTGTGGATCAGCGCAACCTGCCGCTGGACGGTAATTTTGTCACCCAATATAACGGCGCAGGCGTGACGGCGTACGTCATTGATACCGGTGTCACCACCACCCATGCCGAGTTCGGCGGTCGTGCCCGTTCCGGCTATGATTTCGTCGATAACGACAGCAATGCCACCGACTGTAATGGTCACGGTACGCATGTTGCCGGCACCATTGGCGGTACGCGCTACGGTGTGGCGAAGAACGTCAGCCTGGTCGGGGTGCGGGTACTGAGCTGTAATGGCTCGGGCACCACATCAGGGGTGATTGCCGGTGTTGACTGGGTGAAGCAGAATGCCACTGGTCCTTCTGTGGCGAATATGAGCCTGGGCGGCGGTATTTCGACCGCACTGGACAGCGCCATCAACAGCGCGGTGAATTCAGGCGTCAGCTTTATGCTGGCAGCGGGAAATGAGAATCAGGATGCTTGCAATGTCTCACCCGCCAGGGTGGCAAATGGTATCACTGTCGGCTCGACAACCAGTTCTGATCAGCGTTCCAGCTTTTCTAACTGGGGCAGCTGTGTCGACATTTTTGCGCCGGGATCCTCCATTACCTCCGCCTGGTATGACGGCAGCTACAAAACCATCAGCGGAACCTCGATGGCCACACCGCACGTTGCCGGGGTCGCTGCGCTGTATCTCGATGAGTATCCGAACCTGACCCCTTCTCAGGTCAGTCAGTTACTGGCCCAGCGCGGCACTACAGGTAAAGTGAGTGATTCACGCAATAGCCTTAATCTGCTGGCTTACAGCGGTACAGATAATGGCGGCGGCGATCCGGGTACACCGTCAGACGGCAAACTGGAAAACGGTAAAGTGCAAAGTGGCCTGAACGGGACGTCCGGTAGTGAGCAGCATTACTACATTGATGTGCCGGCAGGGCGTACCTTAACTGTCCGTACCTATGGCGGAACGGGGGATGCCGATCTGTATGTTCGCCTCGGGCAGAAAGCCACCAAATCCAGCTGGGATTGCCGGCCTTACCGTGCGGGTAACAGCGAAACCTGCTCTATCACCCCCACTCAGTCTGGTCGCTACCACATCATGCTGAACGGCTATAACGCCTATGGCAGCCTGTCGCTGCAGGCTAGCTTCTGAATCGTTATCGCCGATAAATTGATGACTGCCGCGCCCCGGACAAGGACAGTTCAGGGCGTTTTTTGTTAACCTTTATTCAGTCGTTGAAATGCGACGCTCTGCACCGGATAACCCGACTAGCTTTAATGAAGCTGAGCGAGCACTTCTGCCGCTCTGTTTTGCCTGTCATTCGCAATCCGGCCAACACCGGTTAAGGAGCCGTAATGGGTTTGTTCAACGATATTCTCAACAAGCTTGGCTTTGGAAAAAAATCACCCCAGACACCAACGCCATCTTCCAACGTCACATTTGCCCCCGATGAAACGCCTGCACCCGCGTCTCCGGCTGAGCCAGCCGCTCCGGCCATGGAAACTGTGGATGTGGTTGCCAAACTGGAAGCTATGGCGGCTGACCATCCGGAAGCACTGAACTGGAAAACCTCTATTGTCGATCTGCTGAAACTGCTGGGCCTCGACAGCAGCCTGTCGGCCCGCAAAGAACTGGCGACTGAACTGGGCTGCCCCGCAGACAAAATGGCCGACTCCGCCCAAATGAATATGTGGCTGCATAAAACCGTGCTGCAGAAACTGGCCGACAACGGCGGTAAAGTGCCGGATGAATTGCTGTGACATTTGCTGTTACTGCTGTGGATAAAAAGCCCCTGAGAGTAGGGGCTTGTGGTGAAACGAAATAAAACGCACAAAAGCTGAACCGTTATTACATATCAATGTAATCAATCATGATTTTCGAAATTTTACCATCCAGGCCATTGATGTACGTGCTGTCGCATTTCACCTTTCCGTCAGCATAGCTTCCATCGGAGTTGAAAGTGCCAACAATTGCCTCATCAACCGGACCCATTACAGTAACACGAGCCCAGTCATCGCTTTCAGACGCCGATGGGCTATCGTAGACCTTGATGACGGTAATGCCGCTTGGAATATTTTGAAGTTTCAGGGAACGTGCTTCGTCATTTGAAAAACCATGATCACCACTTTTACAGTCGATATTATAGTTTTGACCGCCGTTTAGCGTATTACCCACTTGATCCTGAGTGCCGCCATTTCCTTCCCAAAATGTAATTTGTCCAGCCATGTTGAATTTCCTTGATGTTGTTGTTTGTGTTTATGTGCACATCATATGCAATAACAACAATAGAAAGGATTTTGAAAAAGGCACTACCGATTGTGTGAAATCACACGTAAGTTTATAAACAAACAAAACCGGCGTAATAGAAATACAGCAACAGCCGACGGCTGGCCTCTCCCCAGTATTGGCCGCGGTAACGCAAGATTTCAATCCCTAAGCTGATCTGATACGCGGGTTATGTTGAAATCTCAGCTCGTTTCTTCTTTTTGCTGCATGGCGTAACCCACGTACTTATCGATGGTCAGTGCGGGCTGCGTATTCCGACGAAGTTGAACACTTATTCCGGCTGAACATGAACACTTAACTTTTTCAACGTATCACGACAGTTGTTTTTAGCTTAAGTGTTCATCTTCCGTCAACGTTCCTAACTTTTTCCGCATTGATTCTCCCTTCAGTTGCAGCCTGTGAGCATTGTGCATCAGGCGATCTAAGATGGCATCTGCCAATGTGTTGTCACCGATTTGTGCGTACCACTGATCAGTCGGTAACTGACTGATTAACACTGTTGAAGCCTGACCATAGCGATCATCCATGATTTCCATCAGGTCGTTGCGCTGCCCGACTTTCAACGGTTCAAGTCCCCAGTCATCCAGGATCAACAAGTGCACCTTGGCAAGCTGGGTCAGTAGCTTATGGTAGGTGCCGTCTGCTTTTGACTGGGTCAGGGCCAGCAACAGCCTTGAAGTCCGGTAGTAACGAACGCTGAACCCTTGCTGGCAGGCGTTATGGCCAAGAGCGCAGCCGAGATAAGTCTTACCACTGCCGCATGGTCCGGTGATCAACAGGTTCTGCCTTCGGTCAAGCCAGTCCCGTTGCGCTAGCCGAGCGATGCGTGAACGTTCGATATTGCGAGGGTGCTGGTAGTCTATCTCCTGAACAGTAGCATTAAGTTTGAACTTGGCTTGCCGGATCAGCCGCTCATGCTGGCGTTGCTGCCGAACTGACTGCTCTTGTTCGACCAACAAGCTCAGCCGCTCGGTGAACGCGAGAGCTTCATAAGTGCCTGGCTGTTCTTGCTGCCGCTCCAGTGCTTCGGCCATCCCGCTGAGCTTTAGCTCCCGTAACCGGTTGAGTGTTTGCTGTGTCATTGCTTTCTCCTAGTGGAAGGTATGGGGCCCGCGGATATTCTCGTGATCTTGGGGCAAGCATGAGTTGCCATCTCCCTGCTCGGGGAGCTGATCACGGTTGCTCGCCAGGATTGACTTGATTTGCCGAAGCTTGACCAGGCCTTTCTGGTTGGCAAGTTTACAGCTGGTATTCAGCCTTTGGGCTGGATACTGCCGGCTTAAATTCAGTAGCCCGAGACACAGACGGTAGGCTTGTTCCGGGTGGGCTTTTTCTTCCATACGTTCGCTGACCCATTGCAGGGTATCTGGCCCGATGGCGCTGGCCCATTGTTTGAGGCGACCGGGCGTCCATTACTGATGCTTCTGATGGCGTTTTGGCATATGACTTTCATCGGTTGTTATCCCGGGATAGCGTTTTCGGGGATGGGAGGCGACGAGCTGTTGACGATAATAGAGCTGGACTAACCGGTCTCCGGCATGCAGCTCTAACTTCTCACCAACATACTGATGCGGAACTGAGTAGTGGTGATGTTCATACTGGATGTGATAGTCGATATTTACCTTTACCTGCTTGATAGCTACATAGCGGTAAGGCATGCACGGCAAGGGCTTGAGTGCTGGCTGGTCTAACTTTTCGAAGGCTTCCTTGCGGTTGCCCGGCAACTGTTTGAACGGCTTCTGGTTCAACTCTTCAAGCAACGCCATGATGCACTGGTTTAACTCAGCCAGTGAGAAGAAGCTGTGGTGGCGCAGGCGAGCCAGGATCCAGCGTTCGACGACTTGCACACCTACTTCAGCCTTGGCTTTATCCTTGGGCTTATAAGGGCGAGCTGGCATGACGGCGATTTGGTAGTGTTCAGCAAGCTGCTGATAGCTTGGGTTGAGTTCCGGATCATAACGACATGCCTTGCTGACGCCACTGCGCAGGTTGTCGGGGATCAACATCTCCGGTGTACCACCGAAGAACTCGAATGCCCGAACATGGCTTTGCAGCCAGTCCGGTAATGACTGGGACTCTGTGGCTTCCGCATAGGTATAGTTGGATGCACCGAGAACCGCTACGAACACCTGGGCATGCCGGACTTCACCGGTGCTCTGGCAGATAATGGGAACCGTCTGGCCGCAGTAGTCGATAAAGCACGTTTCCCCGGCTTTATGCAGCTGTCTCATGGTGCGTCTTTGCTGCTTATTCCAGTGAAGGTAACGGTCACAGAACTGTGAGTAGCTGTAGCAGCGGTTGGGGTATTGCTGGGTATATTCTTCCCACAGCAGTTGCTTGGTGATCCCCTTGTGTTTCAGCTCTTGATGGACAGCAGGCCAGTCGGGAACCTGATATCGGCACGAGGCCCGCGTATCGGCTGCGGGATAAAATAGTGGGCCAGTTGCTCATCTGTCAGTGAGTCGGGAAGCGGCCAAGTCAGGTTCAGAGTTTGCGCTTTCTGGAGCAGTTTCTGGATAGCACCAACGCTGACTTTTGTGCTCGCGCTGATTTGCCGAATCGACAACCTGGCATCCAGTTTCAGCCTGAGTACGTCTCGAATTTTACGCATTGCAATCCTCTTTGCTGGCATAGTCCTGCTCCAAATAGGAAACAGGTTACCAAATAAGTTGAAGATCAATACGTTGAAAGGGATTCCGGCGGAACGTGAACAGTGATTCCGGAAAGGTGAGCAAAAGCGTTCATCTTGAGTCCGGAATGGGTGTTCACGTTAAACCAGAATGGGTGTTCACATTGGACCGGAATGAGTGTTCAGCATGGACCGGAATACGCACGGGCATGTCTACAGCCTTTTTCCTGATCATTTTGTATTCTGCATGTATAATACGCCCCTGCTTTTTAACGAAGATAGTTGCTTTGTACCGCCTGTTGTCGCTTTCGATGTCGTTTTCGACGATGAATGAGGCGAGATTGTCCTGCTCTGGAAGGGGACTGCGAGGGTACAGTGAACGGAATTCGGGCAATTTCAATTGAAGTGACAGGAAATTCAGAATGACGCTACACACTGAAAATACTCAGGAAAATCGCGGCCTCGCTGGCGATCACCCCTCATGCCGCTTTTCTGTGGCCCCCATGTTGGATTGGACGGATCGTCACTGCCGTTATTTCCATCGTCTGTTGTCGCAGCACGCCTTGCTGTACACCGAGATGGTGACGACCGGGGCAATCATTCATGGTAAGGGTGATTTTCTGAGCTTTAACGAGGAAGAGCATCCGGTGGCGTTGCAGCTGGGCGGTTCGAATCCGGCGGATCTGGCGCATTGTGCCAAGCTGGCGCAGGAGCGCGGGTACGATGAAGTGAACCTGAATGTCGGATGTCCGTCGGATCGTGTGCAGAACGGCCGTTTTGGTGCGTGCCTGATGGGCGAGGCGGATCTGGTAGCTTTGTGCGTGTCGGCCATGCGTGAAGTGGTGGATATTCCCGTAACGGTGAAAACCCGGATTGGTATCGATGAGCAGGATTCCTATCAGTTCCTGGCAGATTTCGTTGGTACTGTGTCTGAAAAAGGCGGCTGCGATAATTTCACCATTCATGCCCGTAAAGCCTGGCTGAGCGGCCTGAGCCCGAAAGAAAACCGTGAAATTCCGCCGCTGGATTACCCGCGTGTCTACCAGCTGAAGAAAGATTTTCCGCACCTGACCATGGCGATTAACGGCGGGGTGAAAACGCTGGCCGAGATCGAAGCACACCTGACCCACCTTGATGGGGTGATGGTCGGGCGCGAAGCGTATCAGAATCCGTATATGCTGGCGGAGCTGGATCAGCAGTTATTCGGCAGTGCGCGTCCTGTCAAAAAACGCCGCGAGGTGGTTGAAGCTATGTATCCATATATTGAGCGTCAGCTGGCGAACGGTTCGTATCTGGGTCACATTACCCGGCATATGCTGGGGTTGTTCCAGAATATGCCGGGCGCACGCCAGTGGCGCCGGCACATCAGCGAAAATGCCCACAAGCCGGGTTCGGGCATAGAAGTGGTTCAGCAAGCGCTGGATAAGATTCCCGCCCATCTGGATGTGTGATTAGCCTGCAAGATATAGTGAGTTTAACCACTCGTTATCGTCAAATTTGCTAACTTAGCCTGTAACGCCGCGAGCTGATAACGCGGCGTTTTTGTATCTTTCTGAAAAATAAGTATTTGTTTGGTAGCTGAATGTTGGCCCGAAACCTGCAGTTAAGCTGCAGTGAAGCAGGAAGGGGCAGAACGGGTTCTGTTACCTATGATGTGACTGGAGAGATTGGAATGGTAGAGTTTTTATTTTTACTGGTGTTTGCCGGTGTGCTGGTTATGACAGGGATCAGCCTGATGGGTATGGTTATCGCGATAGCGGCCGGTTTTGCAGTAATGGCGCTGGCGGGTTTATTAGGTGTGGTGATTAAACTGCTGCCATGGATTATTTTGATTGCGGTTGCTGTCTGGCTGTACCGCGGAGCCCGTCGCGAGTCGTCGATTCGCTCGTCGCGGCCACGTGATATGCATAGACGCAAATATTAGCGTGTTCAAAAAGTGAGCTTGAGCCAAATCCCTGATTCCCGGCGATGAAATGCAGTTTTCTTACATTGCATCTGGTATAGTCTGGCGCAGAAAAATCAAAGCACAATGATAAAGAGCGGAGACTCAGAAATGAAAAAAAACATGCTTTCAGCAGTGGCCGTAGCAGTGGCAATTGCAGCAGCGGTACCTGCTCAGGCTGATATGTTGCTGGGCGGCACAGTAGGCGCGGATGCCTGGATGAGCAGCGCTGAAATTAACGATGCAGTAGACGGTGGCGATAAAACCATTCCATCTTTTTATGCCTCGTTTGAACATTTTATTCCACTGATTCCAAACGCACGTATTGCTTATGCCAATGTAGAAGCGGATGCGGTGGCATTTAAACAAACAGACTTTACTCTGTATTACGAGATTCTGGATAACGATCTGGTAGCCGTGGATGTGGGTGTGTCTCTGATTAAATTCGGCGACGGCGAGTATAACGCGCAAGGTCACATGCAGACGTTTGATGATGAGTGGCAGCCGGCGATTTACGGTAATGTTGAAGTCGGTATTCCTATGACACCGCTGGCGGTATTTGTAGAAGGTAACGTTGGCAGCTTCGATGATACCAGCACGCTTGATGCTAAAGCAGGTATGAAGTTCACCATTCCTTTGGTGGCGGCCAACCTGAATCTGCGTGGCGGATACCGTGTGATGGACTACGATTTTGATGCGATCAATAATCCTGCCGGCAGCAAAGTGAAGCTGGACGGATTTTTTGCCGGTGTTGAAGTCGATTTCTGATTGGCCTATCACTGCTGAACTAAAGCCATGCTAAACGCATGGCTTTTTTGTTGCCTGTTTGCTGAGTTATAGGCCATTTTTAAAGTGGGCATTGATGCAGGAATCAGGCAGATGACAATTACCGAGTTACAGCGTTTGTATGCGGAAAGCGAAATAGTGGAAGCTGTGATTGAACCTTCACTACAGGCCAACGGCTGGGTGGTCGAATTTCGTCATCGCCGTGGTGGCTTTGTCACCCTGACTGACGGCTCAGGCAGTGAAAAGTGCTACCGGGACATAGACACTGCCACTGAGCGTGCTTTTGAAGTGGGTTTTCATCAGGTACGTATTGCCGATCATTTCTGAATGCCGTGGCGCCTGATCCCCCGGATTGGGCGTCTTTGTGCCGCTTAATTTTCTTACCTCCTGCTTTTCTCTTCCAAAAAGTTATAAAACATTCTTATCTATTCTTTCTTGTTATTTCGTCGAGTAGCTAATCTACCCTTACGCAATGTAAAGGGATCGTCGTGTCATGTTACTTAAGGAACTCTCGGCTTTAGCCAGCCCTCTCAATGATCAGCAGATCGGTCAGCTGCAACAGACAGTCGCAGAGCTGTCACCACAGC
Organism: Photobacterium sp. WH77; assembly: GCF_022014395.1. Classification (NCBI taxonomy): domain Bacteria; kingdom Pseudomonadati; phylum Pseudomonadota; class Gammaproteobacteria; order Vibrionales; family Vibrionaceae; genus Photobacterium; species Photobacterium sp. WH77. The sequence continues at coordinate 17,452 of NZ_JAKLTE010000025.1, read as the reverse complement.
AACTGGCGTGGATTAGCGGTTATTTCTGGGGATTAAGTCAAACCCAAACGGCGGGCCATCAGCCTGCCGGTCAGCCCATCGCCGCTGTGGCAGCGAAACCGGCTGGCAAACTTACCATTATTTATGCTTCGCAGACGGGTAACGCCAAAGGCGTTGCTCAGGCGCTGAAGGAAGAAGCGGTTGCGGCTGGTATCCAGGCTGACGTGTTTGCCTCTGGCGATTACAAAGGCAAGAACCTGGCCAAGGAAACCCATGTGATCATAGTGGCTTCAACCCACGGTGAGGGTGAAGCGCCGGATGACGCCATGGAGCTGCATGAATTCCTGCAGTCCAAGCGTGCGCCTAAGCTGCCGAATCTGAGCTATGCCGTGCTGGGCCTGGGGGATTCCAGTTATGAATTCTTCTGCCAGACTGCCAAAGATTTTGACAGCTACCTCAGTAAGCTGGGTGCCAAACCTTTTGTGGATCGTATCGACTGTGATGTTGATTATGATGCCCCGGCCGCCGAGTGGCGCGCTAAAGCGCTGGAGACCATCAAGGAAGAACTGCTGGGCGGCAATGATGCCGAAGTGGTTCAGCTGCACGTGGCGCAAAACGCGACGGCGGCTGTGTCTCAGTACAATAAGCAAAATCCGTATGCGGCAGAGCTGCTGGTCAGCCAGAAAATTACCGGTCGTGATTCCGGTAAAGATGTCCGCCATGTGGAAATCGATCTCGGTGAATCCGGCCTGACTTATCAGCCGGGCGATGCGCTGGGCGTCTGGTATGACAATGATCCTGCCCTGGCTGAAGCGCTGGCAGCGAAAGTGGGTCTGTCCGGTGATGAAAGCGTTGAGGTGGACGGCCAAGCCTACAGCCTGAAAGACGCGCTGATTCACAAATACGAAATTACCGCTTCTAACCCGCAGCTGGTGACCAAGTTCGCTGAACTGTCTGGCAGTAAGAAGCTGCAGAAGCTGGTGGAAGACAAAGACAAGCTGCGTGAGTACGCGGCGAACACTCAGGTGATTGATGTCTTTGCCGAGAAGAAAACCCAGCTGAGCACTGAGCAGTTACAAGGCCTGCTGCGCCGTTTGACGCCGCGCCTGTACTCCATTGCGTCCAGCCAGGAAGAAGTGGGTGAAGAAGTGCACCTGACTGTCGGTCTGGTGGAATATCAGCAGGGCGAAGAAAGCCGCTTTGGCGGTGCTTCCAGCTTCCTGTCGCACCGTCTGGAAGAAGGCGCGAATGTTCGTGTGTTTGTTGAAGATAACAATAACTTCAAACTGCCGGCCGATGATAATACCCCGGTGATCATGATTGGTCCGGGTACAGGTATCGCACCTTTCCGCGCTTTTGTGCAGGAGCGTGATAACCGTGATGCTGAAGGCAAAAACTGGTTGTTCTTTGGTGACCGCACCTTTACCCAGGACTTCCTGTATCAGGTGGAGTGGCAGAAGTACCTGAAAGACGGCATTTTGACCAGACTGGATGTGGCTTTCAGCCGCGATCAGTCTGAGAAAGTGTATGTCCAGCACCGTATTCTGGAAAATGCGGCAGAAGTTTGGCAGTGGCTGAAAGACGGCGCACATATTTACGTGTGTGGTGATGCCAACCGGATGGCAAAAGATGTGCATGACGCACTGATCACTGTTGTTGAGCAGCAGGGCGGCAAGAGCCGCGAAGATGCCGAGCTGTATTTGAATGATTTGCGTAAAGCCAAACGCTACCAGAAGGATGTGTACTAATGACTGAGAAACTGTCCGATAACGAACGCCTGAAACGCGAGAGTAACTTTCTGCGCGGGACCATTGAGCAGGATTTGCAGGATCGTATTACCGGTGGCTTTACGGCTGATAACTTCCAGCTGATCCGTTTCCACGGTATGTATCAGCAGGATGACCGCGATATCCGCCCGGAGCGTCAGAAGCAGAAACTGGAACCTTTGCAGAACGTCATGCTGCGCGCCCGTATGCCGGGTGGCATCATCACGCCGGAACAATGGCTGGCGATTGATAAATTCGCGCAAGACAAAACCATGTACGGCAGTATTCGTCTGACTACCCGCCAGACATTCCAGTTCCACGGTGTGCTGAAGCCGAATATTAAGCTGATGCACCAGACTCTGAACGAGTATGGCATTGACTCGATTGCCACCGCCGGTGACGTAAACCGTAACGTGCTGTGTACTTCTAACCCGGTGGAGTCAGAATTGCACCAGCAGGCGTATGACTGGGCGAAGAAGATCAGTGAACATCTGCTGCCTCAGACTCGTGCTTATGCGGAAATCTGGCTCGATGGCGAAAAAGTGGAAGGGCATCAGGATCAGGAACCGATCCTGGGCTCGAATTATCTGCCGCGTAAATTCAAAACCACAGTGGTGATTCCGCCGCAAAATGATGTGGACGTGCATGCGAATGACCTGAACTTTGTCGCTATTGCCGAAAACGGTCAGCTAATTGGCTTTAACGTGCTGGTGGGCGGCGGTCTGGCCATGACACACGGTGATACAGCGACTTATCCGCGTCGTGCAGATGATTTTGGTTTCGTACCACTGGACAAAACGCTGGATGTCGCAGCTGCAGTGGTGACAACTCAGCGTGACTGGGGTAACCGCTCTAACCGTAAGAACGCGAAAACCAAATACACCCTGGACCGTGTGGGTGTTGATGTCTTCAAGGCGGAAGTTGAGAAACGTGCCGACATTACCTTCGAAGCCAGCCGTCCTTACGAGTTCACTGATCGCGGTGACCGTATCGGCTGGGTGGATGGCATCGACGGTAAATTCCACCTGACGCTGTTCATCGAAAACGGCCGAATTCTGGATTATCCGGGTAAACCGCTGAAAACCGGTGTGGCTGAGATTGCCAAGATCCACAAAGGGGATCTGCGCATGACATCTAACCAGAATCTGATCATTGCCGGTGTGGCCAAAGAAGATAAAGCGACGATCGAAAAGATCGCCCGCGAGCACGGTTTGATTGATGACGCTGTCAGCGTGCAGCGCCAGAATTCAATGGCGTGTGTGTCGCTACCGACCTGTCCGCTGGCGATGGCAGAAGCCGAGCGTTTCTTGCCGGAATTTGTCACCGATTTTGAAGGTCTGCTGGAGAAACACGGTCTGGACAAAGACGAGCACGTTATTTTGCGCGTGACCGGCTGTCCGAATGGCTGCGGACGCGCCATGCTGGCGGAAATTGGTCTGGTGGGTAAAGCTCCGGGTCGTTATAACCTGCACCTTGGCGGCAATATTAACGGGACACGCATTCCTAAGATGTACCGTGAAAATATCACTGTTGATGAAATCATGACGGAACTGGATCAACTGGTGGGCCGCTGGGCGAAAGAGCGTGAAGACGGTGAGGGCTTTGGTGACTTTACTATCCGTAGCGGAATTATTGCCCCTGTTGAAGTCTCTGTGAGGGATTTTTATGCCTAAATATGCGTTGGCGGATTTGCTGAGTGCCACCAAAGTGGAGCAGATCCTTCGGCTGGCGGAAATTAACGCCGAGCTGGAGCAGATGACAGCCCAGGAGCGGGTTCGCTGGGCGCTGGAATTTCTGGATGGCAACTTTGCGTTGGCTTCCAGCTTTGGTATCCAGTCTGCGGTCATGCTGCATCTGGTGACTCAGGAGTCACCTAATGTGCCTGTGATTCTGACGGACACGGGATACCTGTTCCCTGAAACCTATCAGTTTGTCGACTTTCTGACCGAGCGGCTGGATCTGAATCTGAAGGTGTATCGCTCAGAGCTCAGTCCGGCCTGGCAGGAAGCACGCTACGGCCAGCTGTGGACTCAGGGCGTTGATGGTATTAAGCAGTACAACAAAATGAACAAGGTTGAGCCGATGCGCCGCGCACTGGAAGAGCTGGAGGTGAAAACCTGGTTCTCTGGCCTGCGCCGGGAGCAGTCGTCCTCCCGTGCAACCTTGCCGGTACTGGCTATTCAGAATGGTAAATTCAAATTCTTGCCGCTGATCGACTGGTCAGAACAGGACATTGATGAATACCTGCTGAAATACGATTTGCCTTATCATCCATTGCTGGCCCAAGGCTATCGTTCTGTCGGTGATGTCCACACCACAGTGAAGTGGGAACCGGGCATGAAAGAAGAAGAAACGCGTTTCTTCGGTCTGAAGCGGGAATGTGGTCTGCATGAGGATGATGCAGAGAGCGACGGTTCAGGCATCTAATCCGGCAGCTTTACATTGTGGAAATAAAAAACCTGATCGGGAAACCGGTCAGGTTTTTTTATTGGTAATCAGAAAATTGACCTGAGGCTGACAGCCGAAAAAGGTGAAATCGTTACGCTCGCTGCCCGGTATCAGGTTATTGGTCAGCTGGCTGGTGTCCAGATTTTGGTCAGGGTATCAATCAGCCCGGCACTGGCGCCCTGGGTGCCCAGAAATTGTGTGATGATGGGAACGAACTGACTGATCATGCCGGCATCTAACCCTAATGCGGTGAAGACCGGACCCAGCGCGTCCATGTTATTCAGCATGCCGCCCAGTCCGGCAGGAATGGCGTCCATCAGGTTTTCTGAACCTGGGATCAGCTTGGTCAGCTCGGTGGCCTGATCGCCGCTTAACTGGCTGGCCGCCATGGACAGCAGTGCACCGGCACCGCCCGCTGCCTGTTCGGTGCTGACACCGAGTTGATCGGTCAGCATACTGGCGAGGGGGTTGTCGGCCAGGGCTTCCATTTTATCGTCACCGCCGCCGAATAAGTCGGAAAGGCTAAAAGCATGGGCGGCAGGGCTAAGGGCCAGACTGGCCAGTAATGGCATTGCAACCAGCCAGCAGCGTTGGAGTAGAGCTCGGGTCATAGTGTTCTCCTTAGAATCGTTATGAGGTTTTCCCGTGGGGAAGCCGTAAGCTACTCTAAGCGTAGTCTGGAAAAGATAAAAGAGGGCGTTTGTCAGGTTATTGTCAGGGTATGTTGCTGATATGAGACAAAAAAACGGTGCCGAAGCACCGTTTTTCAGAAGGGCGGCAGGACTTACAGGATGTCCAGCAGCTCAACTTCGAAAACAAGTGCAGCGAAAGGTGGGATGGCAGCACCAGCGCCACGCTCACCGTATGCCAGGTTTTGTGGAATATACAGTTTCCACTTAGAACCGACAGGCATCATTTGCAGAGCTTCTACCCAACCTGCGATAACGCCGGTGACCGGGAATTCTGCTGGCTGACCACGTGATACTGAACTGTCGAATACAGTGCCGTCAGTCAGTTGGCCGTGGTAGTGAACACGTACTTGCTTGTCAGACGTTGGGATTTCGCCGTTACCTTCAACCAGAACTTCGTACTGAAGACCAGATTCGGTTACTGTTACTTCTGGGCGCAGTGCGTTATCTTTGAGGAAGGCTTCGCCTTCAGCAGCAGCAGCTTGAGCTTGTACTTGACGAGCTTCTTCTGCGCGGGTGTGCAGATCACGCAGTGCGTCGTTGATGTCGTCTACAGCGATTTCTGGCATGTCGCCAGTCAGCGAGGTGGCGATGCCTTTGGCAATGGCAGCAACGTTCAGGCCTTCCAGGCCACTTTGAGCCAGTTGCTGGCCCATTTGCAGACCAATACCGTAGCTCGCTTTAGTTTCAACTGTATCTAGTTTAACGTCAGACATAGTGTCGTCTCTTTATGTCGAGTGAATTAAGCGGGCAGGATAACAGTTTCAACCCTCAGGGGTAAACTTTTGTGAACAGAGGTCGCATCAAAGCGTGACCCTGAAGTTTTGGCGCAGAGTGATGGAGAGTAGTTGTTATGGGACAAGCGAAACGCCGTAACCGGAAGAAATCGGCCCCGGCCCTGACACAGGTGTCGCTGACGGAATGGAAAACCCGGCTCAGCCAACTGAACTGGCGTGAAGCAGGCCAGACACAATGGCAGAAGGCCCGACTGAGGGTGCAGCCCTACTGGCAACTGTTACCAGGGTTTCATCGCAAAGCCTTACTGGTACTGATCCCTGTGGTGGTTGTGCTGTTCCTGCTGCCGGCTTCAGAGCCAGAACCTACTATCTCCGGCAGCGAGCCTGTGCGTCAGGAAGTGGCGCTGAACTTGGATGAGCCCGCGCGTTTACCTGTCGACCAGCGCCCAGAGCCGGCATCGCCGCCTCGTCCGGCAATCATCAAATCTGTGGCGTCGCAAACCGCGGTGACATCTTCGTCAACTTCAGCGACGACAACGCCCCGGCAGCCAGCTTCTGCTGAAAACTGGATAAATTATGAAGTCAAAAAAGGCGAAACCCTGGCGACCATCTTTCGTGCCAAGTCGTTACCTCTGACCGATCTGTACGCCATTGCTGCGATTGAAGGTAAAGACAAACCCCTCAGTTACATTAAATCTGGCCAGTTATTGCGTTACAAACAACTGGCCAATGGGGATCTGGATGTCCTGCAGATTGAGAGCCGCGGTGGCGATCCTGTGATGTTTTTCCGCCGCTCTGACGGTAGTTTTGCCCGCGGTAAGTAATGGATTAATCAGGCGGTTGCCGGAGTTTTCGTCAGCCGCATATCAATGTGTGGAATGCCGTCTTCCAGGTATTCGTCAGAGCTTGGCTCAAAGCCAAAGCGCCCGTAATAACTCTGCAAGTGCGACTGTGCGCCGATGTCAATGTCCTGCCCCGGCCACAGTTGTTCTGCGTACGCCAGCCCATGGGTGAGCAAGACACTTCCCATCCCTTTCCCGCGCGCTGCTTCAGCGGTGATCACCCGTCCAATACTGACATTGTCGTAGGTTGTGCCTGGCGGTAATAACCGCAGATAAGCCATCAGAGTGCCATTGTCATAAGCGACTAAATGATGCACACCCTGAGCTTTGTCGTGGCCGTCGAGTTCCGGATACGGGCAGTTCTGTTCAACCACGAACACATCCACCCTGAGTTTCATGATGTCATATAGTTGATCAGTGCTGAGCTGATCAAAACGAAGGCATTGCCACTGCATTGATTGTGTCCTTTTACTACGGCTTCTGTACCTGAGTACCAGCATAAAATGCGCGATGAGATATCGCAACTGGCGTTTATTTTCCTGACGCGGCCAGATGACGCTGCAGGCTGTCCAGCTGGCTCAGTGACAGGTTTAGAAACGATGCCAGTTGTGGCGCAGTGATGTGTGTTGCCAGCTCACCGATGCTGTCAGTGAACAGGGCGTAGCGTCGTGCCGGGCTGTACAGGCGCATGAACTGCTCTTTTTGTTCCCGGAACAGCAATTGCCTCTCGGCCAGGGCCATATACAGGGCTGGATGGTCATCGCGCCAGCGAAGAATCAGCTCTGCTGGTAGGGTCTGGATCAGGCAGGGTGACAAGGTTTCCAGCAGATAGGGCGATCCCTCGTCGGTCAGCAGGCTTTCAAAGCCAATCAGCAGATCCTGTTCCCAGAAGAAATCTTTGCTGATGGTTTTACCGTCTCCGGTGATGTAACAGGCATGGCACAGGCCATCAATCAGAAAATACGCCTGTGTTGCCAGTTCTCCCTGATTGATCAGCACATGCCGGGTAGGCAGTTCTAACGGTTCGGCCAGTGACAGTGCCTGATCGATAGTGGCCTGATCGGCACTGTGCAGGGTCAGAAATTGCGCGAGTGGTGAGGTCATAGTGTTCTGTCGTTGTTGAAGTCATCTATATCTAGCTTACCAAAAAATACCACGACCACAGGCCGCGGTATTGGGATATCGTTTGTATGGTTTGAAATCAGTGTTGCAGGTCAATCCGGTAAATTGCAAAGCCGGCAGCATCTGTATTGACTTGTTTCATCGGATACTGACCTTTGTCTTTGATAAAGGATGCCGCTTTGTCGCTCGGTGAGGTCTCAAAACGGATGTCCAGTTGCGTTGTGCTCCTGAGCGGGGCAAAGCGCCAGTTATTGTCGGCACTCGGTACAACTTGCCCGTCGTCTTTACTTACCCGGCTGATGTAACTGGCCAGCACGGTGCGGTTTTCATCCGGTGCTGCAAAGGCGATGAATTGCTCACCCGTCCCGGCAAACTTGGCACTGTAAGCGCGGTAATTGTTAGTTGCGATGATGAAGGGCTGGGCCGGATCTATGGCTTTGCCCTGATAGGTTAATTGCTGGATCCGTTCGGATGCCGGGTTGATGAGCTTACAGTCACCGTCGTAACGGGCGGGCTGAGAGACATCCACCTGATACTGAACACCGTCAATCACGTCGAAGTTATAGGTGCGGAAGTCTTCCCAGTTGATCAGTGACTGTGGCGCGCCTGAGCTGAGATCGATCTGGTTAAATTGTCCGGCAGAGCACTCCAGCCACTCTTTGACTTCTTTACCTGTCACTTTCAGCGCCACCAGGGTGTTTGGATACAGGTACAGGTCGGCTGCGTTACGAAAGGTCAGCTGGCCGGCTTCCACTTCGGTGTAGTTGCCCGGATCGTTAGCCCGCCCGCCTGCCTTGAACGGGGCGGCAGCCGACAGTACCGGCAGGCCGTCTAAATCCGGGTCGCCCTGAATAAAGCGCTCCACGTAATCTTTCTGTGCCAGGTTCACAATCTGTACGGTCGGATCATCCTGTACCAGCGCAAGATAGCTGTACATCACGTCACTGGCTTTACCGATCGGCTGGTTTACAAATTCACGTGTCCCCTTGTGATCCTCCATCACGGCTGCGACCAGTTTACTGTCCGCCGCTACCTGCGCTTTGCCGTCGGCAAATATCGGGCGAGCCTGGGTTTGACGCCCAGTCACCATCCACTTGCCATCTTGCCGGGTCAGCTCCAGATCGATCACCCCCAGATGATCGCCCCAACGGCCGGGCATCACAGCCGCGACACCATTGATAGTACCTTTTTCTATGTCCGTATTGGGCAGGTTGGCAAAGGTTTGGCTCGGGAAGACAGCGTGGGCATGGCCGAAGGCGATTGCATCTATGCCTTTCACTTCTGTCAGGTAATAAACCGAGTTTTCCGCCATGGCATGGTAAGGATCGGCAGACACGCCTGAATGCGGAATCGCGACTATGATATCGGCGCCTTCGGCTTTCATCTTAGGCACGAAATAGTCTGCGGTTTGCTTGATGTCTCTGGCGTTCACCTTGCCTTCCAGATTCTTTTTATCCCAGGTCATGATTTGCGGCGGCACAAAGCCGATGTAGCCGATCTTTACCTCATGCTCTGTGCCGTCGGTATCTTTCAGGCGATAGGTTTTAATCAGATAAGGGGTAAAGAGGTTTTCCCCCGTACTGAGGTCGTAGACATTGGCATTGATATAGGGGAAGTTTGCGCCTTTTAATGCCGCTTGCAGGAAATCCAGCCCGTAATTGAATTCATGGTTACCTATGTTGCCTACTTCGTAATCAAGTGGGTTCATGGCTTTATAGACAGGGTGAACATCACCGTCTGCCAGACCTTTCGCTGCCATGTAGTCACCCATCGGGCTGCCCTGAATCAGATCGCCGTTATCAACCAGCACACTGTTAGTGACTTCGCGCCTGGCTTGCTCGATTAAGGTGGCGGTACGGACCAGCCCGGTTTTCTCGGTGGCTTTATCCTTGTAGTAGTCGTAGTCCATGACATTGGCGTGAATGTCGGTGGTTTCAAGAATACGCAGTTGAATGGTGTCTGCCAGTGCCGGGTCTGCTGCTGCCAGCAGTGCGCCCAGTATGGCAAGTGAAAGTGGTTTTGCTCTTAAAGACATGATTTCACCGTCATTAATGGAGTAAGTTACGCGCTAAAAGTAGCAAAAATACTGTTAATGAAATGCAAGAGCTTGTCAGATATGTGACCTGAGTGCGCTTCCTTGCTCTGCATTAGGTTTCTTTCTCGAGCCACTGTATTCAGGTATGCGGACGGGCGAAAGAGTTAGATCTTAAAGGCATAAGATAAGCTATTTTTAATGGATAAAAACCGGAAAAGTGATTGTTTTATACGGTGTTAGGGGCGATTTGCTGAGATATCAGGAAGGATTGTTCCCGCAAGGTGGTTAAGTCAGCCAAGCTAAACTTTTGGGAATAAAAAATGAAATTTTAGAATTTCAGGTAATAACTTGCCCCGTCTATAGTGCTGTTACGTACAGAGAGTAAGAGCAGTGACTATGGACTATTTACCTATTTTTGCCGATTTAAAGCGTCGCCCATGCCTGGTAGTAGGCGGTGGAGAAGTGGCCTGGCGTAAAACCCGGATGCTGCTTAAAGCCGGTGCCGATGTTCGTGTCATTGCTCCTGAGCTCAATGCCGATTTTCTGCAGGCGGCAGATAACGGTGACATTACTCTTCTTGCTGAGCATTTTATGCCAGAACACCTTGACGGTATCTTTCTGGCTATCGCTGCCACCGATCGCAAAGCCATCAATGCTCTGGTGTACCAGTCGGCAAATCAGCGACAGGTGCTGGTGAATGTGGTGGATGATACCCAGCGTTGCAGTTTCATCGTGCCATCGATTGTTGATCGCTCTCCTCTTATTGTGGCTATTTCATCTTCTGGCAAAGCGCCGGTACTGGCGCGTCTGGTCCGTGAGAAGCTGGAAGCCTTGCTGCCTCAGCATCTTGGTAAAATGGCGACGCTGGCAGGCCAGTTTCGCGATCGCCTGAAGAATACGGTGAAAAGCCTGTCTGCCCGCCGTCTGTTCTGGGAGCAGGCATTTGACGGCCGTTTCGCCGAGCTGGTTGCCGCCGGGCAAGATAAAGAAGCCGAGCAGGAATTGATTCGCCAGTCCCAGCAGGTGACTACCCAGGGCCAGGTTGCACTGATTGGTTCCGGTCCCGGCGACGCCGGTTTGTTGACCCTGCGTGCATTGCAATTAATGCAGCAGGCCGATGTGGTGCTGTATGACTATCTGGTATCGGACGACATCATGGATCTGGTACGCCGTGATGCGGAGCTGGTCTGTGTTGGTAAACGCGCCGGTTATCACAGTGTGCCGCAGGAAGAAACTAACCGCCTGCTGGTGGAATACGCCAGTCAGGGCAAACGGGTGGTTCGCCTGAAAGGCGGTGATCCTTTCATTTTCGGCCGCGGAGCAGAAGAGCTGGAAGTGCTGTTTGATGCCGGTATCCCGTTCCAGGTTGTGCCGGGCATTACCGCCGCAGCCGGCGCGACGGCCTATGCCGGAATTCCCCTGACACACAGAGATCATGCACAAAGTGCCATGTTTATTACCGGTCATACCAAGCCGGACAGCGACAATCTCGACTGGTCTACACTAGCACGCGGTAAGCAGACGCTGGTGATTTACATGGGGCTGATGAAATCAAGCCACATCCAGCAACAACTGATTCAGCATGGCCGCGCTGCAGAAACGCCGATTGCGATTATCGAGCGCGGCACGCAGGCATCGCAAAAAGTCTTCAGAGGCCAACTGAGCGAGCTGGCTCAACTGGCAGAGAATGCAGAATCGCCGTCACTCATCGTGGTGGGTGAAGTGGTGACTCTTGCGGATAAATTACATTGGTTCGGAAAGCAGGAACAACAAGGGCAACCACACCCCGCTGTCGTGAGCCTGGCTTAACATGGAGAGAAAGATGGATCCGAAACGCCTTACCCACCTTAAGCAGCTCGAAGCGGAGAGTATTCATATCATCCGTGAAGTGGCCGCTGAGTTTGATAACCCTGTGATGATGTACTCCATCGGTAAAGATTCATCGGTGATGCTGCATCTGGCCCGTAAAGCCTTTTATCCGGGGAAAATTCCTTTTCCGCTGCTGCATGTCGATACCGACTGGAAATTCCGCGAAATGATTGAATTTCGCGATGCGACAGCGAAGAAATACGGTTTTGACCTGCTGGTGCATAAAAACCCGGAAGGCATGGCGATGGGTATCAGCCCGTTCGAGCATGGCTCGTCAAAGCATACCGATATTATGAAAACCCAGGGCCTGAAGCAGGCACTGAACCAGTACGGTTTCGACGCCGCATTCGGCGGCGCCCGTCGTGACGAAGAGAAATCCCGTGCCAAAGAGCGCGTGTATTCTTTCCGCGACAAGAACCACACCTGGGATCCGAAAAACCAGCGCCCTGAGTTGTGGAAGACCTATAACGGCCAGATCAACAAAGGCGAGAGCATCCGAGTGTTCCCGCTGTCGAACTGGACCGAGCTGGATATCTGGCAATACATCTACCTGGAAGGCATCGATATTGTGCCGCTCTACCTGTCACAGGAACGTCCTGTGGTTGATCGCGACGGCATGCTGATCATGGTGGATGATGACCGCATGAAGCTGCGTCCGGGTGAGCAAATTGAACACAAGAGCGTACGCTTCCGTACCTTGGGCTGTTACCCGCTGACCGGTGCAATTGAATCTGAGGCCAAAACCTTGCCTGAGATCATTGAAGAAATGCTGGTGGCTACCTCCAGTGAGCGTCAGGGACGGGCGATCGACCACGATCAGTCGGGATCCATGGAATTGAAGAAACGTCAGGGTTATTTCTAAGGAGTCGGGACATGAACAGCGCAATTCAACAACAAGTAGCTGAGCTGGGCATTGAAGCTTATCTGGATCAGCACCAGAACAAGTCTCTGCTTCGGTTCCTAACCTGTGGTTCAGTGGATGACGGCAAAAGTACGCTGATTGGCCGTCTGCTGCACGATTCACAGCAAATTTATGAAGATCAACTGGCCGCTATTCACGCTGACAGTCAGAAAGTGGGCACCACTGGCAGTAAGCCGGATCTGGCCTTGCTGGTTGACGGTCTGCAAGCGGAACGTGAGCAGGGCATCACTATTGATGTGGCTTACCGTTATTTCTCGACTCAGCAACGCAAGTTCATCATTGCCGACACCCCGGGGCATGAGCAGTACACCCGCAACATGGCGACAGGCGCCTCTACCTGTGATGTGGCTGTGATTCTGATTGATGCCCGTAAAGGCGTTTTGGATCAGACCCGTCGTCACTCTTACATTGCCAGCCTGCTGGGGATTCGCCAGTTTGTGGTGGCCGTCAACAAGATGGATCTGGTCGGTTTTGAGCAGGCCCGCTTCGAGCAGATCCGGGATGATTATCTGGCGTTTGCCAAAAAGCTCAATGCTGACATCAATATCCAATTGGTTCCGCTGTCGGCACTGGAAGGCGACAATGTTGTCACCGCCAGTGAGCTGACACCCTGGTATGAAGGCGAGCCGCTGCTGTCTTTGCTGGAAAGTGTGGAAATCAACAAAAAAGTGGACGGTGAATTACGCTTTCCTGTGCAATATGTTAATCGCCCGAATCTGGACTTCCGCGGCTTTGCAGGCACGCTGGCCTCGGGCACTGTGACTGTCGGAGATGCGGTGAAAGTGTTGCCATCGGGTAAATCGTCAACGGTTGCCCGTATTGTGACTTTCGACGGTGATCTGGCTCAGGCTCATTCCGGGCAGGCAATTACGCTGACCCTGAACGATGAGATTGATATCAGCCGCGGTGACACTATCGTTCATGCTGGTGACGACGTTGCACTCAGCAATCAGCTACTGGCTGACATTGTCTGGATGGCTGAAGCACCACTGGAAACCGGTCGTCAGTACGATATCAAAGTGGCGGGCAAGAAAACGCTCGGCTCGGTTAGTGCGATTCGCCATCAGGTTGATATTAATAACCTGGACACCTTTGCCACCGATGTGCTGCCTCTCAACGGCATTGGACTGTGCGAAGTGGTGCTCAATGAGTCTATCGCGATCGATTCATACCAGAATTGTGCCGATACCGGTGGTTTTATTCTGATTGACCGCCTGACCAATGTGACTGTGGGTGCCGGCATGGTGCGTGAGGCGCTGACGGAATCCGCCCCGTCTCAGCAGGCATACAGCGCCTTTGAGGTTGAGCTCAACGCGCTGGTCCGTAAGCACTTCCCGCACTGGGGTGCCAAAGATCTCAGTAAGTTGCTGGGGTAATGCCGATGGCATGGGAACAAGCTCTGGTACTGGCGATGCTGGTGGTGATCATAACCTGTTTGATCACCACCAGAATCAAACCTGCCTATCTGTTTGCAGGTACAGCCTTTATTGGTTTTCAAACCGGGATGATAGAGCTGTCAACTTTGGCGGGTAACTTCACCAACGCGTCGTTGCTGACCCTGGTCCTGCTGATCCTTGTTTCCATTGCTCTTGAAAAAACGCGCCTGATCAGTTGGGTCGGGCGCCAAATTTCTCAGGGAGGACAAACGTCTGTGGTGGCCAAGCTTGGCCTGTCGACGGCTTTCCTGTCTTCCTTTACCAATAACACGGCAGTGGTGGTGTCCTTGATTGGCGCAGTAAAGCGTAATCAGCGCCATGCGCCGTCTCGTTTGTTAATACCACTGTCCTACACCGCGATATTAGGCGGTACGCTGACCCTGATTGGTACCTCGACCAATCTGATTGTAAACAGCTTTGTCGAAGATGCCGGGTTACCCAGCCTGGGCTTTTTTGCGCCTTCAATGATTGGACTGGCGGTGTTGCTGGTCGGGCTGGTGTTTTTGATCCCCCTCAGCCACTTTCTACCCAATTACGATGACAGCAGCCAGGATGAACTGCCTTACTTTCTGGAAGCCAAAATAGAGCCGACCTCATCGCTGGTTGGCAAGTCGGTTGCTGAAAATGGCTTACGGGCACTGCGCCGCTTGTTTCTGGCAGAAATCATTCGTGACGGCAAGACGATTGCACCTGTGTGTCCCGAGACGGTATTGCGGGCCGGTGACAGACTGCTGTTCTGTGGCGATATCGAAAGTGTCACGACCTTACAGGAAATCGACGGACTGAGGTTATTTGGCCAGCACCACCTCAATGGGCAGTCCATGATGGAAGTGGTGGTCAGTCATTCTGCCGGTATTCGGGGTAAAACGCTGAAAAGCGTGCAGTTCCGCGAACGTTTTGATGCTGTGGTGGTGGCGATCCGTCGCGGCCATGAACGTCTGGCCGGCGGACTGGGTAATATTGAACTGCATCCTGGTGATACTCTGGTGATTGTGCCCGGCAAAACGTTTCATGAGAAAAAGCAGACGTTAAATCGTGAATTTGTCCTGATCAATGGTCTGGACTCCAGCGCCCGGCTGGATAGCACCAAGAGCATGGCCGTGCTGGGCGGTTTTGTTGCTGTGGTTACCGCGGGCCTGCTGGATGCTTTACCTCTGATCAAAGGACTGGCCGGTTATCTTTTGTTGTTGCTGGCAACCGGTATCATCAGCTTTGCCGAAATTCGCCGCCGTTTTCCAATTGATATAGTGGTGATTGTTGGCTCGGCATTATCACTGGCTCAACTGATGCTTGCCAGCGGCCTGTCTGAGCAGATGGGCAATATCATGATGACATCCTTTAATGGCTGGGGCGTCTACGGCGGGTTAGTGGCCGTGTATCTGTTGACCTTGCTGATGACTGAGCTGGTGACGAACAATGCTGCGGCAGCCTTGTCTTTCCCTTTAGCGTACAGTCTGGCACTGAGCTATGGGGTCGATCCTATGCCCTTCATTATGGCGGTGCTGTTTGGTGCCAGTGCCAGTTTTATTTCACCTTATGGTTATCAGACGAATTTGCTCGTTTACACCGTAGGCAACTATAAGTTGCGAGATTATCTACGGATCGGGTTGCCGTTTTCCGTGATGTACTCAGTGGTTGTATTAGCCCTGATCCCGCAGTTCTTTCCTTTTTAATGTGTTATAGCAACGGAGTGTAAAATGACCGCTGTCGTTCAACCCCATGAAAATGAAAACGTGGTCTGGCACAATCACCAGACCGATAAAGCACAGCGTGCTCAGTTAAAAAATCAGAGACCCTGCGTGCTGTGGTTTACCGGGTTGAGCGGTGCCGGCAAATCGACGGTGGCCGGGGCGTTGGAAAATCGCCTGGCTGAACAGGGCTTCCATACTTATCTGCTGGATGGCGATAATGTTCGCCATGGCCTGTGCAAGGATCTGGGTTTCTCTGCTGAGGATCGTAAGGAAAACATTCGACGTATCGGGGAAATGGCTAAGCTGATGGCTGATGCTGGTCTCATTGTGCTGACCGCGTTTATCTCTCCCCATAGAACTGAGCGTCAGTTGGTTCGTGAACTCCTGCCTGAGGGAGAGTTCATTGAAGTCTTCGTGGATACACCTCTGGCAGAATGTGAAAAGCGCGATCCTAAGGGCCTGTATAAGAAAGCCAGAGCGGGAGAGATTAAAGACTTTACCGGCATTGATTCTGAATATCAGCCGCCGGCGAATCCAGAGATTCATCTGCAAGCGGGCAACGCATCGGTTGATGAGCTGGTGACTCTGTGCGTGGAAGCATTAAAACAGCGTCACATTATTTAAGACAAGGAGTACAGCGTGAGCGCACTACTGGAGTCTCTCTATCAGGTTGCACTGGAAGCAGGGCAAACCATCATGGACTGTTATCACAGCAATGTCCGGGTTGAAGAAAAAGCGGACAAGAGCCCGGTCACTGAAGCTGACCTGGCTGCCAATGCGGTGATAGTCCGTCATTTATTACAGCTTACGCCCGATATCCCAATTCTCTCTGAGGAATCTGCTCATACTGAATGGCGTGACCGTCAGCACTGGCAATCATTCTGGCTGGTGGATCCGCTTGATGGAACAAAAGAGTTTCTTCGGAAAAACGGTGAGTTTACGGTTAACATTGCCTTGATTAAGGAAGGCAGGCCCGTGCTTGCCATAGTGCATGCTCCTGCTTTGGGTAAAACCTGGCTGGGAGACGGTAATAAAGCCTGGCTGCAAACCAAGGCTGGTCGGGAACCAATCCGAGTGAGAGAAGCAACAGTGCCGACCGTGGTGGGGAGCCGTTCTCATCCAAGTCCGGACATGGCTGACTTTCTCAATAAGTTGGGTCAGCACAAGATGACTGAGGTCGGGTCATCCCTGAAATTTTGTCTGGTTGCAGAAGGAAGGGCACAATTCTACCCGCGTTTAGGGCCAACCATGATGTGGGATACCGCTGCCGGTCAGTGTATAGCAGAAAGTGCAGGTGCATCCGTTACCTTATTTAATCAAGAGCCACTGCAATATCATAGGGAAGAGTTGCTGAACCCTTCTTTCCTGGTTAGCTGTAAGTAAATGCTTTTATGCCGTCGGGGTAACCCGACGGGTTGCTCTTCTGCTCTAGTGGTTTGAGCTGATCGTTTCCTCAGTTTCTACGTTCTCCTTTGAGTCTCTGTTTCTTTATCGTGTCTGTCCCATACCTGTTTTGGCTGTTTTTTGTGTTTTTTATTAGTTTCAGAGTAAAAGGTAGCCGGTTGCAATAAAATCACCAAAAAACACTTGCTGCTTTCAGCTAACCCCCTATAATGCCGCCTCACTGACAGGGCACACACGGGTTTGAATAAGTTCTTGGTAACTTGTGAATAACTTGTGTGAACTGAAAGTGGCGCAAAAAGAAAGAGAAACAGGGTTGACACTCGTTTTTGTTTTTGTAAAATGCGCACCCTCACCGAGTAAAAGGTGCTAAAGGTTTAAAACCTGAAGTTATCCTTGGTGAGTGCTTGGTTAAGAAGGTGTTTGAGAAAGTTTTTAAAATAACGCTTGACTGAGAGAAAATGCTGGGTAGAATACGCAGCCCTGACCAACGAGACATAACGTTGAGTCAACGT
>NZ_JAKLTE010000024.1:0-62743 GCF_022014395.1 Photobacterium sp. WH77 | reverse complement strand
GGCTTGTCGTGGACAGGGCGGCCATTCTATCGAAATGAAAAACAGTGTCAAACACTTTTTTCAATCTATTTCAGAACAACTTTCCTGTGAACCTCTGGTTTTCAGCTTTCTTTGCCGTAACCCCGTTCAGTGAGGCGGCATTATAGGGACTTTAATTCAGGGCGCAAGCGCATTTTCAGGTTTTTTTTGATTTTATTGTTTTTCGAACAAAAGCTCACCAAAAGCACCTCTTTTTAGCCACTAAAGTTGCTTGAATGCCCGGCTAAAAGCACTAACCCTGTCCCAATCCGTATATTCAACTTCTTTTGTCGTATCGGTTTCCCCGCCTGTCATCCGCATAATGAGTTGAATCATGGTTCGGTCAAACCAGTTGTAGCGCGGATAACGCAGCGCTCCGGCGAATACCTCCAAGAGTTTGGGGTGCCAAGGCGATTTTTGCAGGAACTTCTGCACATAGACGCTGGTCTCCGGCGTATCCTTGCCAGATTTACGCGCGGTCAGGTTTACGCAGAAGAAAGCCGTTTTATGTTTATCCAGAGCTTGCTGATTCTGCTCTACAAACTGGTACAGCTTTTTATTTAAATGGCCATATCGAACGGAAGCACCAATCAACACTCGATCATAGCGAGTGAAGTCAATCTCAGGTGACTGATGAATATCCTGGGTCTCACACAGATAGTGCCCGCCTAACTGCTGCTCTATATAGCGTAAGATTTTGATGGTTTGACCGTCACAACTGGAGTGCAGCAATAAAACCTTCTCCACACACTTCTCCTTAGTTTCGCCAGAATGTCGGGGTGAATAACACCAGTAAAGTAAAAACTTCAAGACGCCCAAACAGCATGGCCACGATTAATGTCCACTTCGCTGCGTCGTTCACCTCCCCGAAATGAACGGCAACTTGCCCTAACCCCGGGCCCAGGTTATTGAGAGTGGCAGCGACTGCCGAAAATGCCGTCAGCTCATCCATTCCCGTCCCGACCAGAACCAGCATGCAAATAACAAACACCAAAGCATAGGCGGAGAAGAATCCCCAAACCGCATCTACCACACGCTGCGGCAAGGCCTTGTTGCCTACTTTGATGGTATACACAGCACGGGGATGCACCAGGCGCTTGAGCTCCCTGACGCCTTGCAAAAACAACAGCAGTATACGAATCACTTTAATCCCGCCCCCCGTCGATCCTGCACACCCCCCTATAAAGGAAGAAAACAGAAGCAATACAGGCAGAAAAAGCGGCCATTCAGAAAAACCGGTTGTGGTAAAACCGGCTGTCGTTGAGATAGACACAGTTTGAAACAGCGCCTGATCCAGCGTTGCCCACCAGGTGTCATAGGTTTGGTGCTTCATTAGCATGCCATAGCAAATCAACAGCAGGATCAGCTGTATCACGAGAAAAGCCTTGAACTCGGGATCCCGCCAATAGGTCCGCAGGTTATGGCCACGGTTGGAAAACGCCGCAAAGTGCAATGAAAAGTTACAGGCGGAGATCAATAGAAAGACCACAGTGACCATATTAATGGCAGTACTGTTGTAATAACCGATACTGGCATCGTGCGTCGAAAAGCCACCAATAGCGACGGTCGAAAAGCTGTGTGCTATGGCATCGAAGAGATCCATCCCTGCCACCCAGAAAGCTCCGGCGCAGGCAACAGTCAGTGTCAGATAGATATACCAGAGTGTCTTGGCCGTTTCAGCAATACGGGGCGTCATCTTACTGTCCTTGACCGGTCCCGGGATTTCAGCCCGGTAAAGCTGCATACCACCGATGCCTAAGACAGGCAAGATGGCCACGGCCAGCACAATGATCCCCATACCACCAAACCACTGTAGCATTTGTCGGTAGAACAAGATGGCTTTAGGTAATTCATCAAGCCCCACAATGACGGTGGCACCCGTGGTAGTCAGTGCGGAAAACGACTCAAAAAAAGAATCAGTAAAAGAAAGATCCGGTGTCTTAGACAAAATAAAGGGCACAGCACCGGCGCTGCCGATAACTGTCCAGAACAGCACAACAATCAAAAATCCGTCACGGGCTTTCAGTTCTCGCCTTTGATGGCGATTAGGCAGCCAGAGTGCCGCCCCGCCCGCCAGCAAAATAAAGAAAGTCACCACGAAAGGGAAACCCGCACCGTCACGGTACAGCAAGGCTATAAGGGCCGGTACCAGCATAGTGACACTAAATAGCGCCAGTAACAGGCCAACGATACGGATAATGGAACGAATTTGCATAATCTAGCGGGCGCTCACTTTTAATTCTTCAAAATATTGTCTGCGTCCTGAATCACAATCCGGCCGCCACTGCGATTGATCAGCACTGCCTTGAATGTTTCGGCTAAGCGAGCATCGAGCAGAATGTCCATAGTGACATCAACCCCGTAATCAGCGCGCTGTACTTCAGCATGATGCTCAGCGATCACAGCCTCAAGTAAAGGCACCTGATTATACGCACAGCGGACATAAAGTGGTGAAGTAATGACCTTTTCTTTAGTGATGAGCACAGCAAGCGCCTGCTGCACCCCGCCGCCATACGCCTTCACTAATCCGCCCGTACCCAGCCGGATACCGCCGTAGTACCGCGTGACAACAGCGGTTATTTCACCGACCCCACTGCCACTGAGCTGGGCCAGCATAGGTTTACCCGCCGTTCCGGAGGGCTCGCCGTCATCACTGAACCCCCATGACATGGAATCTTCAGGGCGACCAGCCACGAAAGCCCAGCAATTGTGACGAGCATCTGCATGCCGTGATTTGATGCTCTGAACAAAGGCTTTCGCCGCCTCCACACCAGATGTGTGGGCTAAATAGGTAATGAAGCGGCTTTTTTTGATCTCTTGTTCGAAAACAACGGGTTCCGCTGGTATTAGATAAGGAGCCTGATCCATTTTGCCTGCTCACATCACGCCATACAAAGGCGCAAGAATAGCATAAACGCGCTCACAGATTCACAGCGAACAACAAAGAGCCGAATCGCCGTCTATCAAGCATGCTTTTCCATTCTGGTGATGAAAGTGAGTTTGGCCGATCGCTCGCCACAGCCCGCACAAATTTCAACAGGTAACGCCATTGTTATCACTTTCATGAGCTATACATGGATGAAAGCTTACCGAGAAGGCATGGTGGCACACTGCCAACCAATCACACAAATAATTGATATAAAACACAAAAAAAACAATACCGATGCCGAGGAATCTACGGAGAAGTCAAACACAAGCTACGTAAAACAACTTCAGTTACATACCAATATCAAAGTTTAAACAATTGTTTAAAATAGGTGTTGAAATCCCTTTTCAACAGGTTCAGACTAATCTTTAACCTGGTTGGAGGCCAAACCAGTCAAAATCAAACCGGCAATGAACCGGTATTCACGGAGATAGAACATGATTTACCAAGGTGAAACCCTATCCGTAAGCTATCTGGAAGATGGTATTGCGGAAATCAACTTCAATGCGCCAGGCAGCGTCAACAAGCTTGATCGCAAGACCCTGGAAAACCTCAGTGAAGCTATCAACGCGCTGTATCAGCAAAATGAACTGAAAGGCGTAATCCTGACTTCCGGTAAATCCGCCTTTATTGTTGGTGCGGACGTCACCGAGTTTCCTGACATCATGACCCAAGACGCGGATGTTCTGTCCAGCTGGCTGGCAGAAGCCAATGTCATTTTTAACCGCCTGGAAGACATCCCAGTACCGACCATTGCCGCCATTACCGGCTTTGCATTGGGTGGCGGCTGTGAGTGCGTGCTGGCAACCGACATGCGCGTTGCAGACAATACTGCGCTGGTAGGCCTGCCAGAAACCAAATTGGGCATCATGCCTGGCTGGGGGGGCTCCGTACGCCTGCCTCGCCTGATTGGCGCCGACCCGGCCATGGACATCATCGCTGGCGGCAAAGCCAAAAAAGCCGACGAAGCCTTAAAACTTGGGATTGTGGATGCCGTTGTGGCACCTGAGACCCTGCGTGACGCAGCGCTGACCATGCTGAAAGATGCCATTGCCGGCAAGCTGGAATGGCGAGCACGCCGTGAGCAGAAAAAAGCGCCACTAAAACTGAACAAAATTGAAGCGACCATGAGCTTCACTATGGCCAAAGGCATGGTGATGCAAGTTGCCGGTCCTCACTATCCTGCCCCAATCACTGCCGTTAAGTGTATTGAAAAAGCCGCTGGCATGAGCCGTGATGAAGCCCTGCAAGTTGAAAATAAAGGTTTCGTGGCACTGGCAAAAAGTGACGTCGCCCCAGCGCTTGTCGGTATCTTCCTCAATGATCAGTACATCAAAGGCAAAGCGAAGCAAGCTGCTAAAGAAGGCAAAGACACCCAACGCGCAGCCGTTCTGGGTGCCGGTATTATGGGCGGCGGTATTGCCTACCAGTCTGCATTGAAAGGCGTACCGGTTGTCATGAAAGACATCGCTCAGCCATCACTGGATCTGGGAATGAATGAAGCCTCTAAACTACTGAACAAGCAGTTGGAGCGCGGTAAGCTGAACGGCCTGAAAATGGCCAAAATCCTGGCGTCTATCCAGCCCACGCTGCATTACGCAGGCATTGAAGAAGCCGATGTGATTGTTGAAGCTGTGGTTGAAAACCCGAAGGTGAAAGCAGCAGTGCTGGCGGAAGTGGAGGAGCGTGTCGGCGACGACACTGTGATCACCTCGAACACTTCTACCATTCCAATCAACCTGCTGGCGAAATCGCTGAAGCGCCCGGAAAAATTCTGCGGCATGCACTTCTTCAACCCTGTACACCGCATGCCACTGGTTGAAATTATCCGCGGTGAGCACACCTCGGAAGAGACCATTTCGCGCGTGGTGGCTTACGCGGCCAAAATGGGCAAATCCCCTATCGTGGTCAACGACTGCCCAGGGTTCTTCGTCAACCGCGTACTTTTCCCATACTTTGCTGGTTTCAGCCTGCTGCTGCGTGACGGCGCTGATTTCACCAAAGTTGATAAAGTCATGGAGAAGAAGTTCGGCTGGCCAATGGGTCCGGCTTACCTGCTGGATGTTGTCGGTATCGACACCGCGCACCATGCACAGGCTGTGATGGCAGAAGGCTTCCCGGAGCGTATGGGTAAAGACTACAAAGATGCGGTCGACGTGATGTTCGAAAGCCAGCGTCTGGGCCAGAAAAACAGCAAAGGCTTCTATACCTACTCTGTCGATAGAAAAGGCAAGCCGAAGAAAGATCTGGCGCCAGAAGTGGCTGAGCTGCTGGCTCCTGTTGTCAGCCGTGCCGCTGATTTCAGTGATGAAGACATCATCGCCCGTACCATGGTTCCTATGATTAACGAAGTAGTGCGTTGTCTGGAAGAAGGCATTATCGCCACACCGGCAGAAGCGGATATGGCGCTGGTCTACGGCCTGGGCTTCCCTCCATTCCGCGGCGGGGTGTTCCGTTACCTGGATTCAATCGGCCTGGCGAACTATGTCGCAATGGCAGAAAAATTCGCGCATCTGGGTGCTGTTTACGAAGTCCCTGCCGGTCTTCGTGACAAAGCCGCTAAAGGCGAAAGCTATTACAACGCACCAGTAAACGCTTAAGGACGAGGAACACACACATGAATAACGTCGTAATTGTTGATTGCATCCGTACCCCTATGGGGCGTTCAAAAGCTGGTGCTTTCCGTAACAAACGTGCTGAAGATTTGTCAGCACACCTGATGAAAGGTCTGCTGGAGCGTAACCCTCAGGTTGACCCAACGGCCATTGAAGATATCTACTGGGGCTGTGTCCAGCAGACTCTGGAGCAAGGCTTCAACGTTGCCCGTAACGCAGCACTGCTGGCAGGTATCCCGCACACTGTAGGCGCCACCACCATTAACCGCCTGTGCGGTTCTTCTATGGACGCACTGCACAGCGCCACCCGTGCCATCATGGTGGGTGATGCCGAGATCTGCTTGGTCGGCGGTGTGGAACACATGGGTCACGTGCCGATGAACCATGGTGTGGATTTCCACCCTGGTCTGTCAAAATCTGTGGCTCAGGCTGCCGGTATGATGGGCCTGACGGCTGAAATGCTGGGCCGTATGCACGGCATCAGCCGTGAACAACAGGATGCATTTGCTGCACGCTCTCACCAGCGCGCCTATGCCGCTACCGTTGAAGGCCGCTTCAAAAATGAAATTCTGCCCACCGAAGGTCATGACGAGAACGGCATACTGAAAGTATTCGACTTTGATGAAGTGATTCGTCCTGAAACCACAGTTGAAGGTCTGGCAGGTCTGCGTCCTGTTTTCGACCCGGCTAACGGCACAGTGACAGCCGGTACTTCATCTGCCCTGTCTGACGGTGCTTCAGCTATGCTGATCATGAGCGAAAGCAAAGCCAAAGAATTGGGGCTGCGTATTCGTGCCCGTATCAAGTCGATGGCGGTAGCCGGTTGTGATCCATCTATCATGGGTTACGGCCCGGTGCCGGCGTCGAAGAAAGCGCTGAAACGTGCCGGCCTGACTATCGATGATATCGGCATGATCGAGCTGAACGAAGCCTTTGCTGCTCAGTCTCTGCCATGCGCCAAAGACCTGGGTCTGCTGGATGCGATGGATGAAAAAGTGAACCTCAACGGCGGTGCCATTGCACTGGGTCACCCTCTGGGCTGTTCCGGTACACGTATCTCAACCACACTGATCAACCTGATGGAACATCAGAATGTGAAATACGGCCTGGCGACCATGTGTATCGGTCTGGGTCAGGGTATTGCGACCATCTTTGAGCGCGTCGACGACTAATCCGTTATCACAACACCGATTAAGCCCGCACCTGTCGCGGGCTTTTTTATATCGATAATCAGACAAAAAGTTGTTTTATGTTCAGATATGAGACACTCTGACTCATTACAATCACAAACAGACGCTTATTCCCAGCACGGAGAACCGTAATGTTTAAGGCACTGATCCTCAACCAGCAAGATAACACCACCCAAGCTCATGTTGGTGATATTGACAGCAGCCAGCTGCCAGATGGCGATGTCACTGTGGCTGTCGACTATTCCTCGCTCAATTACAAAGATGGCCTAGCTATCACAGGCGCTGGCAAAATTATCCGCCAATTCCCCATGGTGCCGGGTATCGACTTTGCAGGTACTGTCATCACCTCCAGTGATAACCGCTACCAGGCGGGCGATCCTGTGGTACTGACCGGCTGGGGCGTCGGTGAAAACCACTGGGGCGGCATGGCTCAGCAGGCCCGTGTGAAAGCCGACTGGCTGGTTCCCCTCCCGGCAGGTTTAAACCCCGAACAGGCAATGGTTATCGGTACAGCCGGATTAACC
The DNA here is from genome assembly GCF_022014395.1 of Photobacterium sp. WH77. Classification (NCBI taxonomy): domain Bacteria; kingdom Pseudomonadati; phylum Pseudomonadota; class Gammaproteobacteria; order Vibrionales; family Vibrionaceae; genus Photobacterium; species Photobacterium sp. WH77. The sequence continues at coordinate 55,470 of NZ_JAKLTE010000024.1, read as the reverse complement.
GCTATGCTCTGTATTCAGGCGCTGGAAGATGCGGGTATCACGCCTGAGTCTGGCGAGATTCTGGTCACCGGTGCCAGCGGTGGTGTCGGCTCTGTCGCGATAACGCTCCTGGCTAAGCTGGGTTATCGCATCGCCGCTGTCACCGGTCGCGCTTCGCAAAATGGCGATCTGCTCAAACAACTGGGGGCGACTTCCATTCTTGATCGCAGTGAACTGGAAGAAGCGGCCAAACCGCTGGAGAAGCAGCGCTGGGCGGGTGCAGTCGACACTGTGGGCAGCAAAGTCCTGGCCAAAGTACTGACCCAAATGGATTATAACGGTGCGGTTGCGGCCTGCGGATTGGCTGGCGGATTTGATTTACCAACCACAGTGATGCCTTTCATCCTGCGCAATGTACGGCTGTTAGGGGTCGATTCTGTGTATTGCCCATATGAAAAACGCCAGCAGGCATGGCAGCGTCTGAGCGAATTGCTGCCGGATAGTTTTTATCAGCAAGCAGGACAACCCATTTCGCTGGAACAAGTACCGGAATATGCCCAAGCCATTATTAAGGGTCAGGTCACCGGGCGTACACTCGTAAAACTGTCCTGATAAACCATCTCTCATCACCCGGTCTGCCACACGGGCCGGGTGATTTTTTCTGTACCCCGGATAAAAAAAATCCCGCTATAAAAGCGGGGAAGCCCAAGAAAACTGGGGAGTGTAGTAGATGTGAAAGTTAGCTTTCCTCTTCTTCAAGCTCAGGAGAATGAGAGAGCTCGAGCCAGAGTCCGATCGCCGCGGCCACTAAGCCTGCCAGCGAAAAGAGAGTTAAGTCATTTGCATTGCGCAGTACAATAGAGCAGAAAGCGATAAAGCACAGCACACAGTAAATAGTCAGTCTATCCATCTGAGTAATCATCTCCACCTCCCGCGATGACAAATTGGTTAACAAGTTGTTAACTAAGTTACACATAATTGTTACCTTTGCCAACCCCCGGTTGATTGTTTATTATCCGTGAGTATGATCTGGCTCTCATTTACGATATGGCTTCACTATGATCACGAAATTTGAATCCGCCACTCACAATCTGGAAGCACAAGGACTGCGTTGTCCGGAACCTGTCATGATGGTGCGTAAAACTATTCGCAGGATGGCAGATGGCGACACACTATTAGTGCTGGCCGATGACCCATCCACAACCAGAGACATCCCCAGCTTTTGCCGGTTTATGGACCATACGCTGCTGGCGGCGGAAACAGACTCACTGCCATACCGCTTCCTGATCCGCAAAGGCAAGTCATAGCAACAAGCTACAAAAATAAGTAAGGCAGCCTAACGCTGCCTTATGACAATCTCATTAATCGCAGGCATAAGACGCCCGCTCCCTGCTTCGAACCGGATTACAGGCCAAAGGCGGCACCCAGCGCCAGTACAGCAAACAGTACAGCAGTGACTTTGCGGATTAACCCTAATGGCATTTTGTCAGCTGACAGCTTACCGATCAGTACTACAGGCACATTTGCCAGTAGCATACCAATAGTGGTGCCCAGCACGACCAGCATCAGGCCGTCATGGTATTTTGCCCCGAGCATGGTGGTTGCCACCTGGGTTTTATCACCGATTTCCGCCACAAAAAAGGCAATGAAGCTGGCAATAAACGGGCCGCGGTTTGAAATGGTTTCATCGTCATCCAGTTTATCCGGGATCAGAATCCAACCCGCCATCACCACAAAACTCACTACCAGCACCCATTTTAAAATCTCAGGCGATAAGTAATCAGCAACGACCACGCCCAACCAGGCCGCTAAAGCATGGTTGGCCAGAGTCGCCAGGAAAATGGCCAGAATGATAGGAACAGGCTTACGGTACCGACTGGCCAGTAACAATGACAGCAATTGGGTTTTGTCCCCAATCTCAGCCAGGGCGACCGTGGTAATAGAAACAGCTAAAATGCTCACGACATGCTCATTGGGGCGAGGATTATAATTTTAACCAAAGACAAACTGACACGCCCCACCCCGGTTCATGTCGATTTGCCTATGGTCTCGCCAAACTGACCGGAGTAATGGTCAGTCACAATCACCATGAAGATTTTGCTTCAATTATGTTGATGATTGTGCCGTCAGAACGGCAGGCTACTCCCCAAAGGAGCTGGCATGATAGCCAGAATGGCACCCGGAATCAAGTGACGAAAAAGGGAAGCCAATCTTCCCTTCCTTCCTGAACTCATGCTGTTGGTGTGATTAAGACGCGGTCGGGCTTAAGACAATTTCCACCCGGCGGTTCTGAGCACGCCCCTGATCGCTGCCATTGGAAGCTACCGGATGAGCTTCACCCATACCTTTCGCCAGAACACGCTGCGCCGCTACGCCCGTACGAACCAGATAGTTGCTGACTTCACTGGCACGGACCTGAGACAAGCGCAGGTTGTAAGATTCAGACCCTGTACTGTCAGTAAAACCGTAAACATTCAGCTGTGTTTTATCGTACTCCTTCACCACCAAAGCCACGTTTTGCAGTGCATTCATCGCCTGCTGGCTCAGGTTAGACTGGTCGACACCGAAAGTGATCGAGTTTGGCATGTTCAGCACAATCTGATCGCCTTCACGCGTCACACTGATACCGGTTGATTCCAGTTGCTGACGCAGTTTTGCTTCCTGCACATCCATGTAATAGCCGACACCTCCGCCCAGCGCCGCGCCAGAAGCTGCGCCGATCAGCGCCCCTTTACCTCGATCGCTTTTACTCGAAGAGGCCACACCGATAGCCGCGCCAGCAACGGCACCTATCAGAGCACCACTGGTTGATTTTGCTGTCTGATCTTCACGCGTGTAGGGATTAACTGTGGTACAGCCCGTAGCTACCATAGTAGTAACACCGGCCAAAAGGATAGCGCGTACCCACTTACGTGACATTGTTGAATGATGTTGTTGCATGTTCTTTCCCCGATAAATTGTAAGTTTGCCGAACGGAACGCCCGTTTCCGCTAGCATTATCCTGCTGCATTGTAGTCAAGTAGAGACTGCAGATATCAAAAACCTGTCAATTTTTTTACCTTGTTTCTGCTTATAGCGGAAGCCTGATGACAAAAATTTACATTCGATACTGTTATGCGCAAAAAACGTGCGCTGCCCCTACTCCCTCAAGGCGACCCAAGGTATACTGGATTGTTATCTTTTCTACTTATATCAACGGATCTCGCGAAGCTGACAATGCAAAAATACGACATCAAGACCTTTCAGGGCATGATTCTGGCGCTTCAGGATTACTGGGGCCAGCAAGGTTGTACTATCGTGCAGCCGCTGGATATGGAAGTGGGTGCCGGTACCTCGCATCCAATGACCTGCCTGCGTGCACTGGGCCCAGAGCCTATTGCGGCCGCCTATGTGCAGCCATCACGCCGCCCGACCGACGGCCGCTACGGTGAAAACCCTAACCGTCTGCAGCACTATTACCAGTTTCAGGTGATCATCAAACCATCGCCAGACAACATTCAGGAACTTTACCTGGGCTCGCTGGAAGCGCTGGGCGTAGACACGCAGGTGCATGATATCCGCTTCGTGGAAGACAACTGGGAAAACCCGACGCTGGGTGCCTGGGGTCTGGGTTGGGAAGTATGGCTGAATGGTATGGAAGTCACCCAGTTCACCTACTTCCAGCAAGTCGGCGGCCTGGAATGTAAACCAGTAACCGGTGAAATTACTTACGGTATCGAGCGTCTGGCCATGTACATTCAGGATGTCGATTCTGTTTATGACCTGGTATGGACCGACGGACCTTTAGGAAAAGTGACCTACGGTGATATTTTCCACCAGAACGAAGTAGAACAATCGACCTACAACTTTGAATACGCTGATGTCGACTTCCTGTTTACCTTCTTTGATCAATGCGAGAAAGAGTGTAAGTCACTGCTTGAACTGGAACAGCCTCTCCCGCTGCCGGCTTACGAGCGTATTCTGAAAGCTGGCCATGCCTTCAACCTGCTGGATGCCCGTAAAGCGATCTCGGTGACTGAGCGTCAGCGATATATCCTGCGCATCCGTAACCTGACCAAGCAAGTGGCTGAAGCCTACTATGCCTCTCGTGAAGCACTTGGCTTCCCGATGTGTAAAAAAGACAAGTAAGGATCACGCATGGCTGACAAGAATTTTCTGATTGAACTGGGTACGGAAGAGCTGCCACCAAAAGCCTTGCGCACCCTGGCAGAAGCCTTTGCCGAAAACTTTACGGCGGAACTGAACGCGGCTGAATTAGCCTTTGACCATATCAAATGGTACGCCGCACCACGCCGGCTGGCTCTGAAAGTCACCGCACTGGCAGAAGGCCAGGCTGATAAGGTGGTCGAGAAGCGCGGTCCTGCGATCAGCGTTGCTTTCGATGCTGACGGTAACCCGACCAAAGCCGCTCAGGGCTGGGCGCGCGGTAACGGCATTACTGTCGAGCAGGCTGAACGCCTGCAGACAGACAAAGGCGAATGGTTACTGTACAAAGAAGCCGTCAAAGGCAAAGCCGCAACCGAACTGCTGTGCGAACTGGCAGCGGCGGCACTGGCAAAACTGCCTATCCCGAAACCTATGCGCTGGGGCGATAAAGAGACACAATTTATCCGCCCGGTAAAAACTCTGGTCATGCTACTTAATGACGAGCTGATCCCCGGCACGATTCTGGGTGTGGAATCAGCGCGTACCATTCGTGGCCACCGTTTTATGGGTGAAGCAGAGTTCAGCATTGAACATGCAGATCAGTACCCTGCTATCCTGGAAGAGCGCGGTAAAGTGATCGCTGACTACGACACCCGTAAAGCGCATATCATTGCCGGTGCCAAAGAAGCCGCCATTGCCGTTGGCGGCACCGCCGATCTGGAAGACGAGCTGGTAGAAGAAGTCACCTCTCTGGTCGAGTGGCCGGTTGTTCTGACCGCCTCTTTTGAAGAAGAATTCCTGAACGTTCCGGCAGAAGCCCTGGTGTACACCATGAAAGGTGACCAGAAGTACTTCCCTGTCTATGACGCGGCAGGCAAGCTGCTGCCGAAATTTATCTTCGTCACTAACATAGTGTCGAAAGAGCCGCGCCACATTATCGAGGGGAACGAGAAAGTCGTCCGCCCTCGTCTGGCAGATGCTGAATTCTTCTTTAACACCGACCGTAAGCGCCCGCTGGTTGATCGCCTGCACGAGCTGGACAGCGTGCTGTTCCAGAAACAGCTGGGCAGCCTGCGTGACAAAACAGATCGTATTACCGCGATGTCCGGTTACATCGCTCAGCAAATTGGTGCTGATATAGAGCACGCAGAGCGTGCTGGCCTGCTGTCAAAATGCGATCTGATGACATCCATGGTCTTCGAGTTTACCGATACTCAGGGCGTAATGGGCATGCACTATGCGCGGCTTGACGGTGAGCACGAAGATGTTGCAGTGGCGCTCAACGAGCAATACATGCCACGTTTTGCCGGCGACAGCCTGCCGGGCTCCGATGTCGCAGCGGCGGTTGCACTGGCTGACAAAATGGACACCCTGGTAGGTATCTTCGGTATCGGCCAGCACCCTAAAGGTGCCAACGACCCATTCGCGCTGCGCCGAGCTGCTCTGGGTGCCCTGCGCATCATGGTAGAAAAAGGCTATCAGCTGGATCTGGTCGATATGATTGCCAAAGCCAAAGCGCTGTTTGGCCATAAGCTGACGAACCATAACGTAGAAGCCGATGTGATTGATTTCATGCTGGGCCGCTTCCGTGCCTGGTATCAGGATGAAGGCCACACGGTTGATGTGATTCAGGCCGTTTTGGCCCGTCGCCCGACCTCACCGGCTGACTTTGATAAGCGCGTTAAAGCGGTCAGCCATTTCCGCTCTCTGGACGCGGCGGAATCACTGGCTGCGGCCAATAAGCGTGTCGGCAATATCCTGGCGAAATTTGATGGTGAGTTACCTGCGGCAATCGACAGCCAGTTACTGGTTGAAGAAGCCGAAAAAGCTCTGGCGAAAAACGTGGAAGCAGTTACCGCTAAACTGACCCCTGTTTTTGCTGCCGGTGATTATCAGCAAGCCCTTTCAGAGCTGGCTACCCTGCGCGATTCAGTCGATGCCTTCTTCGACAACGTGATGGTAATGGCTGATGACCAAGCCCTGAAAGTGAACCGGCTGACAATGCTCAACCAGCTACGTAATCAGTTCCTAAAAGTGGCAGATATTTCACTGCTCCAGAACTGATAGCCATTAATGAGCGTCACAGGCTCTCTAGTCTGATCACAAAGCCCGCACCAGCGGGCTTTCTTTTACCTGCTTGTCCCGTCTTGTCAGGTCCTACTAGCTGCCAGCCAGAATCAGACACCTGACAGCCGGCTCGCTGCCACAGAGTGTTTCACGTGAAACGCCCAAGCCATACTGTCTGCTTTACCCGGCTAACCTTGAACCAGATGCAATGAAGACAGCGATGCATGATCCCAGGTCCAATGTTGTTCGGGGCTGACTCTAATTCCCCCAACCCAGTAAGCACTACACACGATCTTGCGCTGCTGTGACAGGCATAAGCTTCCCTGCTCAGTCAGACTGACAATCTGCTCCTGCCACGAAGCAGAACCGGGTGATGATTCAAGACAGATTAAAGGCTGACTGACTTGCAGCAACGGCTTGAGCAATACCCAGAACATCAGATCGCCCAAAAAGGGTAACGGCTCAAGCGCTTGATAGCCACGAAACAGATCGGCAACCGTCATCTTGCCCGATGCCGACAACACAGACAGTGCCAACGACTGAGTCAGGCTTAAGCCGGATTGCTGATGCGGCAGCTCCTGCAAATGACGGTGTATCACCTGCGCCATGTTTTCGAACTGGCTCAGCCAGGAGGCATTGAGCAAAGCAAGCAGCGCCGCAGGATCAGGGGAACAGAACCCCTGCCACAGTACTCTTGCTCTCTCCAAGGTAATGGCATCCACAGGCCGTCTGTGCTGCCAGAGCGATCTCAACCCTTCAGCGGGTAACTGGCCCAGCCCGATAAAACGGCTATTACCCGGAAAATGATTCACTTCTATGATCTCAAGCTGACGGCCAGCCACACCCGGCAGTGTCGCAACATGCGTCAGCAGACGTATCAGCATAAGTTGATCGTAATTATCGTGCTCGACCCAGAATACCAGCCGGTGATAATCAGGTTTTGCGAGCTGCGCTAGCTTGTCCGCCGTCTCAGTCAGGATGTCATCCGTCGTGCGCGGATCGCCGATTTCACTCAGTAAAGACTGCCGGATGTATTCAGCGCGTTCCCGTTCGAAATCGGGCGCTGAGCAAAGCGGCCCCATGCAGTAGGGATCAATAAATGGCAAGAAGTCACCATGAAAGCCCGCCAGCTCTAAGCGCTGTGCAATATCATGGCCGCAGCGAATGTGTAATGTGGTGAGATCCCTATCCAGCGCTTCACTACCCTGCGCCATTTGCTGTTTGTGATGCTCAAGCATTTCAGCATGGTGTTTCAAGCGGCTCCAGCTGGGTAGCCCACACTCCCTGGCCATCACGAATTGGATATCTGCCAGTTTAATATTGTCCGGATTGAGCTGTGCCTGTTTCGGATGTAGCTGCTTAACAGATTGCAAGGCATGGTGATCGCCGCGGCGTATGGCTTTCAGGCGATGCTTAGCCTGGGATTTGAGGTAGTTCAGGTTAAACGAAAATGCATTGTCTGAATTCATGATTTCCCCATTCTCTTTAGCTCCTGTGCTCGCCTGACAGAAGAGAAGGCAGAAATACGTTGTCGGCTGTGTTACAAAAGCCAGTGACCCTGGATACTATCCTTTCCGCGAGCAGGAGGCGCAGGCAGCGCCATTCAAGATTACAACACCCGGCCCATTATGCAAGCACCAACCGCGGGATCAACACACCTAAATATTCAGCATCGCACTCATCACTCACGACTCATCACCCTCCCATCTCGCACCATTGAGGGCCGTGTCGCCACCACAACGGTTCACCGGATAGCTTCATCTAAACTTAAAGTGACACGCCTGATTTACAACTGTGTTTCACGTGGAACATATGATGAACACTATGTGGGACTGCAGTGACTAAAGCCACTTTCACTGTATGTATCATTGTTGTATGTTGTCTGGCTCACCCACAAAAAAATCACAACAAGACACACACTGAGGTCGAAGCAAGATGGAGTTTTCTACATTCGGTAACAAGTTTGCCCGCTACTCAGGCATTACCCAATTAATGGATGATTTGAATGATGGCCTGCGTAATCCGGAAGCCATCATGCTAGGTGGCGGTAACCCGGCACAGATACCGGCTATGGTGGAGTACTTTACCCAGCTCAATAACAGTTTGAACCAAAGCGGCGAGCTGACAGCAGCCATGACAAACTATGATGGGCCGCAAGGGAAAAACACCTTTATTAATGCGCTGGCTGCCCTGCTGAGTGAACGTTACGGCTGGGATATCAGCAGCAAAAACATCAGCCTGACCAACGGTAGCCAAAGCGCCTTCTTCAGTTTGTTCAACCTGCTGGCTGGTGAATTTCCCGATGGCCGCCGCAAGAAAATCCTGCTACCGCTTGCGCCAGAATATATCGGCTACGGGGATGCCGGCGTCAGCCCGGATATGTTTATCTCTTATAGGCCGGAGATTAGCTTACTGGATAACGGCCAGTTCAAGTACAACGTCGATTTCAACGCCCTGACCCTAGATGACAGTGTGGGCGCTATCTGCGCGTCGCGGCCAACCAACCCGACCGGCAATGTCCTGACCGACGAAGAAATTCGTCATTTGGATCAGCTCGCTCAGCAGCACAACATCCCGTTAATCATAGATAATGCTTATGGCATGCCGTTCCCTGACATCATTTTTGAAGACGTCACTCCCTTTTGGAACCGCAACACTATCCTGTGCATGAGCCTCTCTAAACTGGGGTTACCCGGCGTGCGTTGCGGCATCGTTATTGCCAGTGAAGAGATCACCACAGCGCTGGCCAACATGAACGGTGTGCTCAGCCTGGCGCCGGGCAGTGTCGGCCCTGCAATTGCCAACAAGATGATTGAGCAAGGCGACTTATTGCGTTTGAGTGAAACTGTCATCAAACCTTACTATCACAAAAAATCGCAGCAGGCGGTGCAATGGCTGCAACAAGCCATTCCAGACCCGCGTTTTCGGATCCACAAACCGGAAGGTGCCATGTTCCTTTGGTTGTGGTTTAAAGAGCTGCCAATCACCACCATGGAACTGTACCGACGCCTGAAAGCACGAGGGGTACTGATAGTGCCCGGTGAATATTTTTTCATTGGTTTGGAACAAGACTGGCAACACGGCCATGAATGTTTGCGCATGAACTATGTGCAGGAAGATGAAAAGATGCAGCGCGGCATTGCTATCATTGCCGAAGAAATCGCAAAAGCCTATCAGCAAGGCTAACAGTGTCACTGAACCCAGCGTTGAAAGACAATTCACAGGGCATTCACTGCCCTGTTTGTTCATCTGAACCCAGACAGAGTCGTCTGCAAGCAGCACAATTTATGTCACAGATACAGGTGGCTCAGAGGGTTGTTTTGTATACGGATGGTAAACCATGGTGACAAACTGAGAATCTTCAGTGATCTTTTCAAACCCGAACCGCCGATATAAACCGCTCACTGGATTGCCTTGTAAATACATTAAGCAACAAGGTCGATGTGCTTTGTCAGACCAGGCAATCACTGCCCGTAGCACCGCACTGCCAATCCCCCGTCCCTGCCATTGCGGTAAAAGAAAGAAACGGCTGAAATAACTTTGAGGGAGATCGCGACTGTCTTGTTCGGTATTCGAATGACATTCGGGCGCAATCATTTCCAGTAACACACTGCCAATCGGAGTTCCGTCCATCAGAATCAACAAGGGTTTACAATCCTGCCACTCAGACAGATGCAGTTGGTACTGTAAGGTTTCATCCCATCCAAAGATCTGAGTGACAGCCTCTCGTTCTGCGGCTTTCTTTAATTTGAAAACAAAACGTTCATGGTGGTCTGCAGCCGTAACGAGGGACAATCCGTCAGGTGTATTCGCTGGCAACAACGGCTGCAGGCAGGCTGCACTGACACGCTGACGTTTCGGGTTTAATTGTGGTTTGGTTTCCTTACCCACACTTTTCTTCCTTCAAAATAGATCACAGCTTGAAGAGGATAATCCTAACCAAAGCGTCAATGAAGTATTGTTTCACGTGAAACCTTCATCATGAGATAGCACCTGTGTTTCACGTGAAACATAGCCTGCTTCTCATCAGGTTGGCTCACATATAAAAAAGGCCAGCCCACAGGCTGACCTTCCATACAGTACTTTCACAAGTCTTATTCAGCGGAATGACTCACCACCGAGTCTTCTTGCCCCAACAGACGTTGTCCGTTAATCGCAATGCGACGCGGTTTCTCTTCTTCTGGGACTTCCCGTTCCAGTTCGATGTGCAGCAAACCGTTTTCCATCGAGGCACCCACCACTTTTACGTGATCCGCTAACTGGAACTTGCGCTCGAAATCGCGCTCAGCAATGCCCTGATACAGATAATGACGCTGTTCCTGGTTGTTGTCGGCATCAGCACGTTTACCCGTCACAATCAGGCGGTTTTGATGCTGACTGATGTCCATCTGGGCTTCAGAAAAACCGGCCACCGCCATGGTAATACGGTAGTGGTTTTCATCCTGCTGCTCTATGTTGTATGGAGGATATCCGCCATTGCTGTTATTGAGGTTTTGCTCCATCTGGTTGAACAGACGGTCGAAACCAATGGCAGAACGGTACAGAGGAGTAAAATCTAAGGTACGCATAATCACTATCCTTCTATGAAGCAATACTATTACGAAAGTCAGTCATGAAGCGGGTTTTCCTCGTGGACAAACCTGTGAAGGCCCAGTGTCTGGCACCTCCTGCTTCACCAATAGATATAAGGGCATCTGAATTGGCTTCAAGGGAGAATTGAAAAAAAATTGTCGGGGCCGGTTCACAACGACAGCTCGCCCCTAGACAAGGACAAGGAAGATGACAAGGTGTCAGGCCAGCAACTGACGACGGTATTCGCCCGGTGCCTGCCCTGTCCAGCGCTTGAACGCGCGGTGAAAATTGGCATCGCTGGCAAAGCCCACCAAATAGCCAATTTCACTTAAGGAGAAATCCTGCCGGCGCATATAGTTAAGCGCCAAGGTTTTGCGGCTGTGTTCCAGTATCTGCGTATAGCTGGTGCCAAGCTCGCTGAGTTTACGCTGCAAATTACGCACACTCATCCCTAACGCAGCAGCCACTTGGGTTTGGCTCGGTGCGCCCAGTGAGAGCCGTTCAAGAATTTTGCACTTCACCTGGTGCACCAGATCGTGGCGATCGATACGAGCCAGAAATTCGTTGAGGATCTTTTCATGGCCTGTCCTTATCGTCGGGTTGCCACTGAGCAATGGCTGCCTGGCGGCACCACTGTCAAACGCCAGCAAATTACGCGCCTGACCAAAGCTGACCGGGCACTGGAAGAATGCGGTCAGGTAGTGCCCTTGATCTGCCGGCGGAGAAAACTGGAACGTGACATAAGCCGGTTTCAAATCGGCATCAACCACATCACGCGCAAAACTGACCACCATCGCCATAAAAGCTTCCAGCTCCTGGCGGCGCATCAGCACAGACTGTTCTTCATTCCTGGCCACCAAAGCGACATCCAGTACCAGAGTATCCGGGTTCTCGATTAATTGAAGATTACTGATGTCACAGACCACACTGTTGTAGGCGACAAGCTGCAACAGCGCCTCCTCCAGCGTATCCGCCGACATCATGGCGTAGCCCAGAATATGAAAAACACCGGGATGAAAATACCGTGCAATCTGAACAGTAAAATCCTGCTCGGGTAAAAAACGATTACAATAATCTATCAGTGCCGACAATTTACGGATTGAGACCCGCACTTCCTGGTTCTGCAGTTCACGGATGTCGAGACCGCACTCGTGCAGGGCCTGCTCCATATCCAGTCCGTAATGTTGCATCGCTTTCGCGATGGGGATCATCCAACTGCTCAGGGTCGAGTAATAGCCTTCCATCAATACTGCCCCGCTCTAATGCGGTTTGCCTCCCAGAAATGTCATCACAGCTGCCGATTGCGCAGATCAACAATAAATTGGCGTGAACAGACATAGCCAAACATGGCTGCTCGTATAAAGTCCATGTTAAGGCGATGTTAATAGCATTGACGGGGAATGTCGAATGCCATGCTCGCCAAACCCATAGCAGATCAACAGGACACTCTGAACCCTTCTAACCAAAGAGAGCCGAATATGGAACCTTTCAACCCAGCCACCAGCCAGGATACTCACACAGTAGTGAACCAGCCAAAACCCTTAGAACACTACAATACATATGACTCTGACAGCATATTGAAATATTGGGTAGCCCGGTTTTCCGGGGACTGGGCAAACAGCCGATTGTCGAGTTTTGGTCATCATATTGGCCATGAATTGCAGGAAGCCGGTTTTCTGGCCAATAAACATTTACCGGAATTTCAGCCCCATAACCGCTTCGGGTACCGGGTTGATCAGGTCGATTACCATCCGGCTTACCACCAGCTCATGGCGCACGCGATCGAAAACGGCCATACCAGCCTGCCGTGGACACAGCCCAAAGCCGGTGCCCACGTTGCCCGGGCGGCACTGGCCTTTATGCACAACCAGGCCGATCCCGGCTCCGGCTGCCCGCTGACCATGACCTTTGCCTGTGTGCCAGCCCTGCAGCACCAGCCTGACGTTGCAGCACTCTGGCTGCCGAAAATCACAGCCACTGTGTATGACGGCACTAACAAGCCCTATTTCGACAAAGCCGGGGTCACCATAGGCATGGCGATGACAGAAAAACAGGGCGGCTCGGATGTCCGGGCGAACAGCACACGGGCAACCCCGGTCGCTGACGCCGGGCCGGGTAAACTCTACAGCCTGGTCGGTCACAAATGGTTCTGCTCCGCACCTATGTGCGATGCATTTCTGGTCCTGGCCAAAACCGGCGAGACACTGTCCTGCTTTCTGGTGCCACGCTGGCGCGAAGACGGCAGTAAAAACCCGATGCAAATTCAACGCTTGAAAAACAAGCTGGGCAATAAATCCAATGCCAGCTCTGAAATCGAGTTTCGCGGCGCGCACGGTTGGCTGCTTGGCGAGGAAGGCCGCGGTATCCGTACCATCATAGACATGGTTGCCCTCACCCGCTTCGACTGCATGATAGGCTCCAGTGCACTGATGGCCCAGGCCGCCAAAGAAGCGATCTGGCATACCTCAGGCCGCAGCGTCTTCGGCCGCAATCTTCATGACCAGCCATTGATGATCAATGTGCTGGCTGATCTGGCACTGGAAGCAGAAGCGGCACTGGCGATCACCATGCGCATTGCTCATGCGCTGGATAACAGCAAGGACAACACACAAGCAGCCCTGATCCGCAGTGCAACGGCCATCGGTAAATACTGGATCTGCAAGCGGGCGATTCAGCATACCGCCGAGGCCATGGAGTGTATTGGCGGCGTGGGCTATGTCGAAGAGAACATTGCCAGCCGGCTGTATCGCGAAGCGCCGGTCAATTCGATCTGGGAAGGCTCAGGCAATGTGCAGTGCCTCGACCTGCTGCGCGTGCTGCAGCGTGAACCCGATACCTTCAGCGCCCTGTTTGCCGAATTTGACCAGGCACAAGGTAAGCACCCGCTGTTCGACCGCAAGCTGGCACAACTGAAAGCCGAATTTGCCAGCACGGAAAACATTGAGCTCCGTGCCCGGCAAATGATGGAGCAGCTGGCGCTGATCTGGCAGGCCGCGACTCTGTTCAGCTATGGCGAACCTCACATTGCCGAGGCCTTCACCCAGGCGCGCTTATCCGATCATTATTTCCAGTTCGGCACTCTGCCGGCAGACATTGATGCCAAATCCATCGTGGAACGGGCACTGGCCAAAATCTGAACCACCCACCCTATAACAATAAGCCTCCGTCAAGACGCGGAGGCACCCCCTGAACGGAACAAGAAGAGAGCACATCATGGATGCATACCAATACCTGAACAGCTTTACCAACCTGGCGGATTTTCTGGAAGACGGTTTTGCCCGCTATACAGATAACCCGGCCTTTAACTGTCTGGGGCAGACCCTGACCTACAGCGATATTGAGCAGCGCTCGCGGCATCTGGCGCAGTGGCTGCAGCACCAGAGCGGGCTGCAGGCCGGTGATCGCATTGCCATTCAGCTGCCTAACATTATTCAGTATCCGATTGCCGCCTATGCCGCGATCCGCGCCGGACTGGTAGTGGTTAATACCAACCCGCTCTACACGCCCAGGGAAATGCAGCACCAGTTCAGTGATGCCGGTGTGAAAGCACTGATTATTCTGGAAGATTTATTACCCAAGTATGAAGCCATCCGCGAGCAGGTTCCGGTGGAAAACGTCCTGGTGACCGCAGCAACAGATCTGCTGACAAACAGTGCCGAGGCAGGTCATCAGTACATTGCCTTTAACACAGCGATCGCCAGCGGCAAAGAACAAGCTGCCCTGCGCCCGAATACGGCCGGCACGGATGACATTGCCGTGCTGCAATACACAGGGGGCACAACCGGGGTGGCTAAAGGGGCTTGCCTGAGCCATGGCAACATTCTGGCCAATGCCGCGCAGATGAGTCACCGCATTCTGCAAAAAGGGACCCCGGGCGAGGAAAGTTTTATCTGTCCGCTGCCGCTCTACCACATCTATGCCTTTACGGTGAACATGATGGGACTATTCTATCTGGGCGCGCAAAACGTGCTGATCCCGAACCCGAGGGACATAGAAGGCTTCATCAACACCCTGCAAACGAATCGCTTCAGCGGTTTTGCCGGTATCAACACCCTGTTTGTCGGCTTATGCCAGCACCCGGAATTCAGAAAACTGGATTTCAGCTCCCTGAAAATTACCTTTTCCGGCGGCGCAGCCCTGACAGGCAAAGCGTTCGAGCTGTGGCAATCCATCACTGGCTGCACCATCACCGAGGGCTGGGGGCTGACAGAAACCTCGCCGGTATCGACACTCAACAACTTCGACTGCGAACAAATCAACAGTGTCGGAGTGCCGCTGATTAACACTGTGGTTGAAGTCTGGGACGAGAATAACCGGCCGCTGCCTCAGGGCGAAGTGGGCGAACTGGTGATCAAAGGCCCGCAGGTTATGCAGGGTTACTGGCAGCGTCCGGATGAAACCGCCAAAGTGCTGGTAGACGGTTTCGTCAAAACCGGCGACCTGGGTTTCATTGCGCCAGATGGTTACATCAAGATAGTCGATAGACTCAAAGACATGATCATAGTGTCCGGCTTTAATGTATACCCAAACGAGATTGAAGAAGTGCTGTGTCGCCATGAACACATTGTCGAAGCGGCTGTGGTGGGTGAAGCGGATGAGAAAACCGGCGAAGCGGTGCACGCGCACATCACCACTTCCGCCCGGTTAGACCAAGCCGACATCATCGCCTTCTGCCGCGAACACCTGACGGGCTACAAGGTGCCCAAACATGTTTCCGTTCATCAGGAATTACCCAAATCCACTGTCGGTAAAATTCTGCGCCGTGAACTGCGCACGGCCTGATTAAGGGGATAACCAGCATAAAAAAACGCCGCTCGGTGATGAGCGGCGTTCTTATATCAGTACACGGTTATTATCAGCAACTGACGGCGGACTGGTTACACGTCCAGGTTCGCATTCAGGGCATTCTCTTCAATGAACTGGCGACGCGGTTCGACGTGATCGCCCATCAGAGTAGTGAACAGCTCATCAGCTGCGACTGCATCATTGATAGTGACCTGCATCATGCGACGCGAATTCGGATCCATGGTGGTTTCCCACAGCTGATCCGGGTTCATCTCACCCAGTCCTTTGTAACGCTGACGGCTCAGACCACGGGTCGAGTCTTTAATCAGCCACTCAAGCGCTGTCTTAAAGCTGTCAACCGGCTGCTTACGCTCTCCGCGCTGGACATAGGCTGTCTCTTCCAGCAGATCGCACAGTGCTTCAGACAAGTCAGCCAGCTTAGCGTACTCTTTCGAGTGCAGCAGATCGTAGCTCAGCGGATACTGGTAGTCGACACCGTGGGTACGCACAACAATCTTAGGCAGCCAGGCGTTATGTTCCGGGTCCTGGAACACTTCATAACCGTAGTGGCTTTCACCGGTTTGCTTGCTGTTCAGGGCGTCAACCACCCCTTTGACCCAGGCTTCCACCTGCGACTGATCCGCCAGTTTGTCTTCACCCAGACGCGGCTGGTAAGTCAGCTCATTGAGCAGCAATGTCGGGTAACGACGGCTCATCCGCTCGATCAGTTTCACCGCGCCATTGTATTGCTTGACCAAGGTTTCCAGTGCCAGACCCGAAATGGCCGGTGCACTGTCGCTGGTGAACAAAGAAGCATTTTCCAGCGCCAGGGCTACCTGGAACTGGTTCATGTCTTCATCATCTTTAATGTACTGCTCTTGTTTGCCTTTCTTCACTTTGTACAGTGGCGGCTGGGCAATGTAGATGTGACCACGTTCAATCAGCTCAGGCATCTGACGGTAGAAGAAAGTCAGCAGCAGCGTACGGATGTGCGAACCATCGACGTCGGCATCTGTCATGATGATAATGCTGTGGTAACGCAGTTTGTCCGGGTTGTACTCGTCGCGGCCGATACCGCAGCCCATGGCCGTGATCAGCGTAGCAACTTCCTGTGACGACAGCATTTTGTCGAAACGGGCTTTTTCTACGTTCAGGATCTTACCTTTCAGCGGCAGAATCGCCTGATTTTTACGGTTTCGGCCTTGCTTGGCGGAACCACCGGCCGAGTCACCCTCCACTATGTAGAGTTCAGACAGTGCCGGGTCTTTTTCCTGGCAATCGGCCAGTTTGCCTGGCAGGCCGGCTAAATCGAGTGCGCCTTTACGGCGGGTCATTTCACGGGCACGACGCGCCGCTTCACGGGCACGGGAGGCGTCAATAATCTTGCCGCAGACAATCTTGGCGTCAGCCGGGTTTTCCAGCAGGTACTCGCTCAGCTTCTCACCCATGGCCGATTCAACAGCAGGTTTCACTTCGCTTGAAACCAGCTTATCTTTGGTCTGGCTGGAGAATTTAGGATCCGGCACTTTCACCGACACCACAGCGGTCAGACCTTCACGGGCATCGTCACCAGAAGTCGCCACTTTGGCTTTCTTGGTGTAGCCCTCGGCATCCATGAAATTGTTCAGGGTACGGGTCAACGCACCACGGAAACCGGCAAGGTGGCTACCACCATCGCGTTGCGGGATGTTGTTGGTGAAGCAGTAAATATTTTCCTGGAAGCTGTCGTTCCACTGCATCGCCACTTCAACAGAAATGCCGTCTTCACGTTCAAACGCAAAGTGGAAGGCTTTCGGGTGGATAGGCGTTTTATTACGGTTAAGGTGCTCAACGAACGCACGGATACCACCTTCATACATAAAGTGGTCTTGCTTGCCGTCACGCTCATCGCTCAACTTGATAGAGACACCTGAGTTCAGGAAAGACAATTCGCGCAGACGCTTTGCCAGAATCTCATAATGGAAAGTGGTATCGGTGAAGATGGTATCACTTGGCCAGAAGCGGATTCGGGTACCGGTACGATCCGAGTCGCCCACCACACCCAGCGGTGCCTGAGGTTCACCCAGGTGATAAATCTGTTGGTGAATATGACCGTGGCGATGAATAGTCAGTTCCAGTTTGTCAGACAGGGCGTTCACGACCGACACACCTACCCCGTGCAGACCGCCGGACACTTTATAGGAGTTATCGTCGAACTTACCGCCGGCGTGCAGGACTGTCATGATAACTTCAGCGGCGGACACCCCTTCTTCCGGGTGCATGTCTGTCGGGATACCACGACCATCATCGCTGACAGAGACCGAGCCATCCTCATGAATCGTGACTACGATATCTTCACAGTGACCAGCAAGAGCTTCGTCGATAGAGTTATCGACGACCTCAAAAACCATGTGGTGCAAACCTGTACCGTCATCCGTATCGCCGATGTACATACCCGGACGCTTACGTACCGCATCAAGACCCTTTAATACCTTGATACTTGATGAATCGTAATTGTTGGACATTGAGTTACTCTCGCTTTAATTATCTTGCGGTTATTTTACCCTGTTCGACATGAAACATCTTGCCCTTTTCGGCCTTCATATCGCCCAGTTGCTCCTCGCTGATGGCACTGATGACCACCTGAGCCTGAGTATCGTGTAATCCCTTTGCCAGCAGGGCGCGTTTGCTGCTGTCGAGCTCTGAGGCAAAGTCGTCAATCAGGTAAAGACACTGCTTGCCTGTTGCCTGACGAAGCTGCTGACCCTGTGCCAATCGCAGCGCACACATCAGTAATTTAAGCTGACCGCGGGACAGGACATCGTCCACAGGCATAGCCGACACCTTGAGCCGCAGATCCGCTTTATTGGGGCCGCTGACGGTATAACCGAGCTGCATATCGCGCTCAAAGTTGGCGGCCAGCAGCTCGCTGTAAGGGGTCGTTTTTTCCCAGCCACGGTAGTAGCCGAGCTGAATATCGTATTCCGGCAGAAAATCACCACAGAAGGCGGTGGCCTGCTCACGCAGGGCATCAATGTAATCACGGCGCCAGCCGTCAATCACTTCCGCCAGTTGGGCCAGTTCCTGATCCCAGTAGCTGAGTTCACGGTAGCTGCGCGCGGTTTTCAGCAGCGCATTACGCTGCCTGGTCAGCCGTTTTACCCGGCTCCAGGCCTGATAAAAACGTGGTTCCACGTGAAACACCCCCCAATCGATAAACGCACGACGGAATTTGGGGCCGCCCACCATCAGCTCAAAGCCTTCCGGGGTGATCAGCTGCAGCGGCAGAATCTGCGCCAGCTGTGCTACTTTCTGGCCAGTCTGGCCGGCTATTTTAACCTGAGTCGTACCATCCCGCTGCTTTCTGATCCCCAGCGGTCGCTCCAGATCACCTTTCAGTGTGCTGTCCGCATGCACCCGGCCATGCAGTACCAGTTCATCCTGACCATGGCGGATAATCCGGCTGGTCAGGTGGCTGCGAAAGGAGCGGCCATGGCCGAGAAAATAGATGGCTTCCAGCAAACTGGTTTTACCGCTGCCATTGGCACCGACCAGAAAATTGAAACCCTCCGAGAAGGTGAGATCACAGGCCTCAAGATTACGAAAATCTTTAACAATGAATCGCGTTAACGCCATAGGTTACAGCCGGATCGGCATAACCACGTACAGCGCATCACTGTCAGCGACATCTTCAATCAGGGTACTGGCTGTCGCGTCCGTCATCGAAATCCGCACCTGATCGCATTTCAGGGTATTGAGCACATCCAGGATGTAGCTGACATTAAAGCCAATCTCCAGCTCGTCGCCCTGGAAGTCGACATCCAGCACTTCTTCCGCTTCTTCCTGTTCAGGGTTGTTGGCAGTGATCCGCATTTCATTGTTGATCAGATTCACGCGCACGCCGCGGAATTTCTCATTCGATAAAATGGCGGCACGGGAAAAGGCCTGGCGCAGTTCCTCACAGCTGGCCTGCAGAAACTTGCTGCTGTTTTGCGGCAACACGCGGCGATAATCCGGAAAACGGCCGTCAACCAGCTTGGAAGTGAAGGTGAAATTGTTGACCACAGCCCGCAGGTTAGACTGGCCAATCTGCAGCACGACCTCGGCATCCGGGCTGTCTAACAGACGCATTAACTCCATCACCCCTTTACGCGGCAGGATAATTTGCTTGCCCGGCATGTCAGTCTCGGTATCGACAGTACAGACCGCCATACGGTGCCCGTCGGTCGCCACCGAGCGCAGCTGTTTGCCATCGGTTTCCATCAGCATACCGTTCAGGTAGTAACGCACATCCTGATTGGCCATGGAAAACTGGGTACTTTCGATCAACTGGCGTAACTGACCCTGCGCCAGATGCAGTTCCACATCGCTTTGCCAGTCTTCAATATTGGGAAAGTCACTGGCCGGTAAAGTCGTCAGTGAGTAACGACTACGGCCAGAGCGCAGCAGCAGCCTGTCACCCTGCAATTCAATCTTAAGTTGCGCACTGTCTGGCAGTCCGCGGCAGATATCGAGAAATTTGCGGGCAGGTACAGTGGTCGCCCCCGGTTCCCAGTCACCGTCCAGTGCCAGACCGGCCACCAGCTCCACTTCCAGATCGGTAGCCGTCAGAGACAGCTTGCCCGCATCTACCTGCAGTAACAGGTTGCCGAGGATAGGCAGCGCCGGACGGCCACCCAGTGCACCGTTTACCTGCTGCAGAGGTTTAATGAGATGTTCTCGTTCAACGGAAAATTTCATATTACGACGACAATGTCCTGATCAGGTTAGAGTAATCTTCTTTAATATCATGGCTTTCTTCACGCAGCTGTTCGATTTTACGACACGCGTGAAGCACAGTGGTATGGTCGCGGCCGCCAAACGCATCACCGATTTCCGGCAGGCTGTGGTTGGTCAGCTCTTTGGCCAGCGCCATCGCCATCTGACGAGGGCGGGCCACCGAACGGGAACGGCGCTTGGAGAGCATATCAGCCATCTTGATTTTATAGTACTCGGCCACTGTCTTTTGAATGTTATCAATAGTGACCAGCTTTTCCTGCAGCGCCAGCAAGTCACGCAGCGCTTCGCGGACAAAATCAATCGTAATCGCCCGGCCGGTAAAGTTGGCGTTGGCAATCACCCGGTTCAGTGCCCCTTCCAGCTCACGCACGTTCGAGCGCAGGCGCTTGGCAATAAAGAAGGCCACTTCATCGGCCAGGCGAATATTGTGGTCTTCAGCCTTTTTCATCAGGATAGCCACCCGGGTTTCCAGTTCAGGCGGCTCAATGGCCACTGTCAGCCCCCAGCCAAAGCGGGATTTCAGGCGATCTTCCACCCCGCTGATTTCACGCGGGTAGCGGTCTGAGGTCAGGATAATCTGTTGGTTCCCTTCCAGCAGGGCATTGAAGGTGTGGAAAAATTCTTCCTGCGAGCGCTCTTTATTGGCAAAGAACTGGATATCATCGATCAGCAGGGCATCGACGCTGCGGTAGTAACGTTTAAATTCTTCAATCGCATTGTTCTGCAGGGCTTTTACCATGTCCTGAACAAAACGTTCAGAATGCATGTAGACCACTTTGGCATTCGGTTTGCGATCTGCAATGGCGTTACCCACAGCATGCAGCAAGTGGGTTTTACCCAGGCCGGTACCACCATAAAGAAACAGCGGGTTGTACGCCGCTCCCGGGTTATCCGCCACCTGGCGACAGGCGGCCAGCCCGAGCTGGTTCGATTTACCTTCCACAAAATTGTTGAAGTTATGTTTCGGGTTAACATTGGAGCGGTAACCCTTTTGCGATTCCGGCTGCACCGGCGACGGTGCGGGTTCCCAAGTTGGTGACGGCGGATCGATCTTATTCCCGCTCACCACAGCAGCGGGCTGAGGCGGCGGCACAGTCACAGGTTTGCTGCCCACTTCAAAACGCAGCATTGGGGTATCGGCACCGCAGAATTCATTTAACAGGCGGTTGATACTATTGAGGTACTTATCCCGTACCCAGTCCAACACAAATCGGTTCGGGGCGAACAAGGTCAAGGTGTTGTCGTTTAACTCGGCCTGTAGCGGACGAACCCACATGCTGAATTCCGTGGCAGGGAGTTCTTCCTGAAGGCGTTGAAGGCACTGCAGCCAAAGCGAAGATGACAAGTTCGACTCCACATTGAATAACGAAAATACGAAAAGGGACGCAATTTTATACCTGCTGGCTTAGGATCTCCAGCAAAGAGATCCCAGATCCAGTGAATAAGATCTAAGTTATTCACACAGATCCCACAACCAAAGGCCAGATCAGCACAGTTTAGCCTAGCCTTACCCACAGTTATTTGCACAATCAACAGGATCTTGAGGATAAAAACAGCAGCTTGCCGGTCAAAACACTATTATTTCAGGTCTTATATAAGCGGTAGCCGCTTTTACCGGCACAAAGTTTTCCGCTTTGCCGGGTAATAGCCCTATAGTTATTACAAATAACTTTTGGTTATTTAAGCATTGTTCTTACTGACAAGTAGGATGATAGGAATCACCCTACAAAAACAACATCATCTCAGGAGCAGACAGATGAAAAACTGGGTTAAAGCTTCATTAACCGCGCTTACACTTGGTCTGAGCGTCAGCCAGGCAGCGATTGCTGCTACTGACGTTAAAGTCGGCATGTCTGGCCGCTACTTCCCGTTCACTTTCGTGAAACAAGATCAGCTGCAGGGCTTTGAAGTCGATCTGTGGAATGAAATCGGTAAACGCAACGATTACAAAGTGGAATATGTCACCGCGAACTTCTCCGGTCTGTTTGGCTTGCTGGAAACCGGCCGTATTGACACCATTTCCAACCAGATCACTATTACCGATGAGCGTAAAGCCAAATACGTATTCAGCGACCCTTATGTGATTGACGGCGCGCAACTGGTGGTCCGTAAAGGTAACGAAAACATCAAGAGCACAGACGATCTGAACGGTAAAACCGTAGGCGTGAATCTGGGCTCTAACTACGAGCAACTGCTGCGTGGCTTGGATAATGCCGACGAGATTACGATCAAAACCTATGACACAGGTATTGAACACGATGTCGCGCTGGGCCGTACTGACGCCTTCGTGATGGACCGTTTGTCTTCTGTTGAACTGATCAATAAAGCAGGCTTGCCGCTGCAGCTGGCGGGAGCGACTTTTGAGCGCATCGAAAATGCATGGCCTTTCCAGAACAACGAAAAAGGCCAGCAACTGCGTGACCAGGTCAACCAAGCGCTGAATGCCATGCGTGAAGACGGTACACTGACCGAAATCTCACAAAAATGGTTCGGTACTGACATTACCCGCTAATTGACAGTAATTAATCCTGCCATTTCAGGTCACCATCCTTATACTAATACGTAATATCAAGACTCACCTTTAGGGTGGGTCTTGTCACTTTCGTTATCAATACTCCACGGAACACGCATCCATATGGGCTTCGATTTTGAATACATGCTGTCACTCATGCCTATTTTGCTCAAATATCTGGGCACAACCATGGGCATGGCGGTATGGGGACTGGTTTTTGCGCTGGTGATCTCCGTTACTCTGGCCTTGGTTCGGGTCTACCGGTTACCCGTACTGGATCAGCTCAGCCAGATTTATATCAGCTTCTTTCGCGGCACACCTTTGCTGGTACAACTGTTTTTGCTCTACTACGGCTTGCCGCAAATCTTTCCTCCGCTGGTCGGCCTGGATGCGTTCAGTGCTGCCGTGATAGGACTCAGCCTGCACTTTGCCGCCTACATGGCGGAAAGCATCCGCGCCGCCATCATAGGTGTCGACCACAGCCAGCGCGAAGCCAGCCTGTCTATCGGTATGACTGAAATGCAGGCCATGCGCCGTATCATACTGCCACAGGCGACCCGGGTCGCCCTGCCGTCACTGATGAACTACTTCATTGACATGATCAAATCCACCTCGCTGGCATTTACCTTAGGGGTCGCCGAGATCATGGCCAAGGCACAGATGGAAGCCTCCTCCAGTTTCAAATTCTTCGAAGCTTTCCTGGCCGTCGCCCTGATTTACTGGGGGATAGTGGTGGTGCTGACCCGGATACAAAACTGGGCAGAAGTAAAACTTAACAGGGCATACGTACGATGATTGAGCTGCATAACCTCAGTAAACGCTTCGGTGACAACACCATTTTCTCAGGGATTGACCTGTCGATCAGTCAGGGCGAAATCGTGGTGATCATCGGCCCGTCCGGTACAGGGAAATCCACCCTGCTGCGCTGTATCAATTTTCTCGAACACGCCAACACTGGCCATATGACCATAGACGGCATCCATGTTGAAGCCCCAGTAGCAACCAAAAAAGACATACTGGCCATTCGGCGCAAAACCGGCTTTGTGTTCCAGAACTATGCCCTGTTTGCCCATATGACGGCACGTCAGAACATCGCCGAAGGTCTGATCACGGTCAAAGGCTGGGATAAGCAGGCCGCCAACGACAAAGCCCAGCAAATTCTCGATGACATAGGGCTGGGTGAAAAAGGTGACAGCTACCCGGCAGCGCTGTCCGGCGGCCAGCAACAACGGGTCGGGATCGGCCGGGCCATGGCGCTGGAAGCCGAGCTGCTGTTGTTTGATGAACCGACCTCCGCGCTGGACCCGGAATGGGTCGGCGAAGTGCTTAACCTGATGAAAATGCTGGCAACACGTAACCAGACCATGCTGGTGGTGACCCATGAGATGCAGTTTGCCCGAGAAGTGGCAGACCGGGTGATCTTTATGGCCGACGGCGAGTTTGTCGAACAGGGATCTCCGCAGGCGATCTTCAGCCATCCGCAGGATCCGCGTCTGAAAAAGTTCCTGCGCCAGGTCGGGATCCAGTAAGGATCCTTGCACTCCGCCAAACAAAACGTATAATTCAGCGCCCGGGTGCATCCTGACAAAAACAGGATAAAAACCGACCCACAGGCAGGGGGTAAAGATTGACTCCGAGCGGGTCAGTGATTACAATTCCGCCTCTTTGTGGACGTAATGGGTTTTTTGAAGCCCTTCCAGGGGTCCTTCGGGCAACCGGTTAACACAAAAACTTAAAACTGATCAGTAATTTTAAGGTAAAACCATGAAACGCACTTTTCAACCTTCAGTTCTAAAGCGCAAGCGTAGCCACGGCTTCCGTGCTCGCATGGCAACTAAGAACGGTCGCGCTGTAATCAATGCACGTCGCGCCAAAGGCCGCAAGCGTCTGTCTAAGTAATCATTGCGATTATTTTGACTAAGTACGCTTTTTCTCGGGAGTTACGTCTGTTAACTCCCGAAGATTATAAACATGTCTTCCAGCAAGCTCACAGTGCTGGCTCTCCTCACTTCACCATTCTGGCCCGCAACAACGACCTGAACCATCCACGGCTCGGTCTGGCAGTCCCTAAAAAACAAATCAAAACCGCGGTAGGCCGCAATCGGTTTAAACGCCTGGCACGGGAACGTTTCCGTCTCAAGCAACATGATCTGCCTGCTAAAGACTTTGTGGTGATTGCTAAAAAAAGTGCCAGTGAAATGAGCAACGCCGATCTGTGTAAGTTGCTTGATAAGCTATGGCATCGCCTGTCTCGCCCCTCGCGTGGCTAGTCGTAGGACTAGTCCGCTTTTACCAACTGGCAATCAGCCCGCTGATCGGGCCACGTTGTCGTTTCACCCCGACCTGCTCCCAGTATGCGATTGAAGCACTAAAAACTCATGGGGCAATAAAAGGTTGTTGGTTCACGGCGAAACGTCTATTAAGATGTCACCCTTTGAACAACGGTGGCTACGACCCCGTTCCGCCAACCCAGGATAACGACAGAGAACATTAACGATGGATTCCCAACGCAATATTCTGTTAATTGCCCTGCTGTTCGTGTCTTTTCTTCTGTTTCAACAGTGGAATACCGACACCAGCACGCAACCTCAGAACCAGACAGCTGCGCAAAGCGCGACGACCCAGGGCGATGTCCCGTCACACAGTGGCGAGAGTCAGACAATCCCAGGGCCTAGCAGTTCCGACAAGCTGATCCACATCCGCACCGATGTGCTGGATCTGACTGTTGATACTCTGGGTGGTGACATAGTTGAAGCCAGACTGCTGGCCTACGACAACGAACTGGACTCCAGCGATCCCTTCGTGCTGCTGAAAAACGAACCGGCGCACCAGTACATTGCCCAGTCAGGTCTGATCGGCGCCAATGGTATCGACTCTACCGCCGGCCGTGCCCAACTAACAGCAGCAGGCACTGACTTTGTACTGGCCGATGGTCAGGACGAACTTAAAGTGCCACTGACCTACAGCAAAGACGGTATCGAGTACACCAAGACCTTCACCCTGACCCGTGACAGTTACGCGGTGGACGTGTCCTACACCATCAACAACCAGTCTGACGCACCTGCCACAGTGCAGATGTACGCCCAGCTGAAGCAAACCCTGCTCGATGACGGCGGCAGCCTGACCATGCCGACTTACCGCGGTGGTGCTTACTCGGCTGACGACGAGAAATACAAAAAGTACAGCTTTGATGACATGGCCGATAAGAACCTGAACCTGAGCATGGAACAGGGTTGGGCAGCCATGATGCAGCATTACTTTGTCTCGGCGTGGATCCCGCGTACCGATGACACCAGTAACCTGTTCTCCCGCACCAGCCAGGGCCAGGGTTACATTGGTGTCCGCCTGCCAAGTGCCACTGTGGCACCGGGTGCCGAGCAGACGCTGACGGCGACCTTGTGGTCTGGTCCTAAACTGCAGGACAAGCTGGAAGCAACGGCACCGAATCTGAATCTGACCGCCGATTACGGCTGGCTATGGTTCATTGCCAGCCCGCTGCACAAACTGCTGTCGATTATCCATGATTTCGTGGCTAACTGGGGTATCGCCATCATCATCCTGACGTTTATCGTCCGTGGTGTGATGTTCCCGCTGACCAAAGCCCAATACACCTCCATGGCCAAAATGCGCATGCTGCAGCCAAAACTGCAGGCGATGCGTGAGCGCTTCGGCGACGACCGCCAGCGCATGAGCCAGGAAATGATGGAGATGTACAAGAAAGAGAAAGTGAACCCGCTGGGTGGCTGTCTGCCGTTAATCCTGCAGATGCCAATCTTCATCGCCCTGTACTGGGCACTGATGGAATCAGTGGAACTGCGTCATGCTCCTTTCTTCGGCTGGATTCATGACCTGTCAGCGCAGGACCCGTACTACGTGCTGCCTATCCTGATGGGTGTCACTATGTTCCTGATCCAGAAGATGAGCCCGACCACAGTGACCGATCCTATGCAGCAGAAGATCATGACCTTCATGCCTGTGCTGTTCACCGGTTTCTTCCTGTTCTTCCCGGCAGGTCTGGTACTCTACTGGCTGGTGTCGAATATCGTCACCCTGATTCAGCAGTACATCATCTTCAAACAACTGGAGAAGAAAGGCCTGCACAGCAAAAAAGCGTAAGCCTGCTTCTGACTATAAAGATGACAAGGCGGCCTGTATGGCCGCCTTTTTGTTGCCCGCTCGCAGAGTTGGCTATCCTGATCAACACTGATTACAATAGCGCCCACGCTCAAAGACGAAAGCTATCATGATGACTCAGACAACCGACACTATCGTCGCTCAGGCCACCCCTCCGGGCCGTGGCGGAGTCGGCATTATTCGCGTATCCGGTCCGCTGGCTGGCCAGGTGGCCGAAGCCGTAACCGGACGCAGCCTCAAGCCACGTTACGCTGAATATCTGCCCTTTCGGGCCGCAGACGGCACAGCACTCGATCAGGGCATCGCCCTGTATTTCCCGAACCCGAATTCATTCACCGGTGAAGATGTGCTGGAATTGCAGGGGCACGGTGGCCCGGTGCTGATGGACATGCTGATCAAACGCATACTGCAGATTGAAGGGGTACGCCCTGCCCGCCCGGGCGAATTTTCCGAGCGGGCCTTCATGAACGACAAGCTGGATCTGGCGCAGGCCGAGGCCATTGCCGATCTGATTGATGCCAGCAGTGAAGAAGCCGCCAAGAGTGCCTTCCAATCGCTGCAGGGCGCTTTTTCCCAGCGCGTCAATGCGCTGGTGGAAGCCCTAATCCATCTGCGCATTTACGTTGAAGCTGCAATTGATTTCCCGGAAGAAGAAATTGATTTTCTCAGTGACGGCAAAGTCAGCGCCGATCTGGATACTGTGATGGCAGAGCTCAATGCGGTGCGCCGCGAAGCCAATCAGGGCGCCATCATGCGCGAGGGGATGAAAGTGGTGATTGCAGGGCGGCCGAATGCCGGTAAATCCAGCCTGCTCAATGCCCTGTCCGGCAAAGACAGCGCCATAGTCACCGACATTGCCGGCACCACCCGTGACGTGCTGCGCGAGCACATCCACATCGACGGTATGCCACTGCACATCATAGATACCGCCGGCCTGCGCGACGCCAGCGACGAAGTCGAACGTATCGGGATTGAACGGGCCTGGGAGGAAATCCGCCAGGCTGACCGCGTGCTGTTTATGGTCGATGCCACCACCACAGACGCGACCGACCCGGCAGAGATCTGGCCCGATTTTATCGAACGCCTGCCGGACTCCATGGGCCTGACCGTGATCCGCAACAAAGCGGAGCTGACCGGTGAACCAACCGGGATCTGCCATGTCAGCCAGCCCACCCTGATCCGCCTGTCAGCCCGGACCGGAGACGGCGTGGAAGCCCTGCGCGAACACCTCAAAGCCTGCATGGGCTTTGCCGGGACCACGGAGGGCGGCTTCATGGCCCGCCGTCGCCATCTGGATGCACTGGAACGAGCCGCCATGCACCTGGACACAGGAAAATCGCAGCTGGAAGGCTACATGGCCGGTGAAATCCTGGCCGAAGAACTGCGTCTGGCTCAGCAGCACCTGAGCGAAATCACCGGGGAATTTACCTCCGATGATCTATTGGGCCGCATTTTTACCTCCTTTTGTATCGGCAAATAAAACCGACGCGCCAACCACACAGCCCTGCCAGACTGGCAGGGCTTTTTTTCACCTTACTGTAATGATCAGCAGGGTGATCCTGCTTGGCAACCATAACAGCTCACCCAGCCCCCGATCCCTGGGTATCGGCAGCGATCAAAAGCCGTTGATAACTGCCGCTTTAAGAACGATCAAGCACAGAGGATCCTTGGGATTAACTGTTGGTAACTGTTCTAATAGACTGAAATTAATAACAATGTTGCATTAATGGTGTTATTACCCATCGCCAACCCCCTTCCCGCCTCTGCCTGGTGCCCAAAAGGCGGACAACAGGCACATTTTTCCAAGGGTTTTCTTATCGCCAACTCAGAGTACAATTCAGCCATTCTGACATTTGTCTATATAAAGAGGCCCCTATGGCGACCATTACCCTAATCACAGGCAGCACTCTCGGCGGCGCGGAATATGTCGCCGATCACTTAGCCGAACTGCTTACTGACGCCGGTCACGACACCGAAACTCTCAACCAGGCCGCCCTGGATGAGCTTAATTCAGAGCATATCTGGCTGCTGATTTGCTCAACCCATGGTGCCGGTGAGTTCCCCGACAATATTCAGCCCTTTGTCAACCAGCTGAAGGATCAGCAGCCCGATCTCGGCGGGCTGAAATATGGTGTGGTGGCCATTGGCGACAGCAGTTACGACACTTTTTGCCAGGCAGGTAAAGAACTGGATCAACTGCTGGCCGATTTGGGCGCCCAGCGTCTTGGTGAACGGCTCGACATCGACGTTTCTCAGGATCCTGTTCCGGAAGACCCGGCCGAAATCTGGCTGGACGGCTGGAAAAAGCTCCTTTAAGCCTTCTCTGACTGGCGATAATTACTCCCAATTACGCCAGTTTTTTATTTTTCTTCTGTGTATAACTATAGATCTAAACGGTGATCAACCCTTTGTTATCCAATGAACAACTTGATCGCCAATAACCCCCTGTGGATAAAGTGCCATTTAGATCCCAGGAAGTCCTTACGAAGATCCCACACACCTAACAAGAAGTGATCCTCCCTAACAGCATGATCATTAGGATCAAAAACGACTTATCCACACGATCGGGCGATCCTAATAGTAGATCCAATAAGAGATCTTCTTAAAAAGATCTTATATATATTTAGGATCTCGGCCTCTGATCATTTGATCACCAAGAGTGATTCTTTCTTGCTTGGAAACGAGGTAGAATATACCCCCTTTGCTTCAAGCAAATTGAATGGCTAATTGATCACCTGAGGTAATTTCATGTTTTACCAGGAAAATTTTGATGTCATCGTAGTTGGTGGCGGTCATGCCGGAACGGAAGCCGCATTGGCAGCAGCACGCATGGGTCAGAAAACCCTGTTGCTGACCCATAATATCGATACCCTGGGTCAAATGTCCTGTAACCCAGCGATTGGCGGGATCGGGAAAGGCCATCTGGTAAAAGAAGTGGATGCTTTGGGTGGTTTAATGGCGCAAGCCATTGATAAAGGTGGAATTCAGTTCCGTACCCTGAATTCATCAAAAGGCCCGGCCGTACGTGCAACCCGTGCTCAGGCAGACCGGGCGCTTTACAAAGCTGCAGTTCGTGAAGCATTGGAAAACCAGCCTAATCTGATGCTGTTCCAGCAGGCGGTTAACGATCTGATCGTCGAGCAGGATCGTGCTGTGGGCGTGGTGACAGAAATGGGTCTGAAATTCCGTGCCCGTAGCGTGGTATTAACCGTAGGCACCTTCCTGGGCGGCAAGATCCACATCGGCCTGGAAAATTACAGCGGCGGCCGCGCCGGCGATCCTCCGTCGATCGCCCTGGCGGATCGTCTCCGTGCCTTGCCTTTCCGTGTCGATCGTCTGAAAACCGGTACACCGCCACGAATCGATGCCCGTACGGTGGATTTCAGCCAGCTGGAAGCTCAGCATGGTGATAATCCGACTCCGGTGTTTTCTTTCCTCGGTAAACACTCGGATCATCCACGCCAGATCCCGTGTTTTATTACCCATACCAATGAAAAGACCCATGATGTGATCCGCAATAATCTGGATCGCAGCCCTATGTATTCTGGGGTGATTGAAGGTATTGGCCCACGTTATTGTCCGTCTATCGAAGACAAGGTGATGCGCTTTGCGGACAAAAACAGCCACCAGATTTTCATTGAGCCGGAAGGCCTGACGACACACGAACTGTATCCGAACGGTATCTCCACCAGCCTACCGTTTGATGTGCAGATGCAAATCGTCCGTTCAATGAAAGGCTTTGAAAATGCCAGTATTATTCGCCCAGGCTACGCCATTGAATACGATTTCTTCGATCCACGTGATTTGAAACCCACGCTGGAAACCAAATTTATCAGCGGTCTGTTCTTTGCCGGCCAGATCAATGGCACCACAGGTTATGAAGAAGCCGCTGCCCAGGGGCTGCTGGCGGGCATGAATGCCGCTTTGCAGTCACAGGATAAAGAAGGTTGGAGCCCGCGCCGCGATCAGGCTTACCTGGGCGTACTGATTGACGATTTGTCGACCATGGGTACCAAAGAACCGTACCGCATGTTTACCTCGCGTGCTGAGTATCGTTTGTTGCTGCGTGAAGACAACGCCGATATTCGTCTGACCGAGCTGGGTCGCCAGTTTGGTCTGGTGGATGACGAGCGCTGGTCACGTTTTAATGAAAAAATGAACACCATCGAGCAGGAGCGTCAGCGCCTGAAAGACATCTGGATCCACCCGGCTTCTGAGCACGCGGCGACGATCAATGAGATTTTGAAAACCCCGCTGACCCGTGAAGCCAGTGGTGAGGATCTGCTGCGCCGTCCGGAAGTGACCTATGAGCAACTGACGGCTCTGGCTCTGTTTGGCCCGGCCAGCACCGATGCCGAGGCCAGCGAGCAGGTTGAGATCCAGGTTAAATACCAGGGCTATATCGACCGCCAAAGAGAAGAGGTGGAAAAATCTCTGCGTCATGAGCAGAGCAAACTGCCGGCTGATCTGGATTACAAGCAAGTGAAAGGCTTGTCAAATGAAGTGATTGCCAAGCTGAACGACGCAAAACCTGCGACTATCGGCATGGCGTCACGTATCTCAGGCGTAACCCCGGCTGCCATTTCGCTGCTGCTGGTGTACCTGAAAAAACACGGCCTGCTGAAAAAAGGCGACTCGGAGGTGGCAGCGTGAAGGAGCGTCTGGCACAGCTGATTGCAAAAACTGAACTCAAGGTCACAGAACAACAACTTGAGCAACTGGTGGGCTATGTTAGCCTGCTGCACAAGTGGAACAAAGCGTATAATCTGACGTCAGTACGGGACCCCAATGAGATGCTGGTTAAGCACATCATGGACAGCCTGGCCGTCAGTCCTTACCTGTCACAGGGAACGCGGTTTATTGATGTCGGTACCGGGCCTGGCTTGCCGGGTATTCCGCTGGCTATCATGCTGCCCGAGAAGCAATTTACCCTGCTCGACAGTCTGGGTAAGCGAATACGTTTTATCCGTCAGGTTATTCATGAACTGAAGATTGACAATGTCACACCGGTGCAAAGCCGGGTCGAGGCCTTTATCCCAGAACAGGGGTTTGATGCTGTACTAAGCCGGGCATTTGCGTCCATGTCTGATATGGTTAACTGGTGCCGTCATCTGCCTGCTGCGGAAGGTCAGTTTATGGCGCTCAAAGGCCAGGTTACTGAAGAGGAACTGACAGAATTACCAAGCTGGTGTTCTGTGAGTGAGGTCAAATCTTTGCATGTCCCCGACTTGGAGGGGGCGCGTCATTTAGTACTCTTGACGGCAAAGGAATGAATTAACGAGGGTGTTTCGTGGGAAAAGTCATAGCTGTTGCCAACCAAAAAGGTGGTGTGGGTAAAACCACAACCTGTGTCAATTTAGCTGCGTCACTGGCCGCCACCCAGCGTAAAGTGCTGGTGATTGATCTCGACCCGCAAGGGAATGCCACCATGGCCAGCGGTGTCGACAAGTATCAGGTTGATGCCACTGCCTATGAGCTTCTGGTCGAAGAAACCCCGTTTTCAGAAGTCGTGATCACCGAAAATGCCGGTGGATACCATCTGGTGGCCGCCAACGGTGATGTGACTGCTGCAGAAATCAAATTGATGGAAGTGTTTGCCCGCGAAGTGCGGTTACGTACTGCGCTGGAACCGGTACGGGATAAGTACGATTTTATTTTTATCGACTGTCCCCCTTCCCTCAACCTGCTGACCATCAATGCGATGACAGCGGCGGATTCTGTTCTGGTGCCAATGCAGTGCGAATATTTCGCTCTGGAAGGTCTGACGGCCCTGATGGACACCATCAGCAAGCTGGCTGCCGTGGTCAATGCCGATCTCAAGATAGAAGGCTTGCTCCGCACCATGTATGATCCGCGCAACAGGCTGGCGAATGAAGTGTCCCAGCAACTGAAGAAGCATTTTGGTGATAAGGTGTACCGCACCGTGATCCCACGTAATGTGCGTCTGGCCGAAGCCCCGAGTCATGGCTGTCCGGCCATGTACTACGATAAGACCTCCAGCGGTGCCAAGGCCTACCTGGCGCTGGCCGGAGAGATGATTCGTCGTGAGGAAACCGCGCGGGAACCTGCTCAGGTAGAGGCGTAAGCAAGCATGACCATGAATAAACGAGGCCTGGGAAAAGGCCTTGATGCACTGCTGGCCACCAGTTCGGTGGCCCGAGAAAGACAACAGGCCACAGAGGCTGTCAGCAAGGAAGAAACGGTACCGGAAGAAGGCGCGCTGCGCGAACTGCCGGTCAGTCAGCTGCAACCGGGTCAGTATCAGCCACGTCAGGATATGTCAGCAGAAGCGCTGGCGGAACTGACTGATTCTATCCGTGCTCAGGGGGTGATCCAGCCTATAGTGGTTCGCCAACTGGCCCCGCAACAGTATGAAATCATTGCCGGCGAACGTCGCTGGCGGGCGTCTCGCCAGGCAGGCCTGTCTAAGGTTCCCTGTCTGGTCAAAGACGTGGATGATCGTGCCACCGTCGCGATTGCCCTGATTGAAAACATCCAGCGTGAAGATCTCAATGCTATTGAGGAAGCTCAGGCGCTGGAGCGATTGCAGAATGAATTCTCCCTCACCCATCAGCAAATTGCCGAAGCGGTCGGCAAGTCCCGCGCTGCTGTGTCTAACCTGCTGCGTTTAAACCAGCTGGAGCCACAGGTTAAGCGGTTGCTGGCCCAGCGGCAGCTGGAAATGGGTCACGCCCGTGCATTGCTGTCACTGGTTGCTGAACAGCAACTGGAAGCGGCTCACACCGTCGTGGCGAAATCTCTGACGGTAAGGGATACCGAGCGTTTGGTGAAAAAACTGCTCACCCCTGCCCCGGAGGTCGCCCCTGTCTCTGTCGATCCCAAGGTTGAAGCGATGGAAAATCGTCTGAGTGAGCAATTTGGCACTCAG
The DNA here is from genome assembly GCF_022014395.1 of Photobacterium sp. WH77. NCBI lineage: Bacteria > Pseudomonadati > Pseudomonadota > Gammaproteobacteria > Vibrionales > Vibrionaceae > Photobacterium > Photobacterium sp. WH77. The sequence goes on along the minus strand of NZ_JAKLTE010000024.1, from coordinate 21,628 downwards.
GTTGCGATTAATCAAAGCAAAAGCGGTAAAGGTAAAATAATCATAAATTTTGACGAGCCCCAGAAGTTACAGCAACTTTTGGCAATGTTAAGTTCAGAAGTGTGACCGGATTCTTACTATTTTTGCCGTAAAAATGACCACTGCGTGATCGGGATAATGTGTTATAAATTCTAACTGTTTTTTTATTGTGATTAGATTGCATTCAATCTAATGAACCGTATAATTTTCGCAGTTTTCCCAGCACGACGTATGTGTAGTGGAACGGACTCGAGGAATGAATACATGGTTTCGACGCTAGTCAGGCCGGGACGCCAATTGGCGAAGCGGTTGTTGTTACTACAATCTGGCGTCGTTTTGACAACGGCAATCATGGCAGTGTTTGCTGTCAATGTTGACTGGGGAATCTCTGCACTTATCGGTGGCGGCATCTTTGTGATAGCTAACGCCGCTTTTTCTGTGTGCGCTTTTCTCTTCGGCGGGGCCACTAAGGCCCGTCTGGTAATGGCGTCATTTTACGGCGGAGAAGTGCTGAAAATCCTCATTACAGTCATCTTGTTTTCCCTTGTCTACCTGTATGTCGAGGTGGAACTTGTTCCCCTCAAGCTGACCTATTTGCTGGCTCTGGGTATTAATATCTGTGCGCCGGTTTTATTCATTAACAACAACAAATAGGATGAGTTATGGCTGCGCCAGGTGAAGCGCTTACACCTTCCAGTTACATCACTCACCACCTGACAAACTTATCAACCGATAAGCTGGGTCTGGTGGCCGAGGGAAGTTTCTGGGCGGTACACATCGACAGCCTTTTCTTTTCTGTGTTGACAGGTGCGATCTTTCTGGGATTGTTCCGTCTGGCAGCGAAGAAGGCAACCTCAGGGGTGCCGGGTAAGCTACAGTGTTTTGTGGAAATAATGGTGGAATTCGTTGACAACAGCGTTAAAGAAACCTTTCATGGCCGCAACGCGCTGATAGCTCCGCTAGCTCTGACGATTTTCTGCTGGATTTTCTTGATGAACGTCATGGACCTGGTTCCAATCGACTTTCTTCCGTATCCGGCGGAGCATTGGCTAGGTATTCCTTATCTTAAGGTCGTACCGTCTGCTGATGTTAACATCACCATGGCAATGGCGCTGGGTGTCTTTGCATTGATGATCTACTACAGCATCAAGATCAAAGGCCTGGGCGGTTTTGCCAAAGAACTGGCACTGCACCCGTTCAATCACCCGGTTATGATTCCGTTCAACCTGCTACTGGAAGTAGTTTCGCTGCTGGCGAAGCCTATTTCTCTCGGCATGCGTCTGTTCGGTAACATGTTCGCCGGTGAGGTGGTGTTTATTCTTATCGCGGCGCTGATGCCGTGGTGGGCACAATGGCTGGGCTCGGTTCCGTGGGCAATTTTCCACGTCCTGGTCATTACGATTCAATCTTTCGTCTTTATGATGCTGACTATCGTGTACCTGTCTCAGGCTCACGAAGACAATCATTAATACGTAAACAATTTTATTTTTTATTTACTGGCATTTAGGCCGACAACAATAAACTGGAGATAGTGATGGAAACTTTACTAAGCTTTTCTGCAATTGCCGTGGGCATCATTGTAGGTCTTGCTGCCCTGGGTACTGCGATTGGTTTCGCCCTGCTGGGTGGTAAGTTCCTTGAAGGCGCTGCTCGCCAACCTGAAATGGCTCCTATGCTGCAAGTTAAGATGTTCATCATCGCAGGCCTGCTGGATGCGGTTCCAATGATCGGTATCGTTATCGCTTTGCTATTCACATTCGCTAACCCATTCGTTGGACAGCTGGCTGGTTAATCCACGAACGTAACGGACCCATAGCTACCCTGTTTAAGGAGATGCCGTTGTGAATATGAATGCAACATTACTGGGTCAGGCTATCGCGTTTTTCCTGTTTGTGGTCTTCTGCATGAAATATGTATGGCCACCAATTATGGAAGCGATTGAAGAGCGTCAGAAAAAAATTGCTGACGGTTTGGCAGCAGCGGATCGCGCTGCCAAAGATCTCAACCTGGCGCAGTCAAATGCTTCTGATCAACTGAAAGAAGCAAAACGTACTGCAACTGAACTGATTGAGCAAGCTAACAAGCGTAAAGCTCAAATCATCGAAGAGGCCAAAGCGGAAGCGACGGCCGAGCGTGAAAAAATTCTGACTCAAGGTCGTGCTGAAATTGATGCAGAACGTAATCGCGCGCGCGATGACCTAAGAAAACAAGTTGCAACTCTGGCTGTGATTGGTGCTGAGAAAATCATTGGGCGTACTATCGATAAAGACGCTCATGCTGATGTTCTTAACAAAGTCACTGCAGAACTGTAATAGAAGGGGCAAGCACCATGTCGGAAATGACTACTATCGCACGCCCCTACGCTAAAGCAGCCTTTGATTATGCGGTTGAGAAAGGTGAGCTGGCCCAGTGGTCAGAAATGCTCACCTTTGCTTCGGAAGTCGCTAAAAACGATACCATTCTGGATGTACTGGATGGTGGTTTTGCGGCAGACAAACTGACGGAAATCTTTCTGTCAGTTTGCGGCGAGCAACTCAACGACGCCGGCCAGAACCTGATTAAGGTCATGGCCGAAAACGGACGCCTGAAAATTCTTCCTGAAGTCTGTACTCAGTTCCTGTTCTTGAAAGATGAACTGGAAAAAACCATCGAAGCCAGTGTGATCTCTGCGATCACCCTGGACGAAGGTCAAATGAGTGCAATCATCAGTAAGCTGGAACAGCGTCTGGCGCGCAAGGTTAAGCTGAACTGCAGTGTAGACGAGACCCTGATTGCCGGGGTTGTAATTAGAGCCGGAGACTTAGTCATCGATCAGTCAGTACGAGGCAAGCTTGCCCGTCTGAACGATACTTTGCAGTCTTGATTTGGGGAATTGGAGCATGCAACTTAATTCCACGGAAATTAGCGCACTGATCAAGCAACGGATTGAAAATTTCAATGTTGCCAGTGAAGCGCGTAACGAAGGCACCATCGTTTCTGTAAGCGACGGTATCATTCGTATCCACGGCCTTGCAGATGTCATGCAAGGTGAAATGATTGAACTACCAGGCGGCCTGTACGCACTGGCACTGAACCTTGAGCGTGACTCGGTAGGTGCTGTTGTAATGGGTCCATATGCCAGCCTTCAGGAAGGCATGAAAGTGACCGCAACCGGTCGTATCCTGGAAGTGCCTGTCGGCCCTGCCCTGCTGGGTCGTGTTGTCAACACTCTGGGTGAGCCGATTGATGGTAAAGGTCCGATTGAGACCGATACTTTCTCTCCGGTAGAAGTGATCGCACCGGGTGTAATCGACCGTAAATCTGTTGACCAGCCTGTTCAGACTGGTTACAAGGCGGTTGACTCAATGATTCCAATCGGCCGTGGCCAGCGTGAGCTGATCATCGGTGACCGTCAGATTGGTAAAACTGCCCTGGCGATCGATGCCATCATCAACCAGAAAAATTCTGGTATTTACTCTATCTATGTCGCTATCGGCCAGAAAGCGTCCACTATCGCCAACGTGGTACGTAAACTGGAAGAGCACGGTGCACTGAAGAACACTATCGTTGTAGTGGCGTCTGCTTCTGAAGCGGCAGCACTGCAATACCTGGCACCATACTCTGGTTGTGCTATGGGTGAATACTTCCGTGACCGCGGTGAAGATGCACTGATCGTATACGATGACCTGTCTAAGCAGGCTGTTGCTTACCGTCAGATCTCTCTGCTGCTGCGCCGTCCACCAGGCCGTGAAGCCTTCCCTGGTGATGTTTTCTACCTCCACTCCCGTCTGCTGGAGCGTGCTGCTCGTGTTAGCGAAGAGTACGTAGAAAAATTCACTAACGGTGAAGTGAAAGGTAAGACTGGTTCTTTGACTGCTCTGCCAATCATCGAAACTCAGGCGGGTGACGTATCTGCGTTCGTACCGACTAACGTTATTTCGATCACCGATGGTCAGATCTTCCTGCAAACAGAACTGTTCAACTCTGGTATTCGTCCAGCGGTTGACCCAGGTATCTCTGTATCGCGTGTAGGTGGTGCTGCTCAGACCAAGATCATCAAGAAACTGTCTGGTGGTATCCGTACTGCACTGGCTCAGTATCGTGAACTGGCGGCCTTTGCCCAGTTCTCCTCTGATCTGGACGACGCGACTAAGCGTCAGCTGGACCACGGTCAGAAAGTAACTGAACTGATGAAGCAGAAGCAGTACTCGCCAATGTCTGTTTTCGAGCAGGCGCTGGTGATTTTCTCTGCTGAGAAAGGTTACCTGAAAGATGTTGAGCTGACTAAGCTGGCAGATTTCGAAGCTGCGTTACTGTCTTACGCCAAGAGTCAATTTGCTGAGCTGGTAGCTCAAATTGATGAAACGGGTGCGTGGAACAATGAAATTGAAGCCCAGTTCGTGAAACTGGTTGAAGATTTCAAAGCGACCCAGACTTGGTAATTGGTTGGTGATCGCATGCGATCACCAGCTCAAGGAGAGTAACGATGGCCGGCGCAAAAGAGATACGTAACAAGATCGGTAGTGTTAAAAACACTCAGAAGATCACTAAAGCGATGGAGATGGTTGCTGCGTCTAAAATGCGTAAATCGCAAGACGCTATGGAATCATCACGTCCATACGCACAAACAATGCGCAAAGTGATCGGTCATATCGCCCTTGGTAGCCTCGAATATAAGCATCCTTATTTAGAGGAGCGTGAGGCCAAGCGCGTAGGTTACATCATTGTTTCAACTGACCGTGGTCTGTGTGGCGGTTTGAACGTGAATCTGTTCAAACAAGCTATCGCAGGGATGAAGTCATGGTCAGATCAGGGAGCAGAGGTTGAACTGGCGCTGATTGGTGCTAAAGCCACTGCTTTCTTTAACAGCTACGGTGGCCGTGTTGCGGCTCAGGTAACAGGTTTAGGCGATAAGCCTTCTGTTGATGAGCTGATCGGTACCGTAGGTGTGATGCTGAAGAAATATGATGAGGGCCAACTGGACCGTTTGTATCTGGTGTACAACAAGTTTGTCAACACCATGGTTCAAGAGCCAGTGATCGATCAATTGCTGCCTTTGCCTAAGTCAGAAGACGAAGAAATGAAACGTAACCATGCTTGGGACTACATTTATGAGCCTGAGCCTAAACCTCTGCTGGATACCTTGCTGGTTCGCTATGTCGAATCTCAGGTCTATCAGGGTGTGGTCGAAAACCTTGCCTGTGAGCAAGCGGCCCGAATGGTTGCGATGAAAGCGGCAACGGATAACGCAGGTGATCTGATTGACGAACTGCAACTTGTGTACAACAAAGCCCGTCAGGCTGCGATTACACAAGAGCTGTCGGAAATCGTCTCCGGTGCTTCCGCTGTTTAAGGCAAAGAATTAATAAGTTTAGAGGATTAACGATGGCTACAGGTAAGATCGTACAGATCATCGGTGCGGTAGTCGACGTAGAGTTTCCACAGGACTCTGTACCACAGGTATATGATGCCCTACACGTTGATGCCAAAGAAAAAGGTACGCTTGTACTGGAAGTTCAGCAGCAGCTGGGTGGCGGCGTAGTTCGTGGTATCGCCATGGGTAGTTCTGATGGTATGCGTCGTGGTCTGACTGTTGAAAATACAGGCCGACCAATTGAAGTACCGGTAGGTACAGCGACTCTGGGACGTATCATGAACGTTCTGGGTCAACCTATTGACGAATGTGGTGAGATCGGTGAACAAGAGCGTTACGCTATTCACCGTGCAGCACCAAGCTATGAAGAGCAGTCTAACGCGGTTGAACTGCTGGAAACCGGCGTAAAAGTTATCGACCTGGTTTGCCCATTCGCTAAGGGTGGTAAAATCGGCCTGTTCGGTGGTGCTGGTGTAGGTAAGACCGTTAACATGATGGAACTTATCAACAACATCGCCCTGAAACACTCAGGTCTGTCGGTATTTGCCGGTGTAGGTGAGCGTACCCGTGAAGGTAACGACTTCTACTACGAGATGCAGGAAGCCGGGGTTGTAAACCTGGAAAATCCAGCTGAATCAAAAGTAGCAATGGTTTACGGTCAGATGAACGAGCCACCGGGTAACCGTCTGCGCGTTGCTCTGACTGGCCTGACTATGGCTGAAAAGTTCCGTGATGAAGGCCGTGACGTACTGCTGTTCATCGATAACATCTATCGTTATACCCTGGCCGGTACTGAAGTATCAGCACTGCTGGGTCGTATGCCATCTGCAGTAGGTTATCAGCCTACGCTGGCAGAGGAGATGGGTGTACTTCAGGAGCGTATCACGTCGACTAAGACGGGCTCTATCACTTCTGTTCAGGCCGTTTACGTTCCTGCGGATGACTTGACTGACCCATCACCAGCGACTACGTTCGCCCACTTGGATGCGACGGTTGTACTGTCTCGTCAGATCGCTTCTCTGGGTCTGTACCCAGCGATCGACCCACTGGATTCTACATCACGTATGCTGGATCCTCTGGTTGTTGGTCAGGAGCACTATGACATTGCACGTGGTGTACAAAGCACCCTGCAGCGTTATAAAGAACTGAAAGACATCATCGCCATTCTGGGTATGGACGAGCTGTCTGAAGACGACAAGCAAACTGTTGCCCGCGCACGTAAGATTGAGCGTTTCCTTACTCAGCCTTACCACGTAGCACAGGTCTTCACTGGCGACCCTGGTATCTATGTTCCTCTGAAAGATACTCTGCGCAGCTTCAAAGGCCTGCTGGCTGGCGAATACGATGATATTCCAGAGCAGGCATTCATGTACTGCGGCGCGATCGAAGACGCACTGGAAAACGCGAAGAAGCTGTAAGCTGAACAGGAGGCGATATGGCAGCGATAACTTTCCATCTGGACGTAGTAAGCGCAGAAAAGAGTCTTTTCTCTGGTCGTGCTGAAAATATCCAGGTGACCGGTAGCGAAGGTGAACTGGGTATTCACGCAGGCCACACCCCGCTGCTGACCGCTATCACGCCAGGAATGGTTCGGATCGTTAAACAACACGGTGGTGAGGAAGTCATTTACCTCTCCGGTGGTATGCTGGAAGTGCAGCCAGGTGCAGTCACTGTACTGGCTGATACTGCAATCCGTGGTGTTGATCTGGACGCAGCCAAGGCTGAAGAAGCGAAACGTCAGGCTGAGGAGCGTATCCACAGTCAGCATGGCGACATCGACTTCGCCCAAGCGGCCAGTGACCTGGCTAAAGCAATCGCCCAGCTTCGAGTGATCGAGCTGACAAGGCGTAAGCGTTAATCAGGTATCTGTGCAAAAAAGCGGCCTTAGGGTCGCTTTTTTTTTGCCTGCAGGCAGTTGCCCGGCTCCCGGTTGGCAGTGAAATGTCTTGGATGAGTTCACAAAGCCGTGGTTTGTCAGTGTATGCTGTGTCAATAATGATCGACAAAGACTTATATCGGATGCAGCGAGCCGATACAATGCATCCAGATATCCACCACATTGATAAGAAGGGACACTGATTCATGAGCTTCAGCGCTGTGATCCTGGCCGCGGGTAAAGGTACCCGCATGTATTCTGCTCTGCCTAAAGTTTTGCATACTCTGGCAGGTAAGCCGATGGTAAAACACGTAATCGATACCTGTAGCGATTTGGGTGCCGCGAATATTCATCTGGTGTATGGCCATGGCGGCGATCTGATGCAGGCGCGTCTGGCGGAAGAATCCGTGAACTGGGTACTTCAGGCTGAGCAGCTTGGTACCGGTCATGCTGTGAATCAGGCATCGGGTGATTTTGGTGATGATGAGCAGGTACTGATTCTCTATGGCGATGTGCCACTGATCAGTGGTGAGACGCTGGAAAAATTACTGGATGCACAGCCAGAAGGCGGCATAGGTCTGCTGACTGTAGTGCTGGATGATCCAACCGGTTATGGCCGCATCGTGCGCGAAGATGATGCTGTGGTCGCCATCGTAGAGCAAAAAGACGCCACGCAGGCACAACAGCAAATTTGTGAGATCAACACAGGTGTAATGGTCGCCAATGGCGGTGATCTCAAGCGCTGGCTGAGCCAGCTGAAAAACGACAATGCGCAGGGTGAATATTATCTGACTGACGTGATTGCCATGGCCCATGCTGAAGGCCGTCATATCCAGGCGGTCCACCCGGCCTTAGCGGTCGAAGTGGAAGGCGTTAACAACCGCCTGCAACTGGCGCGTCTGGAACGTGCTTACCAGAGCCTTCAGGCTGAGCGTTTGCTGGTACAGGGCGTAATGCTGCGTGACCCGGCTCGTTTTGACTTGCGCGGTACCCTGCAATGTGGCCAGGATGTCGAAATTGATGTCAATGTCATCATCGAAGGCCATGTCACCCTGGGTGATAATGTGGTGATCGGTGCGGGTTCGGTGCTGATTGACTGCGAAATCGATGATAATACTCTGGTGCGCCCTTACAGCATTATTGAAGGGGCGACGGTCGGTGAAGACTGTACTGTGGGGCCGTTTACCCGCCTGCGCCCGGGCGCTGAGCTGGTGGGTGATTCCCATGTCGGTAACTTTGTCGAAATGAAGCAGTCCCGTCTCGGTAAAGGCTCTAAGGCCAGTCACCTGACATACCTGGGCGATGCGCAAATCGGTGATCGGGTCAATATCGGCGCCGGAACCATCACCTGCAATTATGACGGTGCGAATAAGTTCCGGACTGAAATCGAAGACGATGTTTTTGTCGGTTCAGATACGCAGCTGATCGCCCCGGTGAAAATTGGTAAGGGTGCCACTATCGGAGCCGGCGCCACCATTAACCGCGATGTGGGTGACGGTGAGTTAGTGATCACTCGCGCCCCGGCCCGGACAATAAAAGGCTGGAAGCGACCGGAAAAGCAAAAATAACCCGGAACGGCTAACAGACAGGCAGCGCTCAGGCGCTGCTTTTTTTTGCCGTAAACTCAGCTTGCCGCACAGCTTATTGGCTGCCATCTTGGTATTTTCTTGATCTTACTTCTTTTGGTTTGCTATATTTGGTTTCAGTTCGAAACTTAAATAATAAGTAAAACTTACATGTCGAAACGAAACACCCAGCAGAGACGCCATGCCATTGTCGCTCTGGTCAATGAACAGGGCGAAGTCAGTGTCGATGCGCTGGCTCAGCAATTTGCTACTTCCGAAGTGACTATCCGTAAAGATCTTGCTGCGCTGGAAAAAGCCGGTCTGCTGTTGCGCCGCTATGGCGGAGCGATTGCCATGCCCTCAGAGATTGTGGCGGCGGGTCATGAACCGGAAGTTTCGATTCGAAAGCAAGCGATCGCTCAGGCTGCCGCGGCCCGTATCCGCGATCATAACCGTATTATCATAGACAGCGGCAGTACCACGGCCGCACTGATTGGCCTGCTGGGTGACAAGCAGGGCCTGATAGTGATGACCAACTCACTCAATGTCGCTAATGCCCTCAATGAGCTGGAAAACGAGCCGACCCTGCTGATGACGGGGGGCACCTGGGATCCGCATTCCGAAGCGTTTCAGGGCCAGGTCGCCGAGTCTGTGCTGCGTTCCTATGATTTTGACCAGCTGTTTATCGGTGCCGACGGCATTGATATCACTCGCGGTACCACTACTTTCAACGAACTGATCGGCCTGAGCCGGGTGATGGCAGAAGTCTCACGGGAAGTGGTGGTGATGGTCGAATCCAGCAAAATCGGACGCAAAATCCCGAATCTTGAACTGCCGTGGAACAGCATCAGCACCCTGATCACCGATCAAGGTCTGGATCCGGTTGCCAGGGCAGAAATCGAACAGCAAGGGGTGCAGGTGATCTGCGCCGCCGTCAAAGTATAAATCTTAATTTTTTCAGGAGTATTTTCTATGTGTGGAATCGTCGGGGCGGTGGCCCAACGCGATGTGGCTGGCATTCTGATTGAAGGTTTGCGCCGGCTGGAATACCGGGGTTACGACTCTGCCGGTGTGGCTGTGGTGGACAGCGACAATGCCCTGCAGCGAGTTCGCCGTCTGGGTAAGGTGCAGGAGCTGGCTGACGCCGTAGCCACCAACCCGCTGTCCGGCGGCACCGGTATTGCCCATACGCGCTGGGCGACCCACGGTGAACCTTCCGAAACCAATGCTCACCCCCATGTGTCCGGCGAGCACATCGCGATTGTTCATAACGGCATTATTGAGAATCACGAATCGCTGCGTACTGTGCTCACCGAACGCGGCTATACCTTCGTTTCTCAGACAGATACCGAAGTGATTGCTCACTTGGTGGACTGGGAACTGCGCAGCGCCGACAGCCTGCTGCAAGCGGTGCAGAAGACAGTGTCTCAGCTGGAAGGTGCCTACGGCACTGTGGTGATGGACAGCCGTGATCCGAACCGGATTGTGGTGGCCCGCTCCGGCAGCCCGCTGGTGATCGGCTATGGCGTTGATGAGCATTTTGTTGCCTCAGATCAGCTGGCCCTGCTGCCGGTGACCCGCCGTTTTGCGTTCCTGGAAGAAGGAGATGTTGCGGAAGTGACCCGTTTTGAAGTGAACATCTTCGATAAACAGGGTGAGCCGGTTGAGCGCGAGATCAAAGAATCGGAAGTGTCGCACGATGCCGGTGACAAAGGTCAGTACCGTCATTACATGCTGAAAGAAATCTATGAACAGCCGGTAGCGCTGCAACGTACCATGGAAGGCCGGCTGGCGAATGGTAAAGTGCTGGCATCAGCCTTTGGCGATAACGCCGAAGCCCTGCTGCAGAAAGTGAAACATGTTCAGATCATTGCGTGCGGAACCAGTTATCACGCCGGTCTGGTGGCGCGTTACTGGCTGGAGCAATGGGCGGGTGTATCCTGTAATGTCGAGATTGCCTCTGAGTTCCGTTACCGCAAATCACATGTGTATGAGAACAGTCTGCTGGTCACCCTGTCCCAGTCTGGTGAAACTGCCGATACCCTGGCCGCGCTGCGTCTGGCCAAGGAAATGGGTTACATGGCCAGCCTGACCATCTGCAACGTGCCTGGCTCGTCGCTGGTGCGTGAATCCGACCTGGCCTACATGATGAAAGCCGGGGCGGAAATCGGTGTGGCGTCCACCAAAGCCTTTACCGTGCAGCTGGCCGGTTTGCTGATGCTGGTGGCGGCGATTGGCCGCGGTAAAACCATCGATGATGCGCTGGAAGCCAAGCTGGTGGCGGCACTGCAAAGTCTGCCGGCCAAAATTGAGCAGACGCTGGCGATGGCGGACGACATTGAAGCCCTGGCAGAAGATTTCGCCGACAAGCACCACGCCCTGTTCCTGGGCCGCGGTGAGCAGTCGCCGATTGCCATGGAAGGTGCGCTCAAGCTGAAAGAGATCTCTTATATCCATGCTGAAGCCTATGCTGCGGGTGAGCTGAAACACGGCCCGCTGGCCCTGATTGATGCCGACATGCCTGTGATAGTGGTGGCGCCGAACAACGAGCTGCTGGAAAAACTGAAGTCGAATGTCGAAGAAGTGCGTGCCCGTGGCGGCCTGATGTATGTGTTTGCCGATGTGAATGCCCACTTCGCCAGTGACGACACTATGACAGTGCTGAACGTACCGCATTGCGACGAGTTCATTGCCCCTATCCTCTACACCTTGCCGCTGCAGTTACTGTCGTACTATGTGGCGCTGATCAAAGGCACGGATGTTGACCAGCCGCGCAACCTTGCCAAATCGGTGACAGTAGAATAAGACACGGCTGTCTTAGCCCTGAGATAAAGGCGTCAATTGTGGCGCCTTTGTTCGTTTTACCCTTCGCCCCTACTCCCAGCGTCTATGATTTAGTACAGAAGTGACGTTTTTTGTTTGCGAAATCAGATGCTTTGGTTGAATTCTTCCTGTTTTGCGTTGCGCTTTGCAATCCCGAAATGTCGCCTTCTATAACATATTGATATTTTTATAAAAATAATAACACCTGAGTTGGCTGATTTTATGCTGGCCTGTTTGGTCGGAACATATTGCAGTGGTGGAGGTATTGATGACAGATCCTAAAGCGAAGATCGCCTCGCGGATCAAGGAAGCGCGAGAGTGGAAAGGCCTGACTCAGGTACATATGGCTCAGCAACTGGGGGTCGCCCGGCAAACTTATCTGGACCTGGAGACAGGAAAAACCGAGCCTAAAGTGCGTTTGCTGTCGGCGATTTCAGAAATCACTGAGCGGCCGCTGACCTGGTTCGTGTACGGGGATGAAGGATTGGAAATTCTGGAAAGCGAATATAAAGAAGAAATTGACCGCTTGCTCCAGTATTTCAGTCGTCTGCCCCATTCGGCCCGGAATGTGATTTTGCAGCAGAGTATCAATCTGGCCGGTTTCATGGCGGAATACACCCGGGCGCTGACCCAGAAAGATAAATCCTGACGGGAGCGATAAGGGTAGTGAAAAGGATAAAGGTGAAAGAAAACAGCCCCGTTTATACGGGGCTGTGTTTTTCTGGCTGGTTTACTACCAGTTTACTGATCTATTTGCTTACTGGGCGAGGAAGAACTGGTAGGCCGGATTGCCGGTCTCGTCTTTCCACTGGTAACCCAGTTCACGCAGATGGCTGGTGAAGGACAGCAGGTCATGATCTTCGAGTTCAATTCCGCATAGCACACGGCCGTAGTCGGCACCGTGGTTACGGTAGTTGAACAGGCTGATGTTCCAGTGGGTACCTAATGTGGTCAGGAATTTCAGCAATGCCCCCGGATATTCCGGAAACTCAAAGCTGTACAGGCGCTCCTGCAGCGGCTTGGACGGGCGGCCGCCAATCATGTAGCGCACATGCACCTTGGCCATTTCATCATCAGACAGATCCACCACAGGATAGCCGCCTTTTCGCAGATCGGTAATGATGCTTTCCAGCTCTTCCTGCCCCTGCAGCAAACGGACACCGACAAAGACATTGGCCAGCGTGTCGTCGTTGTAGCGATAGTTGAACTCAGTGACTGCCCTGCCGCCCAGCAGGTGACAGAAATCGAGAAACGCGCCCGGCCGTTCCGGCACAGTGACGGCCAGCAGACCCTCGCGCTTTTCACCCAGTTCGCAACGTTCAGACACATAGCGCAAGCCGTGAAAGTTCAGGTTGGCACCCGACAAAATCGAAGCCAGCTGCTGACCTTGCAGCTGATGCTGCTCGCTGTATTTCTTCAGACCGGCCAGCGACAATGCTCCTGACGGCTCGGCGATCGCGCGGGTATCTTCAAAAATGTCTTTTACGGCGGCGCAGATTTCGTCACTGCTGACCGTAATCACATCGTCGAGATACTGCTGGCACAGCCGGAAGGTCTCGTCGCCGATCCGCTTCACCGCCACCCCGTCGGCAAACTGGCCAACCTGATCCAGAGTAACCGGCTCACCGGCATCCAGTGCGGCACGCAGGCAGGCGGAATCCTCGGCTTCAACACCTATTACCTTGATTTCCGGCATCAGTTGTTTGAGCAGTACCGACACCCCGGCGGCCAGACCGCCGCCGCCGACAGGCACGAACACATAGTTGAGATGGCCGTTTTGCTGGACCAGCTCAATGCCGATCGTGCCCTGCCCGGCAATCACCGCCGGGTGGTCGAACGGAGGAATAAAGGTGAATTGGTGCTTTTCAGCCAGTTCAATCGCGTACGTTTTGGCTTCATCAAAGTTGCTGCCATGCAGCACCACTTCGCCGCCGAAGCTTTTGACCGCTTCTACTTTGATATCCGGGGTGGTGCGCGGCATGACAATCACAGCTTTGACGTCCAGCTGGCGGGCTGACAATGCCAGACCCTGTGCATGATTACCCGCTGACGCGGCAATCACACCTGCCTGGCGTTGTGCAGCGGTCAGCTGAGACATCATGTTGTAGGCACCACGAAGTTTGAATGAGTGCACTGGCTGGCGGTCTTCGCGCTTGATCTGGATACGGTTACCCAAACGCTGGGATAACCTTTCCATGTCCTGAAGCGGGGTGACCTGCGCCACCTCGTATACGGGGGCGCGCAGTGTTTCCCTTAAATAGTCAGCGCCGCTGAGAAACTCAGCAGCTCTGGCCTGTGTCACCTCACTCATCATACTTACCCTTCCAGTTTGGATTTATCGCGGACCGCGCCTTTATCGGCACTGGTCGCCAGGTTGGCGTAGGCACGCAGGGCAAAAGAGACGCTGCGCTGACGGTCGACCGGTTTCCAGCCGCGTTGATCGGCGGCGGCACGGCGCTGTGCCAGGGTGGCATCATCCACATTCAGCTCAATACCGCGGTTAGGGATGTCGATAGTGATCAGATCGCCGTTTTCAATCAGGCCTATGGTGCCGCCATTGGCTGCTTCCGGTGACACGTGGCCGATAGACAGGCCGCTGGTACCGCCGGAGAAACGGCCGTCAGTGATCAGGGCGCACTCTTTACCCAGCCCCATTGATTTGAGGTAAGTGGTCGGATACAGCATTTCCTGCATGCCCGGGCCGCCTTTAGGGCCTTCATAACGAATCACCACCACATCACCGGCTTTGACCTTGCCGCCGAGTATGCCTTCAACCGCGGTTTCCTGGCTCTCGAACACCACGGCCGGGCCTTTGAAGGTCAGGCAGCTTTCATCGACGCCTGCGGTTTTCACGATACAGCCGTCGACCGCCATGTTGCCCGACAGCACGGCCAATCCGCCATCCTGACTGAAAGCGTGGGCTTTGTTGCGGATACAGCCGTTCTCGCGATCGTCATCCAAAGTGTCCCAGCGGCAGTCCTGTGAGAAGGCCTGAGTGGTACGGATACCGGCCGGACCGGCGCGGAAGAAGGAAGCGACCTCTTCTGAATCGGTTTGTTTGATGTCGTAGCGGGCCAGGGCTTCTGACAGCGTCATGCCCAGCACGTTGGGAACGTCTGAGTGCAGCAGGCCGGCACGGTCCAGCTCACCGAGAATGCCGTACACGCCCCCGGCACGGTGGACATCTTCCATGTGGTATTTCTGCGTCGACGGCGCCACTTTACACAGGTGAGGCACCCGGCGCGACATGCGGTCGATGTCTTCCATGGTGAAATCGATCTCGCCTTCCTGCGCCGCCGCCAGCAGGTGGAGCACGGTATTGGTGGAGCCGCCCATGGCAATATCCAGCGCCATGGCATTTTCGAAGGCTTTCTTGCTGGCAATGTTGCGCGGCAACACGCTGTCGTCGTCCTGCTCATAATAACGCTTGGTCAGACCGACAATGCGCTGACCGGCGGTGATGAACAGCTCTTTACGATCGGCATGGGTGGCCAGGCATGAGCCGTTACCCGGCTGGCTCAGGCCAAGGGCTTCGGTCAGGCAGTTCATCGAGTTGGCGGTGAACATGCCTGAGCAGGATCCGCAGGTCGGGCAGGCTGAACGCTCGATCTGCTCGCTTTGTTCGTCAGAGACTTTCGGATCGGCGCCCTGGATCATGGCATCGACCAGATCCAGTTTCAGGATCTGATCAGAGAGTTTGGTCTTACCGGCTTCCATCGGGCCGCCTGAGACGAAGATCACCGGAATATTGAGGCGCATGGACGCCATCAGCATGCCCGGGGTGATCTTATCGCAGTTGGAGATACAGACCATGGCGTCGGCACAGTGGGCATTGACCATGTATTCGACCGAGTCGGCAATCAGTTCGCGCGACGGCAGGGAATACAGCATGCCGCCGTGACCCATGGCAATCCCGTCATCAACGGCAATGGTGTTGAATTCTTTGGCAATCCCACCGGCTTTTTCAATTTCAGCGGCAACCAGCTGACCCAGATCTTTCAGGTGAACATGACCTGGTACGAACTGGGTGAAGGAGTTAACGACAGCGATGATAGGTTTGCCAAAATCTTCATCTTTGACGCCGGTGGCACGCCACAGGGCGCGGGCACCCGCCATATTACGGCCGTGGGTGGTGGTGGCTGAACGGTACTTAGGCATAACGTGAAATTCCTTTTTTGGCCGCCGGTGCCGTAAAGCACCAGCGGGGACATTACTTCTCTTGCTTATAAGTGTGGCTTATTTTGCCGGATATACAGGATCCAGCCAGCCCCACTTGTCTTCAGTCTGGCCGTTGAACAGGCCAAAGAAAGCCGCTTGAATCTTTTCGGTGATCGGGCCGCGTTTGCCTTCGCCGACTGTGATCTGATCAACGCTGCGTACCGGGACGATTTCCGCCGCGGTACCTGTCATGAAGACTTCATCGGCCAGATACAGCGCCTCGCGGGCGATGTTTTCTTCGCGGATCTCATAACCCATGTCTTTGGCCAGCGTCACTATGGCATCGCGGGTAATGCCCGGCAGAATGGCGCTGGTGGCCGGTGGGGTAGAAATCACCCCGTTGCGGATCACAAAGATGTTTTCGCCGGCCCCTTCAGAGAGGTAGCCGCGCACATCCAGCGCAATGCCTTCGGCATAACCGTGACGACGGGCTTCACCACCGACTAACAGCGAAGACAGATAGTTACCGCCCGCTTTGGCAGCGGTCGGAATGGTATTCGGCGCGGCGCGGTTCCAGCTCGACACCATGGCGTCGACCCCGTTGGCCAGTGCTTCTTCGCCCAGGTAAGAGCCCCAGGAGAACGCCGCGATGATCAGATCCATTTCCGTGCCGTTCGGCGGACAGACACCCAGACCCACGTTAGGCACATAGCCCAGCGGACGGATATAGGCAGAATTGAGTTTGTTGGCGCGCAGGGTTTCGCGGCAGGCTTCCATCAGCTCATCAACAGTGTATGGGATCGGGAAGCGGTAGATCTTGGCAGAATCTTTCAGTCGGGCCATGTGCTCACGGTGACGGAAGACCACAGGTCCGTTTGGCGTTTCGTAGCAGCGAATGCCTTCGAACACGGAAGTACCGTAGTGCATCGCGTGAGTCAGTACGTGTACTTTCGCGTCTGCCCAAGGCACCATGTCGCCATTAAACCAAATGTAATCTGCTGTGTTTGCCATTGTGTAATCCTTTCGTTATGCGCTGATTTGTTGTTTTTGTTGTTGCTCTAAAATGGTGACGCCGTTGACATCCCACAGTTTGTCCAGCTGGTGATAGAGGGCACTGATGGGACGCTCGCTGTCTACCGTGACTTCAATGTCGACGGACTGACAATCTTCACTATGCGCCATTGAAAACTGTTTTACCATGAATCCGCGGTGGCGTGTGATTCTTAGAACACGTTCCAGTAATTCCGGACGGCTGGTGGCTTGGATAGTCAGGGTGTGCTGGGTCATACAGGTTCCTCCATCATGTCGTGGTTGGCACCACCGGGTGGAACCAGCGGCCAGACGTTATCAGCTTCAGAAATGGCAACGTGCAGCAGGTAGGCTGTCTCGCTCGCCAGCAGGGTATCCAGCGCAGGACCGACCTGATCTTTGCGCGTAATGGTCTGGCCCGGGATGCCGAAGGCACTGGCCAGGGTGACGAAATCCGGGTTATCGGACAGGTTGGTTTCGCTGTAGCGGCCGTCAAAGAACAGCTCCTGCCACTGACGCACCATGCCCAGACGCTGGTTGTCCAGCAGTACAATCTTGACCGGCAGGCCGAGACGGCGGATGGTGCCCAGTTCCTGCACATTCATCATGAAAGAGCCGTCGCCCGAGACCAGGACAGACTGATCGTCCGGACGGGACAGCTTGGCACCGATAGCGGCCGGCAGGCCGAAGCCCATAGTGCCGAGCCCGGCCGAGGTCAGCAGATTCTGCGGTTGTCTGTGACTCATATGCTGGGCCACCCACATCTGGTGCTGGCCGACATCTGTGCTGATGACAGTGTTGTCATCCATTTTGTCTGACAGTTGTTTCAGCAGCAGCGGTGCGAAAATACGCTCGCCCGGATGGTCATAACGCCAGCCGTTGTCTGCCATCAGGCGGGTAACGTGTTGTTGCCAGGGCGCCAGCGCCATCGGACGGGCCAGTTGCGGCAGCACCTCATTGATATCGCAGCGCAAAGCGGCATGGGCCTGACGCAGCTTGCCCAGCTCGGCGGTATCGATATCCAGATGGACCACTTTGGCATGAGGCGCGAAGGTATCCAGTTTGCCGGTCACCCTGTCGTCGAAACGGGCGCCGACCGCAATCAGTAAATCGGCTTCCTGTACCGCCAGGTTGGCGGCTTTGGTGCCGTGCATCCCCAGCATGCCCAGGTGATAGGGGTAGTTTTTCTCAACACAGCCCAGCCCTTTCAGGGTCGACACTGCCGGCATGTGCGTGATGTCGAGAAACTCGCGCACACTGGCGACGGCATCTGCCAGCTGTACACCGCCACCGACATAAAGAATAGGACGCTGGCTGTCGGCAATAAGCTGCTGAGCCAGAGCAAACTGTGCAGGGTCGGTCTCGGGTAACGCAGGTAATTCATGCAGTGGGGCAAGCGGGTGTTCGATGGCGGCGACTTGTACGTCTTTGGCGATATCCACCAGCACAGGGCCAGGGCGGCCGCTCAGTGCCACTTCAAAGGCCTCGCTCAGTACGGCGGGCAGTTCTGCCGGGTCTGTTACCAGAAAACTGTGCTTGGTGCACGACAGTGACATCCCCAGGACATCGACTTCCTGAAACGCGTCAGTGCCTATCATAGGGCTGGCGACCTGACCTGTGATAGCCACTAACGGGATGGAATCCAGCATGGCGTCGGCCAGTCCGGTGATCAGATTGGTGGCCCCCGGCCCTGAGGTGGCCAGGCAAACGCCTATCCCTTTGCTGGCTCTGGCATAACCGATAGCGGCGATGGCCGCACCTTGTTCGTGGCGGCACAGCACATGCTTGACGCCGCCATCGTACAAGGCATCGTAAATTGGCATGATGGCACCGCCCGGATATCCGAAGACTGTGCTCACCCCCTGTTGTTTCAAGGCTTCTACTACTAACTCTGCGCCTGTCATCATGGCTCCCTGTTTCTTGATGACCTCTGCCAGTGCTGCGGTTTATTGGAATAGTGCAGTCTTCTGGCATCAGATATGAAAAAAGCCCCCGGACCTTTCGGTGCGGGGGCTTTTTTAGCGTGTGTTTGCGTATGTGCTATTTTACGCCTGCCAGCCCCCGTCGCGGTGAGATAATCACCACGATGACGTTAATAATGAGGACCAGTAGGTTGACGTTTAATAGCATTGGCTTGTCTGTCCAAAATTCTTGTTTATATGTTGTGCGTCCTTAGTCTTAACACAGACATTCGTCGCATGACAAGAAATTTGTTGTGGTTATTTTCAATCCGCCTTGGATATCTTGCGTACATTATGCTGATAAAACGTGTTTATCCAGTGATATGGCAGTTAATTAATTTATTGAGAGGTTGAAAATGACGTTGGCGATAGTTCACAGCAGGGCTTGTGTCGGGGTGGATGCGCCGGCGGTTACGATAGAGGTTCACCTCAGTAATGGCCTGCCGGCGGTCAATCTGGTGGGGTTACCTGAAACCACAGTGAAGGAGGCCAGAGACAGAGTCAGAAGCGCGATAGTGAATGCTAATTTCGAGTTTCCGTCGCGCCGGATCACTGTCAATCTGGCCCCGGCCGATCTGCCCAAAGAGGGCGGGCGCTTTGACTTGCCCATCGCGCTGGGCATTTTGGCCGCATCCGGCCAGATCCCCGACACTAAGCTGCACGATCATGAATTTTTGGGCGAACTGGCCCTGTCTGGCGAGTTACGTTCCATCAAGGGCGCGCTGCCGGCGGCGCTGGCGGCCAAGCAGAAGAATCGCTGCCTGGTGCTGCCCGATGCCAATGGCGATCAGGCGGCGCTGGTGGGCAGAGAGATACACAAATCAGCGGCCAGCTTACTGGCCGTGTGTGCCTACCTGTGTGGTCAGGAAGCGTTGTCGCTGCATTGTCGCGCGCCCGGTCAGGCAGTGCCGATGGTCAATGGCCGCGACATGCAGGACATCATAGGCCAGCAGCAGGGCAAAAGGGCGCTGGAGATCGCCGCGGCAGGCGGTCACAATTTGCTGTTTGTCGGCCCGCCCGGCACCGGCAAGACCATGCTGGCCTCACGGTTGTGCGATTTGCTGCCGGAGATGGATGTCGAGGAAGCGCTGGAAACGGCCGCTATCACCTCCCTGACCGCGCAGTCACTCCATGCCGGCAACTGGCGCAACCGTCCGTTTCGCGCCCCGCATCATTCCAGCTCGATGGCAGCGCTGGTGGGCGGCGGCTCCATCCCCCGCCCCGGTGAAATTTCGCTGGCCCATAACGGGATTCTGTTTTTAGATGAAATGCCGGAGTTTGAGCGAAAAGTGCTGGATTCTTTACGTGAGCCGCTGGAATCTGGCGAGATCGTGATTTCCCGTGCCACCAGCAAAACCACCTTTCCGGCGCGGTTTCAGCTGATTGGCGCCCTCAATCCCAGCCCGACCGGTTACTACGAAGGCAGCCAGACCCGTACCAATCCGCAGGCGATACTGCGTTATCTGGGGCGTTTGTCCGGCCCGTTGCTGGACAGGTTTGATATGTCGATTGAGATCCCCGCCCTGCCCCGTGGCACCCTGGCACAGGGCGGCGACAGAGGGGAAAACACAGGGGTGATCAAAGAGCGGGTGAAGGAAGCACGGGGCCGGATGCACAGCCGCGGCGGCAAGATCAACGCTCTGCTCGGTACCCGTGAACTGGACCAGCACTGTGCGCTGACCAAAGCCGACGCCGAGTTTCTCGAAACCGCCCTGCACCAGCTCGGCCTGTCAATCCGCGCCTATCACCGCATCATCAAAGTCGCCCGCACCATCGCCGATCTGGCCGGCAAACCCGAGATCGAACGGGTCCATCTGGCCGAAGCCTTAGGCTACCGCGCCATGGACCGGCTGCTGAAGCAGATCACCAGTCAGGTGGTGTGACTATCAGGGAGAGAATTAACGCTGTGTAAAACAGACTAATTATGGTTAAATTTATATGGTTTTGATTTCATATTGGTATTGATTTGATGAAGTACGTGTTTGTATGGGTTGTTCTTTTTTTTCCTTTTTCCACATTGGCGGATGATGCTGCTCATATCAGATCTGCTGAAAAGTTAGTTGATGTGCTGAATATTAATGAATCAATAGATGTAACAGTGGAAGGTCTCAGATCTGTAGCCTTAAGCCAATATGCACAGTTTATTGATGTTGATAATGAAGATGAAGCATCGTTAGCGGTTAGTTATAGTTATATGCATAAGCAAGTTTTATCCGAGTTTTATCATTCAAAAAAAGTAATGAACTTAATTGTTACGCTTTATAAGGAAGCATTTACAAAAGAGGAACTGGATGAGATTTTTGATTTTTATATGTCCTCTACGGGTAAAAAACTAATCCAAGAACTACCTCGGATACAACAAAAGATGCAGCCAGTGATGATTTCTGAAGTGAAACAACTTCAGCCAGTAACGGATGACCTTATGATCGAGTTTAAGAAAGAATTACAAAGAATGAGAGACAGTAACCGTTAATGCTGTGATAAAAACCACTGAGGTTATAAAGGATATTGGCGTGGATGATTTATAGAGAGAAGAGATCGAAACTAAAAGATCACCCATTTTCAATAGCAGAAGGCCGGACAAAACTCCATCGTTTTCTACGTTTTACGCTGATGAATATTGCATTTGCGATTGATGGTGTCCTGCTCGCAATAGTTATCAATGTTATCCCGAGTATGTTCGGTGTTGATATTGATGCTCCAGTAATGAAAATGGAAAATAAATGGTTTGTGGTTGGTTTGATTGCACTAATCGGCGTGGGATTTGTTTTTTTTATGTATTACTCATTAAGAGCCTGTGACTGGCTCTGCAAAAAACTCAGGATCTAGAGAATGCTCACCCGAT
>NZ_JAKLTE010000023.1:0-83938 GCF_022014395.1 Photobacterium sp. WH77 | reverse complement strand
AATGCGCTCAAGGCATTCAAACGATGAACGAAGGAGCATACATAAAGTATGTGACTGAGTGAAGAATGCAGAATAACGACGAGCACATTGAAAATAACCAGTTTCGGAGCGGTAGTTCAGTTGGTTAGAATACCGGCCTGTCACGCCGGGGGTCGCGGGTTCGAGTCCCGTCCGCTCCGCCACTTCTTAGAGAAACCCAGTCAGCAATGGCTGGGTTTTTTGCTATCTGGCGTTTGTAATTTGTTCGACTGCTCGTTACTTATTGAAACCTCATGACACGCCTCTGAACCCGCTCTAGCAGGTAGAAACTGGTTACAATTTGGTTGGTTAAGCTCTTGCCTTAGGTGTGAGGCTGTGAGAGGGTTAGGACAATTTTTCTGGGATGATTAAAGATAATTCGCCATGAGTTTATTCTACGAGCGGCAAGAAACCGCTGATTCTGTCACTATTACGCTGAAACCGCATTCCTTGTACCTGATGCTGGTGATGCTCGCGGTCTGGTTAGGGAATGATTTCTTGTTAAAGTCAGCCTCCATGGCGCAAATCATCATGCCGATATTTATTGTGTTCATGGTGATACGTTTCTTTTCGTTAGTCAGAATACAGCGCGAAGTGCTGGTTGCAATGAAACAGGGGCGGGTTACCACTCAGGGCAGCAAGTTCTCTTTCACTAATCCGTTTCGTTATGTGATTCAAAAAACACAGAGCTCCGACTCCTAAGTCTTTCATTTCATGAAATAGCCGCAGAACAGTGCGGCTATTCTTTCCTGTCAGGACATAGCTCCTGTTGCCAATGATGGCTTATTCCTGGCCAGTATGCAGGCATAATATCTGTGTTGTTATCGATATAGAGAAATGTATGCCAGCATTCCATTGGAAACCCCTGTTATTTGCTTGTTTGATTGTCAGTATTGGTCAGCTCAGTCTTGGCCTGGTGTTTCCATTGTTACCCTGGATTGGACAGGATCTGACATTGACCTCAGATCAAACACAGCTTCTGGTTGCCATTTATCTGTTAGGTTTTGGTCCCTCACAGCTGGTTTACGGTCCGCTTTCTGACGTGCTGGGTCGTCGGCCAGTATTGCTTGCTGGGGTAATGATAGCTTTGTTCGGTGTTGCACTGGTGATTTTCAAAGCGGAATCGTTTTCCGGATTATTGCTTGGACGCTTTATTCAGGGCTGTGGGGCCGGCAGTGTGTCTGTACTGGCCAGGGCGACAATCCGGGATAGCTACCAAAAGCAAAATCTGGCGAAAGCCATGACTTGGTTAGCCATTGTTGCCGCATTTACTCCTATTATGGCCCCAGTGATTGGCGGTATGGTTAATCATTATCTGGGCTGGCTTTCTGTTTTTGTGCTGCTTATTGCTTACATCGCACTGGTTTGGTTATTGCTTGTATTTAGCTTTCGCGAAACCTTAAAGACAACAGGCATGCCACCTTCAGTTAAGCAACTTGCGGGTAATTACCTGTCTTTGTTTAAAGACCGCCATTTCCTGACATTTGCCGGTATAGGCTGGATCAATTTTGCCATGGTTGTACTGGCAATTTCCATGATGCCCTACATTATGCAAGTTCAGTTAGGGATAAGCTCTGACCAGTATGCGATGTGGGCTATGGTGCCGGCTTGCGGACTGCTTTTTGGTGGTTTGCTGTGTCAGCGCTTACGGCCAAAGTTGGGGACAGCAAGAATGTTGCAGCTGGCACCTTTGATGCAATTGGTCTCGGCCGCTGTGTATGTGTTGGCCCCGTTAGACCCGGTCTGGATGTCAGCGGCCCATTTTCTGCTGGCGATGACAAACGGCATTGCTTTTCCGTGTGCACAGTCGATGCTTTTGGTTCCGTACGGTGAAAAAGCAGGGACTGTGTCTGCGTTATCCGGGGCTTGCCAGATGGTTGCGGCGTCTGTTATCAGCCATTGCCTGTTACAGATGGGGATCAGCCAGCCCTGGCATCTTGGGGCAGTATTGCTGAGCGCCGCATTCCTTGGAATCGTATTGGTGAATCTGGGGGTAAGAAGTGAATCAGGACGGCAGGCATCGCTGGAACTGAGCCAGCCTTGATAAAAGGCTCAGATGAGAAACTTTCTCACGCCAGAGATATTCTTCCATACTTAAGACACCGGATCGCAGTTGGCTGAGGAGGTCGTATGCGTCAGCTGATCTGTTTGGTGGTGATTATTTTGCTATCGGCTTGTGTCAGTCAGTATGAGGCTAACTTGTCTCAGCATGGTGAATGGCAGGAACTGGGGGCTTATCACGGAGAGTATGGTTATCAGGAGTGGGAGAAAAAGCGCCTGGACCGGCTTGGCGTGATGTCTGAATCTGATTATGAAAAATACCGCGCGGGCTATCTGCAGGGGCGATATGAGTACTGCACGGGTAAGAAAACAGTGACCACAGCGCTTAACCCAGGTTACCCAGATGAATGCCGGCAAGATGCCAGCCAGTTCGGGCTGGCGGAAAGAGGCTACTGATACAAATAAGAAAGGCTGCCATTGGCAGCCTTTTGCGATCTTTCACTCAGTGACTGAGGATCAGTTGTTGCTGTGCAACTCGCTGTTCAGCTCAACCGCAGTTTTATTGGTCAGACATTCGATCGCGCCGCTTACTGAGTTACGACGGAACAGCAGATCGGATTTGCCCGCCAGATCGCGTGCTTTGACGGTTTCAACGACATTGCCATCTGCATCCAGCATAGTTACTTTGGTGCCTGCGGTGACATACAAGCCAGACTCAATGGTACAACGATCGCCAAGCGGGAAGCCAAGACCGGCATTGGCACCCAGCAGGCTGTTTTCACCAATCGCAATGACCACTTTACCGCCGCCACTCAGGGTACCCATGATAGAAGCGCCGCCGCCGATATCGGAACCATCGCCGACCACAACACCGGCAGAAATACGGCCTTCAACCATGCTCACACCTGTTGTACCGGCATTGAAGTTGATAAAGCCTTCGTGCATCACTGTGGTACCTTCACCGACGTGAGCGCCGAGGCGAACACGGGAGGTATCGGCAATTCGCACGCCAGCCGGCACTATGTAATCGACCATTTTCGGGAATTTATCAACGCAATCGACAGTCAGCACCTCGCCGTTCAGGCGAGCTTCAATCTGACGCTCTGCCAGTTCAGGCAGATCAATCGGGCCTTTATTGGTCCAGGCAATGTTGTGCAGCAAACCAAAGATACCGTCCAGTACCAGACCATGAGGCTTAACCAGTCGCTGAGAGATCAATTGCAGTTTCAGGAAGCCTTCAGCAACAGAAGCCGGCGCCGTATCAGCAGCCAGAATGACTACCACGAGAGACTGGCTGGATTGTGCTGCTTTTTCAGCAAAACCAGCACTGGCTTGCTCGCCATTCGCTGCGAAAGCACCGGCTAGTTCAGCCGCCTGAGCCGGGGTAATCTCAATGGCTTGGTTACCTTCCTGGTAATCAACAACTTTTGCGATGGCATCAACCAGAGCCTGAGCTGGATTCAGCAGCGGGGTCGGGAAGAAAGCTTCGATGATTTTACCGTCACGGTTTTTGGTCGCGGTACCCAGGGCTAGAGAAAATGTCGCCATGATGAAATGGTCTCCATGTCAAAAGGGATAACGACTGCAATGTATGGCAGTCTGTCTGATATTGAAAAAGTGAGATGTTCCCATCATAAAGAGACTGAGCGGGATATTGAAGGGGAAATCTGCCATTCATGGCAAAATGACTGAGAAATGACGAAAATCCGCACTTAACCACATATAAAATCAGTCTTTGTGAATAAACACGGAAATAAATAAACCTCCCGGCGGAGGTTTATTATTCATCGTCAAGGGGACTGACTCAGGCGGCTTCGCTGTCAGTATCGTCTTGCACAGCTTCGGGTTCTACCGCTTTCTTTTTAGCGGCGGGTTTGGCTTTTTTCGCCCCCAGAGCGACAAGGACTTTTTCACGCTCTTGTGCCAGGAATAGTGCTAATTCTTCCTGTTTGGCTTCGTCTTCAAGCAGTTTGCTTTCACTCAGAACAGCAAACAGCTCGTCAGCCATATCCAACATTTTATCGTAGGCATCAGCTTCAGATTTAGAGGTAAAAGTCATCTTCTCTTCTCCGTTGCGCTCTACTACATATTTGACGATAACAGCCATGGTCACCCTCTCCAGATATTGATTAACTGGTTTTTTATACAGTAGGATAAAGGCATAGTCCAGTGCTGAGTTCTGACAGAAGGTGTTCTTGTGAGCATGAGAGAAAAATTTGAACAAATTTATACCCGTGCCGCTGATCGCAAAGGGGGCAAGGCGGCGTTGGAAAGCTTGTTGTCGGCCCCGCTTAGTGCAGAGGCGTTGACCGCCATTGCCGATGATCGCTGGCTGGCCGCCTTTACGCAGAAAGTGTTCCAGTCTGGTATGAGCTGGAAAGTGGTCAGGCAAAAGTGGGACGGTTTTGAGTCGGTATTCTTTGGCTTTGATATAGAAAAGTTATTGCTGGTGCCGAACGAAATGTGGGAGCGAAAAGCCACAGATCCGGCCATTATCCGTCATCTCGGCAAAGTCATGACGATTCCGGAAAATGCGTACATGATTCACCGAGCCGCGAAAGAGCACGGCTCGTTTGCCGCTATGGTCGCAGCATGGCCATCGGATGACATTATCGGCTTATGGCACTATCTGAAAAGCAAAGGTAAGCGTTTGGGCGGTAATACCGGCCCCTATACATTGCGGGTGATGGGCAAAGATACTTTTATTCTCAGCCAGGATGTTGAAGCTTACCTGCGCAGTACCGGAATTATTGATGGCGGTCGGGACACCCAGCGCTCCCTGTCGGCGGCACAGACGGCGTTTAATGACTGGCAGCAGGAATCCGGCCGGCCTTTATGTCAGATCAGCCAGATCATTGCCTTCAGTGGCGGCGATAACCGGATCTGAGCCCGGTTGCCAATGCTGGCAGAATGCAATAAATGCAGATAACAGCGGGCTGTTGTATTTGTCTTTGTGATACAGCAGCCAGTATTGTCTCTGCTTGCTCAGCGTGATGGGCAGTTCAGCCACGCGTTTTTCCTGTACTGCATGATGGACCGCGCGCCGCGATATACAGGTCAGGCCCAGTCCGGCGGCGACGCTGTTGATAATGGCTTCTGTGGTGTTGAGCTCAAAGGCCAGCTGCCAGTTATCAATTCCCGGGGCGAGATGATGCAGGAAATAATCCCGGGTGCCGGATCCGGCTTCCCTGAGTACCCATTCCGAGTGTTCAAGATCTGACAGAGACAGGTTGTTTCTGGTCAGCAGTGGGTGCTCGGGATGACCGATAATTACCATCTCATCCTTAAGCCAGGGTTGGCTTACCAAGTGTTTTTCCGTGACCCGGCCTTCAACCAGTCCGATATCCAGTTCAAAATCACCTAACTTTTTCACGATTGCCGCGGTATTGCCGATCAGCAGTGACTGGTCAGTATGCGCTGTTTGCGCCCTGAAATCCCGCAGCAGAAAAGGCGTGAGCTGATTACCTACGGTATCGCTGGAACCTACAGCCAAGCTGCCGGACAACGCGCCGGTTTGTGCGAAGAGTTGTTCAATACTCTGGGTACGCTGGAGCAGTTCATCGGCCAGAGGTAACAGGCGCTTGCCTTCGCTGTTTAGGGTCAGCCGGTTGTTGTGGCGATCAAACAGTGGTTGGCTGAGTTGTTTTTCCAGCTCGGCCAGCGCCATGCTGACAGCCGGCTTGGTCAGAAACAGGCGCTCGGCGGCAGCAGTAATGGTTTTTTCCTGTGCTACGGCAACGAAGACTCTTAATTGTTTCAGCGCAATGTTCATAGTCGTTCTTTATCGGTTAAATTAAATTTAACTATTGTTTAAATTTATTCAATTATTCTAAACCATGCGAGAGAAGTACACTGCCTCTATCGACAAAAAGAACAAAAAGAACAAAAAACGAATCGGATGTGATGGAGAGCAAATCATGAATCAAGCCTGGAAAAATCGGTTTACCCTGATGCCTACACCCATGGCCGGGCTGGCTCTGGCCATTGCCAGCCTGGGCTGGTGCTGGGAGAATGCGGCGCCATTTCACGGTATGGCGCAAACGGGCAGTGCCGTCATTGCCGCTGTGATGCTGCTGGGGCTGACGCTGAAGTTTGTTTTACATCCTCAGTTACTGTGGCAGGATTTGAAGCACCCTGTGGTCGGCAGTGTCGTGCCTACTTTTTCGATGGCACTTATGGTGGTTTCTCATGCGCTGGCGACATATCTGCCGCTTGCCGGGTTAGTATTGTGGCTGGCGGCTGTGATCTTGCATCTGGCGTTTTTAGCCTGCTTTGTCTTCCTCCGCTTGAGCCGGTTTGAGCTGCACCATATGGTGCCCAGCTGGTTTGTGCCGCCTGTCGGTATCATAGTGGCCGATGTCACTTTTCCGGGTGGGGCGCTGGCACCCCTGGCGCAGGGCTTGATGGTGTTTGGCCTGAGTGCTTACGCCCTGATGCTGCCCGTGATGTTATACCGGCTGATTTTCTGTCATCAAGTACCGGATGCGGCCAAGCCGACCATTGCGATTTTGGCGGCACCGGCCAGTTTGTCACTGGCGGGTTATCTGACAGTGACGGCGTACCCTTCAGTGTTACTGGTAGCACTGCTGGCGAGTATCGGATTGCTGATGACGCTGGTGATTTATCTGGCCTTCTTCAGACTCTTGCGATTACCCTTCAGTCCGGCTTATGCCGCGTTTACGTTCCCTATGGTGATCGGGGCGACGGCCTTGTACAAAACGGCTCACTGGATGAGCACTCAACCCCTGCTGGCCGACTACGCGCATCAGGTTCAGGTGCTGGCTCTGGCCGAGCTGTTAATCGCTACTGTGGTGGTCAGTTATGTCATAGTGCGCTATCTGGCCCATTATTGTACCGCTGAGGTAGGCTATCGCAGAGCAGTGATGTAATGCATTGAAGCGAAAGGTCGGCGGTCATCACAGGCACTGCTGTTTACACCCTGCGTGCCTTGGTAGACAATCATGGCATTATTCTCTGCCAGCGAGCCTGATGCGTGTTTACTGTCTACCATTCCAACCAGCTGGATCTGCTGAAGTCTTTGCTGGTTGAGCTGATCCGCCGGGATCCGCTTTCAGACCCTTTTATCCCTGAGCAGATTCTGGTGCAGAGTCCGGGCATGTCACAATGGCTCAAACTCGAACTGGCCCAGTCGCAGGGCGTGGCCGCCAATATTACTTTTCCGCTGCCAGCGACCTTCATCTGGGACATGTTCACCAAAGTGCTGCAGGACGTGCCGGCACGCAGTGCCTTCAATAAAGACGCCATGACCTGGTCGCTGATGCAGGTGCTGCCCGGATTGCTGGAGCAGCCGGAATTTGCGCCACTGGCGCGTTACCTTGCAGAGGATGCCCATCAGCAGCGCCGTTTTCAGCTGGCCGGAAAAATTGCCGACATTTTTGATCAGTATCTGGTGTACCGGCCGGAGTGGATACAGGAGTGGGAAGCCGGGCACATTGATCCTGAACTGGCGGGCGATCACCCCTGGCAGCCAGTGTTATGGCAGGCGCTGTATGACCACATTCTGGCGCAGGGGCAATCGCCATACCACCGCGCTAATTTGTATCAGCAGTTTATTGAAACGCTGACGCAGTACGCCCAGTCCGGGACGAAGCTGCCGGATGGATTACCTCAGCGTCTGTTTGTCTTCGGTATCTCAGCGCTGCCGCCACGCTATATGGATGCCCTGGCGGCGTTGGGGCAGCACATTGATGTGCACCTGATGTTTACCAATCCTTGTCGCCACTACTGGGGGGATGTCAGAGATCGCAAGTATCTGGCCCGGCTGGCAGCGCAGCAGCGTCAGCAGGTGATTTGGCAGGATCAACACAGCGAGAAGGCCGGGGCCGTGGGGATACTCAAAGGCTCGCTGGAAGATAACCTGATTGACGAAACGCATCAGGATGCCGCAGTTGGCAACACATTGTTAGCGTCACTGGGTAAGCTGGGACGGGACAATCTGTATCTGCTGTCGGAATTACAGGCCTATGAAGTTGATGCGTTTGTCGATATTCAGTCTGACAGCCTGCTGCACAGCATTCAGTCAGACATCCTGAATCTGGAAGACAGAGTGAATGACCAGCTGCTGGCCGACAGCCGGCACAAACAGCCGGTTGAGGCGCAAGACCGCTCTTTGTCGGTGCACGTCTGCCACTCACCGATGCGGGAAGTGGAAGTTCTCTATGATAATTTGCTGGCGATGCTGGATGCCGATCCCGGCCTGTCGCCACGCGATATCGTGGTCATGGTTGCCGATATCAATGCCTACAGCCCTTATATTCAGGCCGTTTTCGGTAATGCGCCGTCTGAGCGCTACCTGCCATTTTCCATTTCTGACCGCAGTGCCGATCAGGAAAACCCCGTACTGCTGGCCTGTCTGCGCTTGCTGGATTTACCCAATAGCCGTTGTCATGCCTCTGAGCTGACGGAATTGCTGGAAGTACCGGCCATCATGAAGCGGTTTAATCTCGACAGCGATCGTTTCATGCAGGTAAAGGGCTGGATTGAGGAAGCCGGGATCCGCTGGGGACTGGATGCCGACACGGCGAGCGAATTTTCACTGCCGGTGCAGCAGCAAAATACCTGGCTGTTCGGGTTGCAGCGTATGTTGCTTGGCTATGCGATGCCGGCGCAGGCGGGTTTGTATCAGGGGATACTGGCCTATGATGAAGTGCAGGGCATGGATGCCGAACTGGCCGGCCAGCTCAGTGTCTTTGTTGAGCAGCTAATCCATTACCGCCGGGTACTCAATCAGCCGCATTCGGCGGTCGAGTGGTTCAGTGTGCTGAATCAGCTGCTGGATGACTTTTTCAGTGTCGATACTGAAGGCGAACTGGTGCTGCGTCTGATCCGGGAAAAGCTGCAGCAACTGGAGCAACAGCTGGATGATGCCGGTTATCAGCAAGCGCTGACGCCAGCGATCATGCGCGATTACCTCAATGACAAGCTGAGCGGCGAGCGTGTCAGTCAGCGCTTTCTGGCCGGTCAGATAAACTTCTGTACCCTGATGCCGATGCGTTCGATCCCGTTTAAAGTGGTCTGTCTGCTGGGAATGAATGATGGTGTGTATCCCAGAACGATTGCCCCTGAAGGCTTTGATCTGATGGTGGGGCGCCAGCGCGCCGGTGACCGTTCTCGCCGCGACGATGACAGATACCTGTTTCTGGAAGCACTCCTGTCTGCCCAGCAGCAGCTGTACATCAGTTATGTCGGGCGCTCTATTCAGGATAACAGCGAAAAAATGCCTTCCGTCCTGCTCAGTGAGTTACTGGATTATTGCCAGCAGGGTTTTTGTCTGCAGGGAGACAGCGCGCTGCCTCCTGAAGACTCAGCGGAGCGCCTGATCCGCTGGTTGACTCACCACCATCCACTGACGCCGTTCAGCCCGCAGGCGTTTCTGGGAACATTGCCCAGCTATGCCGCCGAATGGCTGCCCGCGGCACGGCGCATCACGGTCGACACTGTGGATTTCCTGTCGCAATCGCTGTCCCCGTTTGCGCTGACGGATCTGGCGGAGTCATCCGCCTCACTGCCTGTGATTGAAATGGCAGAGTTGCAGCGCTTCTGGCGCCTGCCGGTGCAGTACTTTTTTAACCGGCGTCTCAAGGTGTATTTTGACGCCGCTGCTGGGGCCATGGTGGATGAAGAGCCCTTTGCGCTCGATGGCCTGCAGAGTTATCAGCTGCGGGCACATTTGCTGACCACTATGCTCGAAGCGCAAACCCGCCCCGAAGCGATGAGCCGTTTTCAGGCAATGCAGCAGGCGGCCGGCACCTTGCCGATTGCGGCATTTGGTGAGCTGACTCTGGAGCAGGAACAACAGCAGATAGCCCCGCTGGCTGAGCGAATTGCAGGTTTGCTTGCCTCACCACTCGAGGATCCGGAAATTGACCTGCCGATGGCGATCTCTTCCGGGCAGTGCCGGTTACAAGGCTGGATCCGCCATTATACTGCGTCTGGAGTGATTCACTTCAGGCCCGGCAAAGTGCGGACCCAGGATCTTGTTCATGCCTGGCTGGAGCATCTGGCGATGTCGGTACAGGGGATAACTGCCGATAGCCATATACTGGGTATTGACAAGCATGTTCGTCTGCGGCCCGTTGAGGCAGCGTACGCCAGGGAGCAACTGACTATGCTGACAGAAGGGTATCTGGCCGGACAGTCATCCCCTTTGCCTTATTTTCCGCGAACGGCGCAGGCCGGCCTGGAGGCGCTGCGCGACAAAAGCGGGCACTGGCTGACAGATGAAGACAGTCAGGAAAAAGTATTCACCAAAATGGCCGGGGTGTTTAACGACAGTTATCTGTTCAGCGGTGAAGGCAGCAATGCTTACATCGCTCGGGTCTGGCCGAACTGGCAGGACGATCTTGCCATTGAGGCAATGGATTGGGCGCGGCGGGTGTTACAGCCTGTGTTGATGCATCTTGAAGAGATAGCTTAGTGGAAGGTGCGAGGAGAAAGGTGCGAGGTGGCCGCCGGCAAAATCGTTATAAGGTGTAGGGTGTTCACCGGTCGGCCACAAGGTCCAGAGGTAGACCAAATTTCTTGGCAGCGATACTACCGAAAGCCCGACACTGAAAATGTGAAACGTATCCCATAGTGATAGATGAATCAGAATAGAATCCGCTGGTTGAGAGCTAATCAGTCAGAGATCACACAGTGCTTTGAAACCAGCGGCAGCTTTCCATCATTTATGCTGCCTGAAACCTAAATTATTGTCGCTGCGGCTTATGGAGTGAGTGCATGAGCCGCAGCGAGCCTGACAACAGGAACCGGTTGACGATCATGACTTTGACCCCATCAACAGATGTCTCCGCCATCATGCCGCAAACACTGGAACCTATGGTGTTTCCGCTGCACGGTACGCGACTGATAGAAGCATCGGCAGGGACAGGGAAAACCTTTACCATAGCGACCTTGTACCTGCGTTTGCTGCTGGGACACGGTGATGCCAATACCGCGTACCCGCAGCCTCTGACGGTGGATAAGATACTGGTGGTGACTTTTACCGAAGCGGCAACGGCTGAGCTGCGTGACCGGATCCGTCGCCGTATTCATGATGCCAGGATCGCCTTCAGCCGCGGCATAAGTGATGATCCTGTGCTGGCGGCTCTGCTGCGTGATCTGCCGGATCATGCCCGATCGGCGGCCTTGCTGCTGCAGGCGGAAAGGCAGATCGATGAAGCGGCGATCTTCACCATCCATGGTTTCTGCCAGCGTATGCTGACGCAAAATGCCTTCGAATCAGGCAGCCTGTTTTCCAATGAATTCATTACCGAAGAAAGCCAGCTGCGGGCGCAGGTGGCGGCGGATTACTGGCGGCGCTATTTTTACCCTCTGCCCCGCGAACTGGCGAACGAAATCCGTCGTTGCTGGCCAGCACCGGCAGAGCTGCTCAAAGATATCAATGCGTTTTTGTCCGGCGCCCCGGTCACACTGATGGCCCCGCCGCTGTCGGGCGATCTGACGCAGCTGCATCAGCAGAATCTGCAGCGGATTGAGGCGGTAAAGCAGGGCTGGCGCGAGCACGCGGCAGATTTTCTGGCACTGATCAGTGACTCAGGTGTGAATAAACGCAGCTATACCAAAACCAGCCTGCCTAAAGCGCTTGAAGAAGTGGGACTGTGGTCAAGCCAGCCAACGCTGGATTACAGCTTGCCCAAGGCGCTGGAAAAATTTGATCAGGCGGTGCTGGAAGAGAAAACCGCCAAGGGCACCGTGCCGCAGCATCCGGTATTTGCCGCCATTCATGACTTGCTGGCTGCCAAGCCCAGTGTCAGGGAGCCGATTCTGGCCCATGCGATTCAGGCCTGCCGGGAACTGCTGGCAGAGGCCAAGCAGCGCAAGGGCTGGCTGTCGTTTGATGATCTGCTGACTCAGCTGGCGGCGGCTTTACTGACGGACAAAGATAGCGGCGAAGGCGCATTGGCAGCCAGGATCCGCCATTTGTATCCCGTTGCCATGATTGATGAGTTTCAGGACACCGATCCGCTTCAGTATCAGATCTTCAGCACTGTGTATCTGCCTGATGATCAGGCCGGACCGGTTCATACAGCTAGGGACTCGGGATTGTTCATGATCGGCGATCCCAAACAGGCGATCTATGCTTTTCGCGGTGCAGATATCTTTACCTACATCCGGGCAAGGCGCCAGGTCAGCGCGCACTATACGCTGGGCACTAACTGGCGTTCGACCGCCGGCATGGTGGCAGCGGCTAACCGGGTGTTTGCACTGCCGGACAGCCCGTTTATTTATGACAGCGATATCCAGTTTCTGCCCGTTCAGCCCAGCCCGAATGCGCAGAGCAAGCACTGGCAGCTCAACGGTGAGCGTCAGCCGGCACTGTGTTTGTGGCAGATGGACGCCGACGCCCCGGTCAGCAAAGGTGAATATCAGCAGGCGATGGCGGATGCGACGGCAGCACAGATTCAGGCCATTCTGACTCAGGCTCAGGATAACCAGGCGTTATTGGTTAAGGGCAGCGAGCAGCGGCCGGTGTCGGCCGGTGATATTGCTGTGCTGGTGCGTACCGGTTCAGAAGCGGCGCTGGTACGCCAGGCACTGGCTGTTCAGGGGATACCCAGTGTGTACCTGTCTAACCGCGACAGTGTGTTTGCCAGCCAGGAAGCGGCAGATTTGCTTCGCTTGCTGGTGGCTGTACTGCACCCGGAG
This sequence comes from Photobacterium sp. WH77, assembly GCF_022014395.1. Classification (NCBI taxonomy): domain Bacteria; kingdom Pseudomonadati; phylum Pseudomonadota; class Gammaproteobacteria; order Vibrionales; family Vibrionaceae; genus Photobacterium; species Photobacterium sp. WH77. Next base: position 71,251 of record NZ_JAKLTE010000023.1, on the reverse strand, counting down.
CAGGAAACCACTTTGCGGGCCGCCCTGGCCACCCGTCTGTTTGCACTCAGTGCCTTTCAGCTCGACAGGCTGAATAACGAAGAAGATGAGTGGGAGCGATGGATTGCGGAGTTTCGTGACTATCGCAGCCTGTGGCTGCGCCGCGGTGTACTCCCTATGATTCGTCATGCTTTAACACGCCGCCAGATCGCCGAACGTCTGCTGGGTGAAAACGGCGGTGAGCGCAGATTGACGGATTTACTGCATTTGGGCGAGCTGCTCCAGCAGGCCAGTCAGACCCTGGACAGTGATCAGGCCTTGATCCGCTGGCTGGCTGAACACATGGCATCGCCGAACGGTAACAGTGATGAACAGCAATTGCGGCTGGAATCCGACAGTAATCTGGTGCAAATCGTCACCATCCACAAATCCAAAGGGCTGGAATACGAGCTGGTCTTTCTGCCGTTTGTCTGCAGTTACCGCAGCACCGAAACAGCGCTGTTCCATGATCCGCTGTCTCAGCAGGCGGTGCTGGATATCAGTGGCCAAGAGCGCAGCCTGGCTCTGGCCGAGCAAGAGCGACTGGCCGAGGATCTGCGTCTGATTTATGTGGCGCTGACCCGGGCTGTTTATGGCTGTTATGTCGGCATGGCGCCGCTGCGCAATGGACGCAGTACCAAAGAACCCACCGGGCTGCACCTGTCTGCAATGGGTTATCTGATTCAGAACGGCAAAGAAGGCGGGTTGGCCGAGCTGTCTGAGGCACTCAATACGCTGGCGCAAAGTGAGGATATCCGTGTGGAGCTCCCGCCCTCGCTGCCTGAGTCGCTCTGGCAACCGGCGTTGAGCGAGCAGCCTGTGCCGCAAGCGGCCCGCTTTTCACATCCCATCGAGCACAACTGGTGGATCACCAGTTATTCCGCTTTGGTGAAGCAGGGCCACTCGGCGCTGGACGCCACCAGCGAATTACCCGGTTTTGATACCGATTCATCGCAAGACAACCTGCTGGATGATCCGGACAGTGAAATGGCCGTTGCCGCGCCTGAGCGCTCTGTGTTTACCTTCCCGAAAGGCGCCAGGCCGGGAACCTTTCTGCACAGCCTGTTCGAAACTATTGAATTCACCGATGCGGTCGACAGTGTAGCCACCACCCAGGTCATCAGTGATTTACTGCGACAGGAAAATTACGACCCCGAGTGGCTGCCGGTACTGCAGCAATTGCTGAACCAGGTACTGAACTGTGCCCTGGATGGTCAGGATTTGCGTCTTGGCGCCCTTCAGCCCCAGCAACGTCTGGTCGAGATGGAATTCATGCTGCCGATTCACCTGCTGTCATCGGCCTTGCTGAACAAAACGCTGGCCCGGCATGATGCCTTGTCGGCAAAAGCAGGGGAGCTGGGTTTCTCTACGGTCAGCGGGATGCTGAAAGGGTTTATCGATCTGGTGTTTGAGTATCAGGGGAAATATTACGTGCTGGACTGGAAATCGAACTGGCTGGGAGACACCCATGAGGCGTACCGTGGTGAGGCATTGAATACGGCGATGAGCGAGCACCGCTACGATCTGCAATACCAGTTATATGCACTGGCGCTACACCGTTTTCTGAAAAGCCGAAAAGCCGATTACGATTATGAGCAGCACTTTGGCGGCGTGTATTACCTGTTTTTGCGCGGCGTACGGGCAGAAGACAACAGTGGTATTTTTCATGCCCGGCCAAGCCATGCGCTGCTGAGCGAACTTGAACAGCTGATCGATGGTCAGATTAGCCAGGGAGAGCCAGCCTGATGAGTCTGTTAAGCCACACTACCTATGATATTGCTGTTATCGGCCAGCTTGAGCGATTGACCCGTCAGGGCGCGCTGCGGCCGCTGGATAGCCAGTTTGCCAAGTTTATCTGTCAGTCGGTCAACGGACAGGATGATGAAGCGTTGCAACAGGTGCTGGCCCTGGCTGCGGCCTGGCTCAGTCAGGAGCTGGGGCGCGGCCATGTTTGCCTGCCGCTGGCGACTGCGACCAGCCCGCCTTTGGGGCTGCCAAGAGAGATGGCTGAATCTTTGCTGGCGGTATTGCCGGCAGCCTGGCGTTTACCAGCCAGCTGGCCAGCTATACTGAGCCAGTCCGCTGCCGTGTCCGATGGTTCTCAGCCCACGCCTTTGGTGCTGATCGACAACCGATTGTATCTGCATCGTTACTGGCAATATGAACAGACTGTCGCGCAGCGGCTGCTGGTCTCTGCCGGGCAGGGGAATGTCCGGGGAGCCCGCCAGGCCGGCATGCTGGACACCTTGTTTTCACGCAATTATCGCTATGTTTATGACGCTCTGGCTGATTTACGACGTAACGGCAATGACAGCGCGGAGCAACGCCGGATGATGGTGTGCGATAAGCTGGATGTGGTGGCAGCGGAAACTCTGAATTGGGCTGAGATAGACAGTGTGCTGTGTCAGGCGCAGCGCTTTTCCGATTTGGTAGCGCTTGATCGGCTGATCCCGGATGACGCTTGCCTGAACTGGCAGAAAGTGGCGGCCGCCACCGCCCTAAGTCGTCAGTTTGCTGTGATCTCCGGCGGGCCGGGAACAGGGAAAACCACCACAGTCGCCAAATTGCTGGCCGCGCTGGTGATGCAGGCGCAACCCGATACAGAAACGCTTGATTCAGCCAAAGTGCCCCATATTGTGCTGGTGGCGCCGACCGGAAAGGCGGCCGCACGCCTGACCGAATCGATCGGCAAGGCGGTTCAGTCTTTGCCTGTGCCACCGGCGATTCAGTCGGCCATTCCGACCCAGGCCAGCACCTTGCACCGTTTGCTCGGCGCCATTCCGGGCCGGGCCTCTTTCCGCCATCACGCCGCGAATCCGCTGCATGCCGATGTGCTGGTGGTGGATGAAGCCTCTATGGTCGATTTGCCTATGATGGCCCGCCTGCTGGAAGCACTGCCTGCTCACTGCAAGCTGATTCTGCTGGGCGACAAAGACCAGCTGGCTTCGGTGGAGGCGGGCGCTGTGTTGGGGGATATCTGCGCATTTTCCGGTCAGGGCTACAGTGCCGGACAAGCCAGACAGCTGAGTGATATGACGGGCTTTGTGTTGCCGGCCGGGCCGTCAGGCGGGCAGAGTCCGGTCGCTGATTGTTTGTGTGTCTTGCAAAAAAGCTACCGTTTTCATGCATTGTCAGGCATAGGGCAACTGGCGAAAGCCATCAACAGTGGCCTGCCCGACAGGCTTGCGACTGTGTGGCAACAGAATTTTACCGATATTCATCAGTACCCGCTCAGTGCCGAGCATTACCAGCGTCTGATCAAACAGATGTCTGTTTTTTATCGTCGCTATCTTGAGGCAATTGCTGAGGGTAAAGAGCCCGGTGAGGTGCTGCAGGCGTTTGCCAGCGTCAGGCTGCTGTGTGCGGTCAGGGAAGGGGATTTTGGCGTGAAGGGTCTCAATACACGTATTGAGCGGCAACTGGCCAAAGAGGGGCTGATCGCCCCCGGCGAGGAAACCTGGTATGTCGGGCGGCCGGTAATGATCACCCGCAATGAACATGGTCTGGGCTTGTATAACGGGGATATTGGTATTGCGATGCCAGACCCTGAGGGGCGGACTGACAGTAAAGGCCGTCTGGCACTCAGGGTGTATTTCGATATGCCGGACGGCAGTATTCGCAGTTTTCTGCCCAGTCGTCTGCCGGATCACGAACTGGTATATGCGATGACAATCCATAAATCGCAAGGCTCGGAATTTGCCGATACCCTGATGATACTGCCGCCGGATTTCAGCCCGATCCTGACACGGGAGTTGGTGTATACCGGCGTTACCCGAGCCAGGGAAAGACTGTACCTGTATGCTCAGCCAGAGGTGTTGCAGCGCAGTATCCAGCGTTGTATTGAGCGGGCCAGTGGCTTGGAAGCCAACTTAAGCTGAGGGCTGCTTATCCGCCAGTCTTTGACTGGCGGTAGCGGCTCACAGTGCCAGCGTCAGGATTTTTGAGCGGCGTTGCAGGTTATAGAGTGCCTGTTTTGCCATAGGCAAATCAGAGACATCGATTTCGACAAAACCGTGTTCCCTGAACCAGTGCAGACTGCGGGTGGTCAGCACAAAGAGTTGTTTCAGCCCCTGAGTGCGTGCCTGGTGGCGAATGCGGTTGAGCAGCAGGGAGCCGCGGTCACCGTCGCGATAGTCAGGGTGAACGGCCACACAGGCCATCTCGCCCATCTGCTCTTCCATAAAGGAATACAGGGCCGCACAGCCGATGATCAGGCCGTCCCGTTCGATCACCGTAAATTGTTTGATTTCCTGCTCCAGCTGTTCGCGGGAGCGACGAACCAGAATGCCATCCTGCTCCAGCGGGCGGATCAGCGCCAGAATACCGCCGATATCATCTATGTTCGCGCCCCGGACTTTTTCAGCACTGGCCATGACGATTTGCGTGCCTATCCCGTCAAAAGAGAAAAGCTCCTGGATCAGTGCGCCATCTTCTTTATAGCTGATCAGGTGGCTGCGCGGCACACCGGCCCGGCAGGCGGTCATTGCGCCACGCAGAAAACGCGCGGTGCCTGAATCGGCTTTGTTTTGTTCTGTCAGTCGCTGCAGTGTGGCTTCGGCTTCCGCCGGGAGCATTTCAGAAACGATTTGATCATTTTCATCCCTCACGCCCTGATGAGAGCAAAAGCCGATCAGTTTGTCGGCTTCGAGCCGGATTGCTACCTGAGTCGCCACTTCTTCCGAGGTCAGATTGAAACACTCTCCGGTGACCGAGCTGGCAATCGGGCCAAGCAGCACAATGCTGTTCTGATCCAACTGGCGTTTAATGCCGTCGACATCGATGCGGCGGATGCGGCCGCTGTGGCAATAATCGATACCGTCATCAATGCCCAAAGGCTGGGCGATGACGAAGTTGCCGCTGACCACATTGATCTGCGAGCCCGCCATAGGGGTATTGTTCAGACCCATAGAGAAGCGGGCTGTGATATCTAAATGGAGCTGACCCGCGGCCTGCTTGGCAATTTCCAGTGAACGTTCATCGGTGACCCGGACGCTTTTATGGTACGGGGTGCTGTACCCGTGCATATCGAGCAGGTGAGAGATCTGCGGACGAGCGCCATAAACCAGCACGATGCGCAGCCCGAGGCAGTTCAGCAGAGCAACATCGTTAACGATATTGCGAAAGTTGTTATCGGCGATGGCTTCACCGCCCAGCATAATCACCAGCGTCTTGCCGCGGTGGGCATTTACATAAGGCGCTGATTGGCGAAAGCCTTTCACCAGCGCAGTGCTTCTGAGCTTCACTCTGTCTTCCGTTACAATAATTAATAGGGATCAAGCATGCCTGCATGTTGCCTGTTTATCCTCTGCGCAGCAAGCATGAAAATCACTCAGGACGCGCGGCGTCGGAAGGAAAATATTGAGTCGAGATCCCATTCTGACATTACGCACTTATTCGATGCGCCGAAGCGACGCCAGATAAGCGTATAGTTGTAGAACGTGCGGATGACTGGCAATGTTAATGGCATTCAATAATTACACCCGGTGGCAGGCAGCCACAGTACTGTTTATCTTGGTGAGTGGCCTTGCATTAAGTGGCTTTATTGCGGTGGGGGCAGCCACAGGAGACTGGTTTACCCCTACGCCAGAGCCAACTATTTACGGCACCTGGATAGAGCAGGACGTGGCGCCCTACGCCGCGGACCAGTTCGAACTCAGAGCTAATGGTGTCTATGTGTCAGGCCGTCTGGTCAGTACCACCTATGAATGGGACGGTAGCCAGTTACGTTACCGCATGGGAGAGGATACTTACCGTTATACCTTTGAAGAAGGTCAGTTCATCCGCCAGCAACCTGCGCATTATGTGTCTTCGTTCGCACGGCAAGAAACCAAACAGGGCTCGTAAATCCCCCAGCGGGTCACCCGCTTTATTCTTCTTCCTTGAGGCGGGAAAAAAGCTGGTGGACCGGAAGTTTATTCAAGGCTACCTTGCGCAGTGTATCCGCAGTCTGGGCTGTGCCGCCAAGGCAACGCTGGATCACAGTGTTGATTTGTTGCGGAGAATTGCCGTCACTGGCCAGATTGCGAATCCACTGATATTCAATAGCGTTTGGATCAAGTAAGGTTTCTTTGCCAATTTTAAACTGATTGTTCATGCCAGTCCTTCCTGAAATGTCATGCTCTGGGGCTTAAGACCCGTAAAGGTGCTCGCATTGCTGTTTGTCGTTTTGTTGCCATGCTGACATTGTCTGTCGGCTGGGCAATGATGTCGTTTGTATGACGTTTTTATTAAACCGTTATATTGTGACACTTATATGACAGCCAATGCGTATTATTAATCTTTCGTGACAATCAAAACAAGACTTTGACATTGGTTATGATAAAACAGCCTAACATTGTGGCTTTATATGTACATGGTATGTTTGAGATGACCTGCCATGCGTTAACCTGTCGATATTACTAAGGCATTTCTGTGTTCCAACAACTTTCCCTGCTAAGAAAACTGACCTTCGTTTCCTGTGTGTTCGGCCTGGCGGCGTGTGCCCGACCGGTTGACCGCGGCCAGCAATACCTTGATGGCGAGTTTGATGATCTGCTGAACCCGGTCACCAATGTGGTATCGGATAAACCTCGCGATTACAGCCGCTTCGAAGCGCAAGCGGAACAAGTGCTCACCCGTTCTCCTTCTATGATGCTGCGTTATCAGAATTTGTATCAGCAGATTAACGACTGGGCGGCGAACAGCGGCGATCCGACATCTTTCTCTCAGTACGGTTTGACGACTGAGCAGATGGGCGGCGGTGACGGTTACGGTAATGTGATGTTCACCGGTTACTTTTCGCCGGTGATCGAATTGCGTCACGAGCAGGACGACAGGTTCAAATACCCGGTTTACGCGCTGCCAGAATGTAACGGCCAGTGCCCGACCCGTGCCGAGATTTACAATGGTGCACTGGCTGGTCAGGGGCTGGAGCTGGGGTATTCCGCCTCCAAGCTGGATGTTTTCATGATGGAGGTGCAGGGCAGCGGTTTTGTTCACTTCGAGGACAATGACGAGCTGCAGTATTTTGCTTATGGCGGTAAGAACGGCCATCCTTATGTCAGTATCGGTAAAGTGCTGATTGAGCGCGGTGAGGTGCCAAGAGAGAAAATGTCTCTGAAAGCGATCGCTGAGTGGGTCAGTGAGCATGATGATGCCACAGTACGTGAGTTGCTGGAGCAGAATCCGTCTTATGTCTTCTTTAGTCCGCGCGACGAGCTGGATGTGTTAGGTACTGCGGGTATTCCGCTGTTACCTATGGCTTCGGTAGCGGCTGACCGGGAATTCTTACCTATGGGCAGTGTGCTGCTGGCTGAAGTGCCACAGCTGGATGCGGACGGCAACTGGAATGGCAAGCATGTATTAACCTTGCTGATGGCGCTGGATACCGGCGGCGCAGTCAAGCGTAACCATTTGGATCTTTACCATGGTATGGGCGCTCAGGCCGGAATCGATGCCGGTCATTACAAGCATTTTGGCCGGGTATGGAAACTGGGACTGACACCAGATACCGACGCTGAGCTGACGGAACAGAGAATCGAAGCCAGTCAGGAAGCCGTGATATCACCGGTGGATACCACGCTGACCTTCCATGAGGAAGCTGTTGTGGCCCAGCCGGCTCAACAGGCGCAGGGACTGGACAACTGACAGCAGAGCGCGTATAAAAACGCGCTCATTCTCAACACACTCTGACAGGCCGTTATGCAGCATCCCGACACTCCAGCATCAGACAATTATAACCAGCGTTTTGGCGGCACCCGCCGTTTGTATGGTCATCAGGAGGTTGAGATCCTGAGGGCTGCTCATGTCTGTGTGATTGGTATCGGCGGTGTCGGTTCCTGGGCTGCCGAAGCCCTGGCCCGATCCGGTATCGGTCAGCTAACGCTGATCGACATGGATGATGTCTGTGTGACTAATATCAACCGTCAGATCCATGCCATGTCGGGGACGGTAGGCCGCAGTAAAATTGAGGTGATGGCAGAGCGGATCGCGTTAATCAATCCGGACTGTAAAGTGAACCTGATTGACGATTTTATTTCCCCGGAAAACATCCCCGAGTACATAGGTAGTCAGTTTGATTATGTGCTGGATGCGATTGACAGTGTGAAGCCTAAAGCGGCGTTGCTGGCGTTCTGCAAGCGAAATAAAATCAAGGTGATCACCACAGGTGGTGCGGGCGGCCAGATTGATCCGACCCAGATTCAGATCGCTGATCTGGCCAAAACCATTCAGGATCCGCTGGCGGCGAAAATCCGCAATATGCTGCGCCGCTTTTACAACTTCAGCAAAAATCCGGCGCGCAAATTTGGTATTGACTGTGTGTTCTCAACCGAGCAGCTCAAGTACCCTCAGGCTGACGGCAGTGTCTGTGAGGCCAAAGCGACGGCGGAAGGCCCGAAACGTATGGATTGTGCAACCGGGTTTGGCGCGGCAACTATGGTCACCGCGACCTTCGGTTTTGTGGCAGTATCCCGCATTTTGCAAAAACTGATTGAAAAACACCGTTAACAGCCACTGCTGCGTGAGCCGTGTTTTAGCGGCTCACATTAGTGATAATGGCGTCGACAATAGCTTTCAGCCCGTTACTGCGCGATGGGCTCAGGTGTGCCAGTAATCCCAGCTGTTCGAAATACCCGTCGATGTCAAACACCAGAATCTGCTCCGCAGTTTTCCCCTCGTAGGCGGCCAGCACCAGGCAAATCAGCCCTTTGACAATTCTGGCGTCGGAATCGGCGGCGAAATGGTAATGACCGTTGTCACAGCGCTGAACCAGCCACACCTGGCTTTCACAACCACTGATTTTCACTTCCTCGTTTTTCAGCGTCTCCGGCAGGGCGGGCAATTGCTTGCCAAACTGAATCACATGGCGGTATTTGTCTTCCCAGCCTTTGGTCTGAGCCATTTTCTCCAGAATATCTTCAGCAGAAATCGTGGTGCCAAACGGGTGCGAAGGGAATGGAACTGAGGTCATGCTCTCTCTCTTTGGTTACAACAAATCACAGGCTTTGTGCAGCGCAGCCACAAAACGCTCAATATCTTCTTCAGTATTATAGAGGGCCAGAGAAACCCGCAGGGTGCCTGTCAGTCCGAGTGCATCCAGCATTGGGTGGGCGCAGTGATTGCCGGCACGCAGTGTCACGCCCTGTTCATCGAGCAGGGTCGCGATATCCTGATGGTGAATGCCGTCAACCACAAACGAAAACAGGCTGGCGTCAGCTTGCAGGCCGACAATCCGCAAGCCGTCGATGTCCTGGATTCCATCCAGTGCTTTTTGGCGGAGCGCGTGAATATGGCACTCGGCACCCTGACGATCAATGCTGTTGAGCCAGTGAATACTCTCTGCCAGCGCGATTGTGCTGGAAATGTTTGGTGTACCGGCTTCAAACTTGCCCGGTAGTCCGGTGTAGTGAGTACCTTCGAAGGACACTTTTTCGACCATCTTGCCGCCGCCGTGCCAGGGCGGCATGGCTTCAAGCAACGCCTGTTTGCCATAGAGCACACCAATGCCGGAAGGGCCGAACAGCTTATGGCCTGAAAAAACATAGAAATCGGCATTCAGCGCCTGTACATCAACAGTTTCATGCACGATGCCCTGCGCACCATCAATCACGACAATGGCGCCGTGGGCGTGCGCTGCGGTGATCATGGTTTCAATCGGATTCCGGGTGCCGGTGACATTGGTGATGTGCGCAACCGCGACAATGCGGGTTTTGGCACCGAGCAGCTGATGAAAGGCATCCATATCCAGGGTGCAGTCGGGCTTCATCGGGATTTTCACCACAGTTGCGCCTGTCTGTTCGGCAACCATCTGCCAGGGCACTATGTTGGCGTGGTGCTCCAGTTCGCTGACCAGAATCTCGTCTCCCGGCTGCAGGGTGCTGCGCGCCCAGGATTGTGCGATCAGGTTGAGAGCCTCAGTGGCCCCGCGGGTCCAGATGATTTCTTTCGGGCTGCTGGCGTGAATAAGCTGGCGCACCGTCTCTCTGGCTTGTTCGAAACGCTGCGTCAGACCCGCTGTCAGCTGATGACTTCCCCGGTGCACATTAGCACTGTGTTGCCGGTAAAAGCTGTCAAGAGACTGAATCATGGCCAGCGGCTTTTGCGTGGTCGCAGCACTGTCGAGGAAAGTGATCGGGTGCTGCGCATCATGTAATGCCGGAAACTGCGAACGGATCGCCTGAATGTCAAATGGGATGGTCATACTGGGCTCATTGTCTGGTGTATGGGACGATCTTCCTTATTATCCGTCACTGAGGCAAGGGGTGCAGGGGGATTATCTAAAAAAGTGGCACCGCGTTGGGGCGCAGTGCCATAAAAAAGTTTTGACAGACAGGTCAAAAAACAGGAAGTAAATCGGTAGCACTCCGGCTACCCGCCCAGAAGAGACCGGGCAATATGCAAACACAACATTGCAATCTAAGAGGTAACAAAAGCTGATAAACAATTCTGCGATTAAGCAAAATTACAGCGTTTTACCCTTGAGATTGCGGCGCCAATCTTAGGGTTTATGTGGTACTTGAACAATCGACAATTTATAATGACCTGGATAAAAAAAACTAATGCAACCAGTATGGCAGGACATTATGTCAAGACGACTCCCACCACTTAATTCGCTGAAAGTATTTGAGGCTGCCGCCCGGCACCTGAGTTTTACCCGAGCGGCAGAGGAGCTGTTTGTTACTCAGGCCGCAGTCAGCCACCAGATTAAAGCGTTGGAGGAATTTCTGGGCCTGAAACTGTTTCGCCGGCGTAACCGTTCCTTGTTGCTGACCGAAGAGGGACAAGGGTATTTTCTCGATCTGAAAGATATCTTCAGTGCCATCTCAGATGCCACCGACAAAGTGTTGGAACGGGGTTCAAAAGGGGCGCTGACCATTAGTTTATCTCCCAGTTTTGCCATCCAGTGGCTGGTGCCCAGACTGAGTGACTTTAATCTGCTGCATCCTGATGTGGATGTCAGAATCAAAGCGGTTGATCTGGATGAAGGCTCTCTGACAGATGACGTGGATGTAGCGATTTATTATGGTCGTGGCAACTGGCCTGGACTGCGCTGTGACCGGCTGTATCAGGAATTTCTGCTGCCCGTTTGCTCCCCTATGCTGCTCAGTGGCCCTAAGCCGCTCGACACCCTGGCTGATCTGCAAAAGCACACCCTGTTACATGACGGCTCGCGTAAGGAGTGGAAAAACTACATGCGTGAGTTCGATATTCCGGGCGCCAATGTCAACCAGGGGCCGATTTTCAGTCACTCTACCATGGTGTTGCAGGCCGCTATCCACAGTCAGGGAATTGCACTGGCCAACAATGTATTGGCGCAACCTGAGCTGGAAGCCGGCCGACTAGTCTGTCCGTTTGATGAGGCTTTGCTGAGTAAAAATGCCTTCTATCTGGTGTGTCAGGAAAAGCAGGCCGAAACCGGCCGGATTCAGATCTTCCGTGACTGGGTGCTGGAGAAAGCCCGTAAAGAACAGGAAGAGGGGCCGCTCCCTCAGCCTGAATATCAGGCCGAGGTCATGGCTTGATCCCACCAGCGTTACTCTGATTTTGTGTTGCTGGTTCTGCACCGGCCGATGAGTGATTAACAATCAGGGTGGGCCAGTAACCCAGGTTCAGTCTGCCAATCGAATATGAGAGGAAATCAGTGGAATATCTGATAACAACACCAGAAAACGGCCAGTTCGCTGCCACCTTTCTGTTTGCCCACGGCGCCGGTGCCGGGATGGATCACGCGTTTATGACGGCGGTTGCCCAAGGGCTGGCTGCCGAAGGGATTCGCGTGGTGCGTTTTGATTTTCCCTATATGGTGAAACGGCGGGAAGACGGCAAAAAGCGTCCTCCAGACCGGCAGCCAAAGCTGCTGGTGGATTTTCAGCGCCATATTGAACATTTCAGTCAGCAAGGGCCGCTGGTGATCGGCGGCAAATCTATGGGCGGCCGCATGGCCAGCCTGATGGTGACGGAAGCTGCCGAATCGACACCGGATGTCCATAACTGTCAGGACAAGGTCTGCGGCGTCGCTTGTCTGGGGTTCCCGTTTCATCCGCCGGGCAAACCGGAGAATTTTCGCGGCGATCATCTGAAAACAATCGCTGTCCCGACCCTGATTCTGCAGGGCGAGCGCGATACCTTTGGTATCCGCAGTGAGGTGGAAGGGTGGAGCTATGCCGACACAGTGACGCTGTCTTTTCTGCCGGACGGAGACCACAGTTTCAAGCCGCGCAAAGCCTCGGGCTTTAGTGAAGCCGGTAACCTGGCGCAGGCTGTCGATGTGTTAGCCCGGTTTATTCGCCAGTGCGTATCAGACTGAAATCATTCCATGAATACAAACCACAGAAGGACAGAGTGAATGCAGAGCCGGAGTATGATTCTTTTCGCCGCGATCAGCGGTGCCATTGGGGTAGGTTTAGGGGCCTTTGCCGCCCACGGACTGAAAGTGCACCTTAGCCCGCATTTACTGGATGTTTTTAAGACAGGCGTGGATTATCAGCTCTGGCACAGCCTGGCATTGTTGGGCTGCGGCATTTGGGCACGCAATTTTTCTGCAAAAGCGCTATCATACGCGGCCCTGTTATTTGCAGTGGGGATCTGTCTGTTCAGTGGCAGCCTTTATCTGCTGGCATTAACGGGGATGAAGTGGCTTGGTCCCGTAACACCACTGGGGGGACTGTGTTTTATTCTAGCCTGGTTGTCACTTGCTGTGGCGGCCTGGCGTTCTGCGTGAGGACTCGTGGTGAATCAGGTTCTGTTGTACTGCCGTCAGGGATTTGAAAACGAATGTGCCGGAGAGGTGCAGGATAAAGCCAATAAACTCGAATTGTTTGGCTTTCCGCGTGCGAAGAAAAATACCGGTTATGTACTGTTTGAATTTTATCAGGCAGGGGATGCTGATAAGTTCGTGCAACTACAGCCGTTTTCGGAACTGATTTTTGCCCGTCAGATGCTGGTAGTGACAGCACGTCTGGAAGATTTACCGACCGATGATCGTATCAGCCCTATTCTGGCTGAGGCGGAAGCATTGCCGCGTTGTGGCGATCTGCGGGTTGAAACCCCAGATACCAACGAAGCCAAAGAACTGTTGAAGTTTTGTCGCAAGTTTACTGTGCCATTGCGCCAGGCATTTCGTAAGCAGGGGGCTTTGTACGCGAAAGATAACCCGAAGAAGCCGGTGCTGCACTTGTGCTTTACTGCACCGGGCTGCTGTTTTATCGGCTATTCCTACACCAATAACAATTCGCCATTTTTCATGGGAATCCCGCGGCTGAAGTTCCCGGCGGATGCCCCAAGCCGTTCTACGCTCAAGCTGGAAGAGGCATTTCATGTCTTTATTCCGCGCGAAGAGTGGGACGAACGACTGGCCTCTGGCATGTGGGGCGTGGATCTCGGGGCTTGCCCTGGGGGCTGGACCTATCAGCTGGTGAAGCGTTCCATGTTTGTGCATGCTATTGATAACGGGCAAATGGCCCAGAGTCTGATGGATACGGGACAGGTGAAGCATCACATGGTGGATGGCTTCAAGTTTGAGCCGCCACGTAAGAATGTCACCTGGCTGGTGTGTGACATGGTTGAAAAGCCTGCCCGGGTCTCGCATTTGGTGGGGCAGTGGCTGATTAAAGGCTGGGCAAAAGAAACCATCTTCAACCTGAAACTGCCCATGAAAGGCCGTTATGAGGAAGTACTGCAGGATATTGAAAATCTGAAAGTCTTTCTGATTCAGAATGGCATGAAATTCCGCCTGCAGGCCAAACACCTGTACCATGACCGTGAAGAAATCACGGTACATATCCAGAGTCTGGACAACCGTCATCCTCACTAATTGATCTGGTAGCTGGCGGGCTGCTCAGCCCGCCAGCTGAAATCGGATATCCTGCAAATTAAAGCCAAGCTCTAGATCGGTTTTCAGCCTGGCGACCGCTTTACTGGCTCTTGCGCTGTCTTTATTGGGTGCGATTTTCTTGCGCCATTTCTCCGGGAGATTGTCCGCGGACAAAATGCTGTCGAGATCCGGATAAAGTTGTAACAATTCACACGCTGCTTTAGGGCCGATTCCCGGTACGCCCGGAATTTTGCTTGAGCTGATCCCCGCCAGTCCCCAGTAATCGGGCAACTGCTCAGGACGGACCCCGAACTCTTTTGCAATGAACGGGCTGTCAAGCCACCGCTGCTGGAAGTAATCACGGATCATTACAGTCGGTCGCAGCAGCTGGCAGTAGCCTTTGTCGGTTGACACTATAGTGACCTTGCCGCCATGGTCTGCCACTTTGAGCGCCAGGGTGGCAATCAGATCATCGGCTTCATCGCCGTCAGACAGCAGTGAGTCGACGCCCAGCGCCATGAAGTCATCCTGTATCTGATCCATCCCTGTCTGCAGTTCCGGCGGCATAGGTTTGCGCCCTTCTTTGTAATTGGGCAGCAACTCCGCCCGCCAGCCTCTGTCATCGCCATGATGGTCAAACACCGCCACGATATGGGTTGGCTGGCTGATAGCAATGATTTTACTCAGCGCCTGGCAGCACACCTTACTGGTGCTGGCGATATCGGGCTCGCCCGGCTGGGCGGCATGCACACGGCGGATCAGGTTGAGGGCATCAATGACGACTAAGTGTATGGACATATATATCAACAATAGTAAAACAGGGCCTGCTGGCCCTGTATTCTACGTTGCATGGCAAATTATTTCACCATGTCGGGGTGAGTGAGGATCCGGTAGCAGGGAATATATTCGCTGCCCGGCAGTTTCATACGTCGCTGAGCGACGAAATTTTTGAGCAGCTTATCCATGCGCTTCATCAGGGATGGATCGCCGTTGATCAGAAAGGGGCCATTGCGTTCAATTTCCTTGATCCCTTCTTCTTTGACGTTGCCGGCGACAATACCGGAAAAAGCACGGCGTAGATTCGCGGCAAGCTGTTCCGGCCGCTGGTTGAAGTGCAAATCCAGACTGCCCATGGCATCGTGGTTGGGTTCAAAGGGCAGTTGAAATTCCGGTGGGATTTTCAACGACCAGTTGTAACAATACGCGTCCCCGGTTTCCTGACGGTATTCTTTGGTTTGCGGCATGGCCGCTTTCATGATGCGGGCCACTTTCGCCGGGTCATCAATGACTATCTGATAATGTTTGGTTGCTTCTGCACCTAAGGTATCGCGCACAAAGCTGTCCAGGGTGCGGAAATACGGCTCACTGCTTTTCGGACCGGTGAGCACTACAGGCAAAGGTTGATCCTGATTTTCCGGGTGCATCAGAATACCTATGATGTACAGCAGCTCCTCGGCGGTACCGGCTCCTCCGGGGAAGATAATGATGCCGTGACCCACACGGACAAAGGCTTCCAGCCGTTTTTCAATATCTGGCATGATCACCAGCTCATTGACGATAGGGTTAGGTGGCTCGGCGGCAATGATGGACGGTTCGGTCAGGCCGATAAAACGGCTTTTACCGTATCTTTGCTGGGCATGGCCGATGGCGGCCCCTTTCATTGGCCCTTCCATGGCACCGGGCCCGCAGCCGGTGCAGATATTCATCTCACGTAATCCTAACTGGTGGCCGACATCCCGGGTGTATTGATATTCTTCCGGGTTAATGGAGTGCCCCCCCCAGCAGACCACGATATTGGGATCTTCCCTTGAGCGGACTGTCTGGGCGTTACGCAGAATACTGAAGATGAAATTGGTGATGTGTGGTGCACTGGTCAGGTTTAGATCGTTGCGCTGGTTAACGTGTACGTTGACGTAAATAATGTCCCTCAGCACGGCAAACAGGTGCTCCTGAATACCGCGAATAATTTTACCGTCGACAAAGGCGTGCTCGGGTGGGTCTTTGAGTTCGAGTTTTATCCCGCGTTCTCTTCTCAGTACATTGATATCAAATGACTTATTGAGTTCCAGCAGTGCGTTGGAATCGTCACTGTTACTGCCTGAATTAAGTACAGCCAGTGAACAGTTGCGGTACAGGCGATACAGGTCGCTGGCCGCAGTGGCCTTCAGACTGTCAACTTCGAGCTGCGACAGCAGTGTCATCGCACCAACCGGACTGATGTGTGTAATCATGCTTACCTCCCTGGAGACGAATACAGAGGCTGATGCTTCTGTATGTAAGCGATTTTCCTGGCGGATAAAGGATCGACCGCGGATGGAAATAGCGGGCATTTTCCTGACCCGTACTATTGAACATACACAGGGTTACAGGGTTTGACTAGGGCAGAAAGAAAAAAAAGAGTTTGTGTAGCAGTGGGTTAGAGCTTGGATTTGCCAGCAGCTGAGTGAGTAATCAGTGATTAAGCGATCCAAATCAGATGGTTGCGGCCAGCGTGTTTCGCGCTGCTCAGAGCCTTTTGTCCCCGCTCGATCACCTTGCCCGGAGTATCTGTGTCATCAAAGAGCGTCGCGCCTATTGAGGCCGAAATGGTGACGTTCTTTTCCCTGAACCGGAAGGGGAGCTGCAAGATGGCTTCACGAATACCGGACAGCCGTCGATGACGTTCATCTTCGGCGATATCAGGCAGGATAAGCATGAACTCGTCATTGCCGACCCGGGCGATAAAGTCGGTATCTCTGAGATGCTGGTGCACAGTACGGGCGATAATCTTCAGCACTTTGTCGCCAGCCTGGAAACCATAGTTGTCATTGAGATCCCCGAAGTGATCGATATTGACAATGGCCAGGCACAGCGGGTGCTGATAGCGAATCCAGCGGCGGTATTCGTGCTCCAGCCGGTCATGAAAAGCCGCCCGGTTGTAAACACGGGTCAGCGGGTCAAGGAATATCCGGCGTTGCAGATCTTCAATCTGGCGATGCTGGTTCTGCGTTTGCTGATAGAGGTGCTCGGCACGATTCTGGTGATAATGCAGTTGCTCCAGCAACGCCTGTTCACGGTTTTCAAGCGAGCGCTGGCGCTCGACCAGTTGTCTGAGTGAGGTATCGAGCGAATGTGCGGCACCGCGCCAGCTTTCCAGGTTGGTGTACTGCTGCAGCGCGTGGTGGAAGCGGTCAGACAGTTGCCCAAGCTCGGCAGTCAGTTCAGAACGGTGCTTGTACAGCGCTTGCCCCTGATCGGCGGTCTGGCGCGTCGTTTGTTCCAGTGCTGCCAGATCGCCGCTGATGACATCAAGAAATTTTTGCGAATGGCGACGTTCGTGAATAAAACTGTCCAGCGCCAACCGCAACACATCCAGGCATAGCTCGACCAGTGAAATGGGCTCGACATCGGCGAGCAATTGGTGCCGTATGGCCAGCAACTGGTCGCCGGATTCACCCTCGGCATCCAGCTCTGTGATGATCTGTTGCAGCTCATTGCACAGCTTATGCTGTAAATCGTTGTCTTTTGAGCGTGATTCACGTTCGATGCTGACAGGCACAGTCAGGAGTTTCAGGGCGCGATCATACAGACCGAACAATTGGGTGATTTGCTGGTGGCTGTGGTGCAGTGAGTCAGGTGCCTGGGACAGAAGATCATGGATGTCGCGTTTGAGCTGAACCGGCAGGGCAGGGATGCGTTTCAGGCTTTCAGAGCTTTGCCGGATCAGATCAGACAGGCGTTCCATGGTTGAATGGGTTGAGGTTTGCCGGAGCAATAACCGTTCGACCTGGGCCAGATGCGGCACAATCTTACTGATATCTTTGTTTTGTTCCAGATCGGTACGCAGGGTATCAAGCCGTTTGTCCAGCTCGCTATCCAAACCTTTACAGGCAACAGACATACGGGCAATCAGGCGTTTTAGAATAACGATTTCACGACGCGATTTTAATGACACATCGCGGTATGACAATTGAGCCTGATCCAAACGCAGCTTCAATTCACTCACATCAGAAGCTGCATTATATTTCGCAGTCACGTCGACTAATAATTACCTTATCTAAACATCCATTACACCCAGCGCCAGGCGCTGTGCAAGCTCGGATGTTAGCAAAAATGTTCTGATGAGTTGAACATTATTAACGGCTTGTTTTCCCAGACACAAACGCTCGCGTGCTTTTTATGCTATTTCGTGATCTTTGTAGCTCTAAACAGCGGAAATACTGAGCGTTTTTTCCTCAGAGGTGCCGGCGCCAGTCATATTCCTGATGGGAAGAGGTCTGCACCCTGACCAAACCTTTGTCCATCGCCAGTATGCAAGCGCGGCGGATATTCTCGCCGGCGAAACTGGCGGCCGGGGCTGCTTCGATGGCACTCAGGTGCACCCATTGGCTGCCGGTTTCGGTTTTGCTTATCTGGCGGGCGGCATGGGTGGCCATCAGCAGAATGTCGATCAGTTCCTGATCATTGATGGCGGTACAGGCCCGTGGCAGAAAAGGGTACTCGGCCATTCCTATGCGTACCCGGCTGTCGAGCTGCCTGTCGTTCATGAAAGTGTCCACCAGTTGTTTGATGGAATCTGCCAGCTGCTGAGGCGCACTTTCAAGGCGTGAGTTTGGCTCTATGTACAGGAACATGGCATCGGAAAAATGGTACAGGCGGGCCGGTTCGCAAATCTGGGCTTTGAGGTAATCACCAAACTGGCGCTCCAGCTCCAGTCCCTGCTGGTAGCCATGTTCAAGATAGACATGTTTGAGTAGCGGGACTTCAAACAGGGCAAAGCGTAACCGGTCGCTCAGGGGTTCGTTAATGATCTCCCCCAGGTGCCACTGCTCGAAATGCGCACTGCTCTGCTGCAGCGAGCTGGAGAGTCTGGCATTGAGCATTCTCAGGTTGCGCAGGCCACTGCGGGGGTGGGTGTAGAATTCATCCCGCAGCAGCGCCAGGCGCTCCCGCCAGCGGCATGCGGAGCGGTGACGATACCAGAGCACCAGCAGGGCCAGCAACAGGCCGATCAATAGTACTGTGGTGATGTTCTTTTGCTGATAAAGGGCTTTTTCCTGGGTGAATTGCTGTCGTTCAAGTTCTTCTAACTGCAGCGCCCGCGCCATCATACGCTGTTGCTGGCGGAACACTTCGGCATTACTTTTCACCTGATTTTCCTGCAAAGAGGCATACAACTGCTCATAGCGGCGTTGGCTCAGCAGGGCGTTGTAATAGTCTTTCTGCTTCTCAAATGCGGCCGACAGGCTGATTTCTCCCTGCATTTGCAGAGCCGGCTGTGCTTTGGGCAAACGGCTGGCCGCCAGCAGTGCCGCCTGGATGGTCGAGATTGCCTGCGCGGTTTTATCTTCTGCCAGCTCAAGCTGTCCCTGGAGCAGCTGTGACTTGATCAGAGTGATTTCATCATCGCTTTCCTGCGCCAGCTGACGGGCATGGTGCAGGTATTGTTCGGTTTTCGGGTAGTTATAGAGTTTGAGATAAACGCGGGCAATACTCAGGCGCAGCTTGGAGGAGCGGGTGGGTAAGCGCAGCTGGTTTTCCTGATCTAAAGCATTGAAGTAATGCACCAGCGCAAGGTTATACCGGCCCTGCTGTTCGTAAATATTGGCTATCAGGGCCAGAGTGCGGGCCAGGGGGATGGTGCGATTGAAGTGCTCGAAAAACTCTCCTGCCTGCGTCGCGTGTTCCAGTGCCTTGTCAAAGACTTTGCGCTCTTCGTAAAGCGTGGCCAGTTCCAGGTTGGCGATCGCCATTTTGCCGTGATCGTCTTTTTCCTGCGCCAGCCAGTAGCCGCTCAGCAAACGATCCAGCGCCAGATCATAGTGCTGGTGCCGTAAATAATGCATCCCGTGATTAAGCAGGAAGTTGATTTCTTCTTTACTATCATCAAGCTCAGACAGGTCACGCTTGGCACGGATATACATTTTCTCTGCCTGTCTTTCATCGCCAAGGGTGGATTCCATATCGGCACGGAGCATCAGCAACTGATACTGCAGAATCTTGATTTGTTCGCTGCGTTGCAGTTTCTCATCACCGGCGATGACCTGATCGATTTTATCCAGTCGAGCCGCCGCTGAGGAGGCCTCGCCCATCCCGTGCCATAGAATATTGGCATGAATGAGCTGGGTTTCGAGCAGCGTATAGCTGAACGCGTTTTCAATCGCCAGTGCTTCGGCTTCGTTGATGGTGTGAATGGCGTCGCTTTGCGCATTTAACAAAGACTGCGCTCTGGCTTTTATTTGCAGCGCATTGATGGTGCTCAGCGGGGTGCGGATAGAATGGTCAGTTTCTTCATTAACATGAACGCGAGAGCTGTCGACAGGCACACTGAGGCGACGTTGGTTCAGGTAGCGTTCGGTGATCTCCAGTGCTTTTTCCGGGCTGGTTTCCAACAGGAGATCGGCATCGGCCAGAATAGGGGTGGCATAAATCTTCGCCTGAGCCGGCAGGGCGGTGAGAAACAAAAGCAGGATGCTGAAGAGCCAGTAACGACAGTTCATAGCGCACTTATCCATCGGGAAACACGGCCCTCATATTACTGGCTCAGGACGTCAAGTCCAGCAAAGTAAAGCGATTTGCCGGACTTGACTGCTAAGCGGGCGAGCCTTTACTGGCGTGCCATGCGATCGTTGTTGCTTGGCGTCTTGCCCTGATTGGTGCGGTAAGGGTTAATATCCAGACCGCCACGGCGGGTGTAGCGGGCGTAAACAGTCAGTCGCTCCGGCTGGCAAAAACGCATCAGATCCATGAAGATCCGCTCAACACATTGTTCGTGGAACTCATTGTGATTGCGGAAAGACACCAGGTAGCGCAGCAGTTTTTCACGATCTATCCGCTTGCCTTTATAGGCAATTCGCACGCTGCCCCAGTCTGGCTGACTGGTGATCAGGCAATTAGATTTCAGCAGATGGCTGTGCAGCACTTCCTCTACTTCCTCACCACTGGCGGCATTGTTCAGCAGCTCAGGTTCAAAGTCGAAACTGGTAATCTCAATATCCTGCTCATCAATGCATTCACCGGCAAAATCCACGATAGGCTGATCGGTAAAGTCACTCAGCGGCTGGATAGTCACGTCCACATCCATCCCGGCGCAGGCGGATAAATCTTTCTGCAGAATATCTGCCACTTCCTGCCAACTGCCGAAACGGGTATTGTTCAGGCTGTTCAGGAAGAGTTTGAAAGACTTGGATTCAATCAGATTAGGGCTGCTGGCGGGCAGACGCACTTCACCGATAGCCACCTGAGGCAGTCCTTTGCTGTTGAGCCAGGACAACTCGTACAGGGTCCAGATGTCATACCCGGTGAATGGCAGGTCGTCGCTCAGCGACAGATCATCACGATTTAGCTTACGCGGCACGGCCTGCAGCAGAGTGGGATCGTACTGATCTTTGTATTCGCTTTTTTGGCCAAGAGTTAAACCGGCTAGTTCTTTCGCGTCTTTGTATTTGCTCATATTGTCCTGGACACACACACTTGGATTAGAATAGGCAAAGTTTACTGAATCTTGCTTGAGGTTGCGAATGAATCATCCTGTAACGGCCGCATTGGCTGAATTTTCTTCCCGTTTTATTAAAGTGTGGCACGATGAGCGCGCCTGTCTGCCCTGCAGCAGCGATCTGATTGGCCTCACATCTCCTTGTATTGAAACGGATAATGGCGATACCGTGAGCTGGCAGCCGGTCGCGCGTGAGCCTGCTGGCCGTTTTGATGCGGTTGAGACAGGCATTGAACTTCGTCTGCATCCGGATATTACGGCGTTTTACGGCAGCTTTTTCAGTGGCGATATGGCGGCCCGTTTCAAGGCGCTGGAATTTGACCTGCTGCAGGTGTTTAGTGAGTCGGATCATCAACGGCTGCAGGAAAACATTCTGGGTCACCTGGTGACTCAGCGCCGGCTGAAGCTCAAGCCGACTGTCTTTATCGGGGTGATGGATGCAGAAGATCAGGTAATTGCTATCTGTAATCTGACCGGTAACGTTATTCTCGAGACGCTGGGCAAATCCGACCGGGAGGTGCTGGCGTACGATGTCGAGACTTTTATCCGCCAGCTTGAGCCCGTTGTGAAGGTGAGTTAAGCCATGTATGTCGTTGAGCTACAGTTTGAATGCTTTGACAACACCACTGTCGCTGCGGTGGAGCAGGCGATCAATGGCCTGATGGATGCGCTGCGCTATAACGGCCAGGTGCTGGGGCGGGAGTTCCCTGTCGTGATGGATGAAGCCGTGTTTAAAGTGCGGGCTGTCTGTCCGGAGAAAACCAGCCTGCACAGCCAGTTTCACAGTCCGCAGGTCAAAGCGGGTATCAACCGACTGACACAAGCCAGTTTGCTGGCCCCGAAAATTAAAGTCTTGGGGCGTGATATTAATTCGGAAGCGACGGCCGAAGAAGCACCGGGCTGGCAGGTGCTGTATACCACTTATGTGCACACCTGCTCCCCGCTGCGCAGCGGCGACAGCTTATTGCCTATCCCTTTGTACCGGATACCGGCAACCTTTAACGGTGATCATAAAGCCTTGGTCAAATGGCAGACCGAATGGCAAGCCTGTGATGAAATTCAGATGGCCGGAGGCTGTAAAGCTGAACATGCGGCCCTGCATGAAATCCGCGATGCCGACAGTGATTTGTTCCGCCGTGGCTGGGATTTACGCGGCAGGATTGAATTTCTGACCAAAGTGCCCACCTATTATTATCAGTACCGGGTGGGTGGGGTCAGTCTGGTCGATGAGGCTGATCGTCCTTGCCCTAAATGCGGACAAGCCTGGCGGGTGGATGAGCCGATCCACGGTATTTTCCATTTCAAATGCGATCCGTGCCGGCTGGTGTCCAACCTGTCCTGGGATTATCAGTAGCTCAACCCCCGTTGGTCGGCATGCGCCGTTCGACGCAGTCACCGCCCGTTACCACAAAGCAACGGGCGGTGACTGCACTTAACAAGGCAGGTTATTTATCTTGCTGGGCCTGCTCCAGGGCGGCAAGGCGTGCTGTCAGGCTGGCGACTTGTTGCTCCAGGGCAGCCAGTCGTTCGCTGTCGCTGGCCGGTGCTGCCTGGCTGGCTTTAATGTCTGGTACTTTGGCATGCTGTTTCCAGCTTTTAAGCGCCTGAATGATCACAGGCATAGGTAAAGGCTCACGCAGGCGGGCTTTCACCAGTGCGACACTGGGCTCTTTACCTTCCGCGATGAGTGTTGATATGGCGCGCTCCAGCGCATCGGTAATGGCAGATGACATATTTCTTCCTGAAAGAGTGGCTCGGGTTCACTTATTTTCGTAGCAAAGCGTCTAATTGATCAATCACTTCGCACCAATCGGCATCTTCAGCAATCGATTCTTTGAGAAAACGGCGCTGGGCGGGTTGCCAGAAATCAGCCTGAGCGAGGGTTTCGTCTTGTTTGAGATTATGGTCGCGAATGAAGCCTTCTATCGATTCCTTGGACGAATTCATTCCTAACTGATTGAATAAACTGTGTAAGTCGTGGCTGAATGTTTCCATCTTGCTATTCCCCTACTGGTGTTTGTCATAAGTATAGTGGGGAATAGTCGTCAATTCGTCTCTGTGGTTTGTGAGAGATCGCTTACAAGCATGTAAGACATACTGAAGTCTTGCTATGGCAGTTAGCCTAAATGGATAAAGATAATTGTTTATTATCATGTGTTTATGTTGATTTTGTCGTGTCGGGCTAAATGTGGCGTGATAACTGACATTCAATGTGCGCTTGTTCGAATCGGGATATCGCGTAATCTTAACTCTGTCGGAAGGAGCTGACACGGAACAGGAACATGAGCCACGGAGTTGGCGGTCTCAGGATGAGACACGGTCTTCAGGATGAGGGCTGACATGGACAGTTCGGAGACTGCAGGATGTAGTCAGTGCAAGCAGGATGTTTGCCGTCAGGATGACACAAGGATGATGCTTCAGGAAGAAGCCAGGGACACCGCCAGGATGGCTGTTGAGAGTTCACCCGGGATGGGTAACGGGTCAGGAGACCAGGACACTTCAGGATGAAGTTCAACAAGGGAAGCGCTGAAGGATACAGCATACAAAGGAATGATGCAGGGAGCACCATAGTAGTAGGAAGCTACAGGTAAGACCTAAGGGCGCAACGCAAGTTGCGCCCATTCTTTTATGTCTGGAATGTGGTAACAGGGCGTACCACAGCAGGCATTCCGACCGTCAGCTCATTTTTGTTCCCTTGTCTCATACCCTGTATTGGCTGTACTGAGTTGCGACGGCTGATTACGCGTCATCCTGCTTCATATTTTGCCTGCTATCTTGTAAGCGATCTCTCACAAAAGCGTGAGAAATATGCGTTTTCTATGATCTCTTTCAGCGCACAAATCTAAAAATACATCAACCAATTCATTGTCTTATGTTTTTATCGCCTTGTGGCCTGAGCGCAGGGGAAAGAGCAAACCAACGACTGTGCTGTGTCCGGCGCGTAATTATCGTAGTCTTAGAAGTGTCGAAGGAATTGACACACGGAACAGGATAACGGCCAGGGAGCAGGGTCGGTTCAGGATGATAGTGAAGGCGAGGACAGCTTTCACGCTAAGGACGGTTCAGGACATGGCGGGATGCCGGCTGCAGTGTTCAGGATGACACTGCTCAGGAAGAGACAGGGATACTTTCAGAACGAAAGCAGGGACACCGCCAGGAAGGTCGAAGAGAGTTATTTCAGGATGAAGTAACGGATCAGGAGATCAACGGACACGTTCAGGATGAGCGTTTAAAGGAAAATCGCCGACGGATTCCGGCGCATCAAAGGAATGAGGCAGGGAGCCTATGTGTAGCCGGATTGCTGCAAGTAAGACCTAAGGGCGCAACGTAAGTTGCGCCCGTTTTATTTTGTGTGTCGGGAAAAAGAAAAATTGGCGCGGGAACGGTTCAGCCCGGCATATGGTGCGGCGGCACATAAAACTGTACCGGACGCAGCCCCTTGAAGGTGGCGCATCCCTGATAGGCATCAGCACCGTCAGCTGAAAACTCAAACAAGTACAGGGTTTGCCAGCTCCAGTTGCCGGCATCATCTTTCAGGCGGTGCGAGCCTCTGGCGACACTCAGCAACTGCAAGCCTAACTGCTGGCAGCGTTGAGTGATAAATTGCTGGGCCAGCTCGCTCTGGCGCCTTTGCTGCCAGAACAGATAGCCCAGTATGGCCATCGCCAGTATGCCAAGTAAATTATCC
Source organism: Photobacterium sp. WH77 (assembly GCF_022014395.1). Classification (NCBI taxonomy): domain Bacteria; kingdom Pseudomonadati; phylum Pseudomonadota; class Gammaproteobacteria; order Vibrionales; family Vibrionaceae; genus Photobacterium; species Photobacterium sp. WH77. The sequence continues at coordinate 46,279 of NZ_JAKLTE010000023.1, read as the reverse complement.
ATCCGTGGGATTTCCTTCTCAGTTCCGTTTCATTTGTTATTGGCCGCGAGTGGCTTGTTGCAACCGGGTAATGGCCTCGGTCAGCTCGGCATTGGCTGAACTGTGCAGCACCTGCAGCATAGTGCCGCGCAGTGCTGGCAGCATCACCAGATCGGCAAACAGCTGGTTGAATAAATTCTGATCCTGAGTCTGGGCCAGGCGCAGTAAAAACTGACTGGCTGAGTCAGTGTCAGCTAGGCCTTTCCAGCACCTGCCGGCTATGGCGACCAGCATTTCAGGGTGGCAGAGTTCAGGTTTGGCCAGTATGGCCTGAAGCGCCCGGTTCAGCATAGCCGTCTCGGCACCTGACATGGCACGCAGTAAGGCAGACAACAGGAAGATGTCGGTTTGCTGTGCCGTCAGCTCACCTTGAATGCGTTCTTCCAGACGCTCAGACAGCGCCGCTGGCAGCTCACAGTGTTCCAGACAACCCAGCAGCGCGTACAGCGGCGTCATGGGGAGATTCTGCAGCGCCTTGCGCAGGTAGGTCGCGTTATTTTCCTGCTTCATGCGGGCGCAGATATCGGCCAGCCCCTGTAAGCCGACGCCCTGCCATTGCGCCCAATCCAGTTTACCGCTGAGATACACCTGGGCATGTTCGTAATACTGGCTGGCTGGCAACGCCAGTTGCTGACGCAGATGGGCGTGGAAGATCGCCATTTTGTCGTCTTTCGGTTTGAAGGTATACGGGTTGGCCGCCAGCTTCTCCTGCTCTTCGTCTGTTGGCACTGCATTGAGTGTGGCGCCCATGGCTTCGATGACATACTTAATGAAATCGCCGACTGCGGCCTGTTTGAGTAAGCCCCGCTCATCCAGCGGCAGCTTGAGAAACCAGATCCAGGGCGGATTACCCTGCTGCCAGAAGGAAATCGACAGGTGAGCATGCTGCTGTAACGGCCATGGATAAGGTTGGCGGTTATCTTCAACCGCTTTGAAAGTTGCTCGCTCGATTTCACAGACCCGGCGGCCCAGATCGAAAATCTTATACTGGCATCCGGCATTGTCCAACAGTTGGGTCAGGGTGTGAAATTTATCCATGGGCATGCTACAGGGCTCCTAGAGTTTGACGGCTTATGCTGGCGCATTATAGGGAGTTGAGCGTGAAGATGGTATCCTTGCGCGCCAGTTGTCCGGCTGAGCTCACCCTCAGCCATCAGGCTAGTTATGTTGATCCAGGAGTACAGCATTGGATTGTTACGAAAAAACCACCCGTTTGCTGGTACGGTTAGAACAGCAGTTACGCGCGCAAGGACTGTGGCAGCACAGCCCACCCAGTGAGGAAGCGCTGGCCAGTACTGAGCCATTCGCCATTGATACGCTGACATGTGCAGAATGGCTGCAATGGATTTTTCTGCCCCGTATGTATCATCTGGTTGAGGAAAGGCTGATGTTGCCGACTCAGTTCAATATTTATCCCTATGCTGAAGAGTCAGCCAAACTGGAACCTGAACTGGCCGGTGTGTTGCCGCTGATTGCTGAACTGGATCACTGGCTGGGCGGGGCGAATCAATGACAGCGCCAAATACTGAACTTGAGATCCTGTATCAGGATGACTATCTGGTTGCCGTTAACAAACCGGCCGGTATGCTGGTGCACCGCTCCTGGCTTGATCGTCACGAAACCCGGTTTGTGATGCAGACCCTGCGGGATCAGCTCGGTGGGCAGCATGTGTTTCCCTTACACCGGCTCGATAAACCGACCTCAGGCGTACTGTTATTTGCACTCTCAAGCGAGATGGCCGCTGAAATGATGCCAAAATTTGCGGGCCGGGAGGTGAAGAAAACCTATCATGCTGTGGTACGGGGCTGGGTAAAAGAAGCGGCTGTGCTGGATTATCCACTGAAAGAAGAGCTGGATAAGATGAGCGATAAGCGGACCTTGCAGGACAAAGCACCGCAGGAGGCCGTCACAGCGTATCGTCCGCTCGCCAGAGTGGAAACCCCAATCCCTGTCGGCCGTTATGCAACCAGCCGCTATACCCTGGTTGAAATGAAACCGGAAACCGGCCGCAAGCATCAGCTGCGCCGGCACATGCATCATCTGAGTCATCATATTATTGGTGATGTGAACCATGGTGATGGCCGGCATAACCGCATGTTCAGGGAGCACTATGACTGTCACCGGCTGATGCTACATGCCTCTGCGCTGGAATTTATCCATCCGGTTACCGGTCTGCCGATAACGATCCGTGCAACCGTGGATCAGAGCTGGCAGGGTGTGATGCTGGCCTTCCAGTGGCCGCTGTCTTATCTGGACGGATAAAATCACCGTTTTTGATTGCAGGATCGCGCATTTGTGTTTCGGAATTTGCATCTGGCCGGTACAAGGGTCAGAGTAATCTCAGGTCATTGAAATTTAAACAGGGAGTGAGGTGTGACTGTGATGGCAACTATTGGTGTATTTGTGGGCTCTGTGTTTGGCGGGGCAGAGGAAGTCGCAGAAGAAGTCGTCAGCGAGCTGAAAACCAATGGCCACGATGCGGAACTGTTCACAGATCCCAGTCTGGACGATTTTCTTGCTTACCGGGATCAGGTCGCGTTGGTGATTACTTCCACTACAGGGCAGGGGGAGATCCCTGAAAATCTGTTGCCGCTGTATATGGCGCTGAATGATCAGTTTCCACTGATGCCGGCGCTCAACTATGGTGTGATAGCGATGGGCGATTCCAGTTACGGTGAGGACAGATACTGCGGCGGCGGACGGCAGTTTGACGCCTTACTTCAGGAGCTGCAGGCCAAGCCTGTGACTGCGCGTCTGGATATTGATGCCTGCGTCAATTTTGATCCGGCGGAAGCGGCGTTGCCCTGGCTGCAGGACTTTATGAAAAAAGTGCAGTAATGCCGGTGACTCACAGGTAGCGAGATGTAAAAAGGGCACCTCAGCAGGTGCCCGATTTCTGACTTATTATTTACCACTAGTTACTTCAGTTTTGCCAGATCGGATTCGATCTCGGCAATTTTATGGCTGACCACCTGTTCCAGATGGCGTAAATCGTCCAGAATTTTTTTCTTGATATCGACATCGGTGTGACGCTTTTTCGTGATCTTGTCTAACTCGTCGGTGACAAAAGTCAGCTTGCGGTTAATCTCCGAGACTTCCTTGGCTTCACGGTTGCCGCTGTTCACGATGACAGACTTGGACTGGCGTTGGAATTTGAACTTCATGCTTTTGGCAAAAATCTCTCCTTTTCCTTTGGCGAAGTAGATTTTCAGAATGTCATTCGCAGCTTCCTGGCGCAGACTATAACTTTCAATGCGCTCAGGGTGTTCGATGCCCAGGCTGGTAAGGTTGGGGTACATGGCGGCCTCGTGTTGTTTCAGTCAATAAACCGTCTGCGCTCAGTACAACAAATGCGAACCTAAGTGGCATTACCTGGCGTTGATAGAGGCAGTTTGTTGCTACTCTAGCAATTTATGCTGGGTAAATCTTGCACGCGGCGCAGAATCTGCGTCAAGGATTCGCAACAGCCCGTCATGTTTGGCTGACGGGCTGACTGGTTTGACTATGCCGCGTCGTCAATACGTTCAATCAGTGCGGTTTTGAGCGCCGATTCCTGCTCGGCGCTCAGTTGCTGACCCTCTTCATTGACCAGAATGAAAAAGTCTTCTGCTCGCTCCCCTATGGTAGTGATCTTGGCGGCCTGCAGACTGACATTCTGATCGGCAAACACTGAACCTATCCGGGCCAGCAGCCCTGGCATGTCCAGTGCCACCAGCTCCATCATGGTCTTTTTGCCTGTTTTGGTGGGCAGAAAATCGACCTGGGTTTTGACGTTGAAATGGCGCAGCTTGCGTGGCGGACGCTTATTGCGACGCACCGAAACCATGGTGTCCAGGGCATGGATAAGATCGTCCCGGACCGTGGCGCGGCGGTTGTCCGTCAGGGGATCACCGTTTGGATCCAGCACCATGAAGGTATCTAAGGTGTAGCCATCTTTACTGGTCATGATTTGTGCATCATGAACGCTGAGGTTTTTCTTATCCAGTTCGGCCACAACAATGGCAAACAGTTTGGCTTTGTCGCGGCTGTAAACGAACACTTCGGTCCCGCCACGGGTCGGCTTTTTGCTGATCAGTATCAGCGGCATATCCGGATTCTCATGTTTCAGCAGCGCCTCGGCATGCCAGGCTATCTGCTGGTGGGTGTGACGCAGAAAATAGTCGGCTTTAAAACGTTGCCAGAGCACGTCGACTTCACGCTGGCTGAAGCCTTGGCTGCGCAGCAGGGCAGAGGCCATTTGCTGGTTGTGGCGAATACGTTCGCGGACATCAGGCGGGTTTTCCAGGCCGCGGCGTAGCGCTTTCTGGCTGGAGTAATACAGTTCGGCCAGCAGGGTGCGCTTCCAGCTGTTCCACAGCTCCTGATTGGTGGCGCAGATATCTGCCACTGTCAGGCAAATCAGATAATCCAACCGCTCTTCATCGCGCACTGTCTTGGCAAACTCAGTGATCACATCCGGGTCATAAATGTCTCTGCGCTGGGCGGTGACTGACATCAGCAGGTGATTCTTGACCAGCCAGGTGACCAGATTGGCTTCCGGTCGCGACAGGCCATGTTCAAGGCAGAACCGGTAGGCGTCGTCTGCCCCCAGCTCGGAATGGTCGCCGCCTCGGCCTTTGGCGATGTCGTGGAAAATTGCCGCCAGTATCAGCAGTTCTTTTTTCTGAATCCGCGGATACACTTCGCAGCAGATAGGGTGAACCTCCCGGTTGGCCGGATCGCTGAATTTGTTCATGTGTTTGAGCAGGCGGACACTGTGCTCATCCACGGTGTAAACATGGAACAGGTCAAACTGCATTTGCCCCACTATCTGGCTCCATTGCGGGAGATAGGCGGCAAGCACACCGTGGCGGTGCATCAGGTGAAAAGCTTTGTTCAGGGCGTTTGGCTGGCGTACCAGCTCCATGAATTTCTCGCGTGCTTCAGGAATATCCACTAAAAAACGGTTCAGACGGCGTCGGGCAGTACGTAACTGGCGCAGCGTGGGGGCTGAAATGCCTTCTATCTCTGAATTACCTGCGATATGCAGGAACATGTCGAGAATGGTCTCCGGACGTGCCTGAAATAAGGCTGGCTTTCTGGCTTCGATGAGGTTGCCGACCAGGCGGAAATCGTCGTCCAGATCGACGATGGCTAACTCGTCACCGTTTTTCAGTATCGCCTGATCAAACAGCTGCAGCAGCATTTTATTGAGTTCGGCCACACGCCTGAGCGTGCGGTAGAACTCTTTCATCATCATTTCGACCGGTTTGTTGCCTTCCCCTTGATAGCCCAGTTTTTGCGCGACGGAAGCCTGATGCTCGAAGGTCAGCCGGTTGTCGTAGCGTTTGAGCTCACAATGCAGGGCAAACCGGATACGCCACAACGAGGCCTGGCACTCATACAGTTCACGGTACTCGGCATCGGTCAGAAAACCAAAGCGGCTCATCTCCAGCAGATTGGTCGCGCCGAAATGCCGGCGGGCGACCCAGCTTAAGGTGTGAATGTCACGCAGCCCGCCAGGGCTGGATTTGATATCCGGTTCCAGGTTATAGGTGGTGTCGTGATAGCGGGCATGGCGGATGCGCTGCTCTTCGACTTTGGCACGGTAGAAGGCTTCGCTGGGCCAGAATTTGCCGGAATTGACCTGATCCTGCAATTGCAGAAAGCTGTCTTCACTGCCGCACAGCAGGCGGGCTTCCTGAAGATTGGTGGCCACGGTTAAATCTTCCAGCCCGATATTGATACACTCTTCAACGGTACGGACGCTGTGGCCCACTTCCAGCTTGAGATCCCACAGTAAGGTCAGAAACTCACTGATTTGTTTTCCTGTATGATTATCAAGCGGGATGGTACTGAGCAGCAGGATGTCGACGTCAGACAAGGGATGCAGCTCGCCGCGACCGTATCCGCCGACCGCAACCAGCGAGAGATCGTCGCGCTTATCGAGTCCGAACAGGGGCCAGAGATGGCGAAGCAGCCGGTCTATACAGCCCGCTCTGGCTTCGACCAGCTCAGTCACAGGAACATGCTGGGAGAAGAGTAACTGCTGCTGATCGTTGAATTGCTCCAACTCTTCTTTGAGCATGATAAGCAGCTGAGCAGTGTCTTCGCAGCTGGTTGGGGTGTGGGGTTCGGATTGAATCTGTGTCATTGCTGTCCATGCCATGTTGAGGTATCAGTGACGGGCAATAAAGCCTTGTTTCCAAGCCTTTGCTGGTGGCTGGGAGGAAAACTGCCGTCTCTTTACTCTAGCCTGAATTACAGCAACAAAAAAGCCAGCAATGTGCTGGCTTTGAGTCAATGGTCAGTAATCGTCGAACTGACCTGCGGATCAGGCGTTTTTCATCACCCGTGGCAGGCTTTCTTCTTTACGCAGGGTCAGGATTTCACAGCCGCTATCGGTGACCAGCAGCGTGTGTTCCCATTGCGCCGATTTCTTGCCGTCGACAGTGTAAACCGTCCAGCCGTCTTCATCATCGAGAAGGCAGCCGAACTTACCGGCATTGATCATTGGCTCGATGGTGAAACACATACCCGCTTTCAGTACAGTGCGGTCGGCGTTTTTGTAATGGACCACTTGCGGCTCTTCATGGAATTCATCACCGATGCCGTGGCCACAGTAGTCTCTGACAATGGTGAAGCGGCTGTTACCGTTTTTCACAAACTTCTGGATTGTGGTGCCAATCTCGCCCAGCTTGGTGCCCGGCTTCACTTTTTTAATGGCCTGGTAAAGGCTTTCCTGCGCGACACGGCACAGGCGTTTGTCTTCCAGTGAGACCTCGCCTACTTCAAACATTTTAGAGGTATCGCCGTGGTAGCCATCTTTGATTACCGTGATATCAATGTTGATGATATCGCCATCTTGCAATACATCTTGTTCGCTGGGAATGCCGTGGCATACCACATGGTTGATTGAGGTACAGATGGATTTAGGGAAACCGTGATAGTTCAGCGGAGCCGGGATCGCACCCTGGGTTTCGGTGATGTACTCATGACAGATCCGGTTCAGTTCTTCAGTGGATACGCCAGGTTTTACATACGGCTCAATCATTTCCAGTACGTCGGCAGCCAACTGGCCGGCAACGCGCATCTTTTCAATTTCTTCAGCCGTCTTGATCTTAATGCTCATGCAAACTTCTCTGCTCTGTCAGTCTCTATACTTTATATGGTATCAGCGAGAGCGGAGGATGAAAACTGACTTTGGTCTGTACAGAAGATTTTGACTGGATTTTTGCGGTCTAAATATGGTATAAAGCGCGCCGTAATTTGGCATATTGTGCGTTGACGAAAGTCAGTGCGGCAGGTCAGATTGCGAAAACATTATTTTATTTAATCACTCACACATATCGACACGTGCTCCGGGGTGCCCAAGGCTTATGAGTAAGTCGACCTTAAAAGGTCAAGGGTCGGTAGCATGGGATATGTGGACGCCTAACCCCAATTGAGGAATATTCAATGGCAACTGTATCAATGCGCGACATGCTGAAGGCTGGTGTACACTTTGGTCACCAAACCCGTTACTGGAACCCTAAGATGAAGCCATTCATCTTCGGTGCTCGTAACCGTGTACACATCATCAACCTTGAAAAAACTGTACCAATGTTCAACGAAGCGCTGGCAGAAATCAACAAGATCGCTGCTCGCAAAGGTAAAATCCTGTTCGTTGGTACTAAGCGTGCTGCAAGCGAATCTATCAAAGACGCGGCCAACAGCTGTGATCAGTACTACGTGAACAACCGTTGGTTGGGCGGTATGCTGACTAACTGGAAAACTGTTCGTCAGTCAATCAAACGTCTGAAAGATCTGGAGACTCAGTCTACCGATGGTACTTTCGACAAGCTGACTAAGAAAGAAGCGCTGATGCGTACTCGTGAAATGGAAAAACTGGAGAAATCTCTGGGCGGTATCAAGAACATGGGCGGTCTGCCAGACGCTATGTTCGTTATCGATGCTGATCACGAGCACATTGCTATCAAAGAAGCGAACAACCTGGGTATCCCAGTATTCTCTATCGTAGATACTAACTCTAACCCAGACGGCGTAGATTACGTTATCCCAGGTAACGATGACGCAATCCGTGCTATCCAGCTGTACACAGGTGCTGTTGCAACTACTGTTACTGAAGCTCGTAACCAGGACATCGTTGTTCAGGCTGAGCAAGACGGTTTCGTAGAAGCTGAGTAATCAGTCGCTCCTTTGAGCATCTTAAGTTACCTTGTGTAAACTAAGTATGGTTAACAGGGGCCGTTTACAGGCCCCTGATTTTTACACCAAGATTTGAAAACTGAGGATATAACAATGGCAACAGTTACAGCTGCCCTGGTTAAAGAACTGCGTGAGCGTACTGGCGCAGGTATGATGGAATGTAAAAAAGCACTGGTTGAAGCAAATGCTGATATCGAGCTGGCCATCGAGAACATGCGTAAGAGCGGCGCTGCAAAAGCGGCTAAGAAAGCAGGTAACATCGCTGCTGAAGGTTCTATCATCATCAAGAACAACGACAGCCTGGCTGCTCTGGTAGAAGTGAACTGCCAGACTGACTTCGTTGCTAAAGACGGCAACTTCCTGGCTTTCGCCAACGAAGTCGCTGATGCTGCACTGGCTGGCAAAACTGACATCGCTGAACTGCAAGCTCAGTTCGAAGAGAAGCGTATTGCTCTGGTTGCTAAAATTGGTGAGAACATCTCTATCCGTCGTGTTGCTTACATCGAAGGTGAGAAAGTGGCTTCTTACCGTCACGGCGACCGTATCGGTGTTGTTGTTGCTGGTAACGGCGAAGACGAAACCCTGAAGCACATTGCAATGCACGTTGCAGCTTCACGCCCAGAGTACGTGAACCCAGAAGACGTACCAGCTGACGTTGTTGCTAAAGAGCGTGAAGTTCAGGTTGAAATCGCCATGAACGAAGGCAAGCCTCAGGAAATCGCTGAGAAGATGGTTGAAGGCCGCATGAAGAAGTTCACTGGCGAAGTCTCTCTGACTGGTCAGCCTTTCATCATGGAGCCTAAGAAATCTGTCGGCGACGTACTGAAAGAAAACGGCGCTTCTGTTTCTACCTTTATTCGCCTGGAAGTAGGTGAAGGTATTGAGAAAGCAGAAGGCCTGAGCTTCGCTGAAGAAGTTGCTCTGGCGCAGAAAGGTTAATCTTTCGCAAATTGCTTATAGAAGACCGTGGCCAAGGCTGCGGTCTTTTTACAACTCCATATCTCTATAGTAAGCCTGGAAGGTACAATAAATGACCACGAATCCTAAACCGACTTATCAACGGATCCTGCTGAAACTGAGTGGCGAAGCGCTGCAGGGCGACGAAGGTTTTGGTATTGATGCACATGTGCTTGACCGCATGGCTCAGGAAATTAAAGAACTGGTAGAACTGGGCGTACAGGTGGGTCTGGTTATCGGTGGTGGTAATCTGTTCCGTGGTGCAGGTCTGGCTGCTGCGGGTATGAACCGAGTTGTGGGCGATCACATGGGTATGCTGGCGACAGTGATGAATGGCCTTGCCATGCGTGACGCGCTGCACCGTGCCTATGTGAACGCGAAAGTAATGTCAGCTATTCCGCTGAATGGTGTCTGTGACAGCTATAACTGGGCAGAAGCTATCAGCCAGCTTCGCCAGGGCCGGGTCGTTATTTTCTCTGCCGGTACAGGTAATCCTTTCTTTACGACAGATTCAGCGGCATGCCTGCGTGGTATTGAAATTGAAGCTGATGTTGTGCTGAAAGCCACAAAAGTGGACGGTGTTTACAGCGACGATCCAGTTAAAAACCCAGAAGCTGTTCTTTATGATAAGCTAGGTTATCAGGATGTTCTGGAACAAGAGCTGAAAGTCATGGATCTCGCCGCCTTCACATTGGCTCGTGACCACGGTATGCCGATTCGTGTGTTCAACATGAATAAACCTGGCGCACTGCGCAAAGTGGTGATGGGTGAGCCGGAAGGTACCTTGATCGCTCACAGCGAGTAAGGGCGTAACATATTGATAGGGTAGGAAAACAGCTTCCTGCTAAGACCGACTATTCAAGGGTACAAACGTGATTAACGATATTAAAACTGATGCGCAAACGCGAATGGAAAAAAGTGTTGAAGCACTGAAATCTCAGCTGGCAAAAGTGCGTACTGGTCGTGCACATCCAAGTTTGCTAGATGGTATTCAGGTTGACTACTACGGCTCCAACACACCGCTGCGTCAAGTAGCTAACGTCATCGCTGAAGATGCCCGTACCCTGGCCATTACGGTATTCGACAAGGAACTGACGCCTAAAATTGAAAAGGCGATCATGATGTCGGATCTGGGCCTTAACCCATCCTCTGCAGGTACGGTTATCCGGGTTCCACTGCCAGCATTGACGGAAGAGCGTCGTAAAGACCTGGTGAAGGTTGTTCGCGCTGAAGCAGAACAAGGCCGTGTTGCCATTCGTAATATCCGTCGTGATGCCAACGCAGAAGTGAAGGCACTGCTGAAAGATAAAGAAATTTCAGAAGACGATGATCGTCGTGCTCAGGATGACATTCAGAAGCTGACTGATGCTGCCGTGAAGAAAATTGATACCATTTTGGAAGCAAAAGAAAAAGAGTTGATGGAAGTATAAGGTTCTCCTTACTTATTATTGACTCTGGCTTGATAAGCTCTAAAGCGCTGTGCGTGCAGCACGGCGCTTTTTTGTTGAGGGAAAAGTATGACAGAGCATACAAGCAGCACTGAATGGTACACCCAGAACCTGCCCAAGCACGTGGCTATCATTATGGATGGTAACGGACGCTGGGCGAAGGCGAAGGGTAAAGCGCGGGTGTTTGGCCATAAAGCCGGTGTAGAAGCCGTACGTAAAACTGTCTCTGCTGCGAGCCGTATTGGTATCCAGGTAGTGACTCTGTTTGCATTCAGCAGTGAAAACTGGCGCCGTCCGGAAGATGAAGTGTCTTTATTGATGGAACTCTTTCTGACCGTTCTTGGCCGGGAAGTGAAGCGTCTGCATAAAAATAACATCCGTCTTAAAATTATTGGCGACACCAGCCGCTTCAGTCAGCGTCTTCAGGACAAAATCACGGCAGCCGAAACTTTAACCGCTGGCAACACCGGCATGGTTCTCAACGTGGCGGCGAATTATGGCGGACAATGGGATATTCTTCAGGCTACTCAGGCTCTCGCCCGGGAAGTGGCCGAGCAGGGGCTGACCCCGGATGATATCACTGAAGACATGCTGGCTGCTCGCTTATCCACCAGTGGCTTGCCTGATGTCGATCTTCTTATTCGTACCAGTGGCGAATGCCGGATCAGCAACTTTATGCTGTGGCAGACCGCCTATGCCGAGTTGTATTTCACACCGCAACTCTGGCCTGATTTTGATGAAAATACCTTAGCCGATGCCATTGCCTGGTTTATGGATCGGGAGCGTCGTTTTGGTTGTACGGGTGAACAAATAAAAAAGTTACTGAAAGCTCAGTAACACCAAGATGGTAGCGCGGAAAATGGAACCCCGCTGCCATTCTGAAAACAAGCTCGTGGCTTGTTGGATTGCTGCCAAGCAAGATATTGCTGAGAAGCGACAACGATAAATAATAACGAGAGGAACAAGCTTGCTTAAGCAACGAATTTTGACTGCATTGGTTCTGGCACCATTGGTGGTAGCCGGCATCTTCCTGCTACCTTTTTCGGGTTTTATGTTGGCTATCGCAGGTATCACCCTGGTTGGCTTCTGGGAATGGACCCAGTTTGTAAATACCCGTTCACGCCTGCTGGCGATGGTACCCCCTGTTTTAGTCTTACTGGCGTCATTTCTGGCTCTCCCTGCAGATGCCATCGAATTGGGTAATTTACAATTTCCTCATCACATCATGTTAGCTGCAGGTGGCGTCTGGTGGTTGTTTGCCTGCTTGCTGGTCGTGACTTATCCGAACCAATCTGGCTTCTGGGTTGGTTCAACCACGCTTCGCTACCTTTTTGGCTTACTGACTTTGATTCCCTTTTTCTGGGGCGTCGTCATGTTACGTGCTGTTAACTATGCCGAAGCCCCCTATCTGGGTGCCAAACTGGTTATGTTGGTGTGTTTACTGGTCTGGGCGGCAGACAGCGGTGCTTATTTCGCGGGTAAACGTTTTGGCCGCCATAAAATGGCCCCCAGAGTCAGCCCGAATAAAACACTTGAAGGGCTTGCCGGTGGTGTGGTGCTGGCAGTGGTCGTCGCGTGGGCAACCGCAGAACTGTTTGGCATAACCTTTAATAACAGCGGTGCACTGTTAGTGACAGTGGTGCTGACTGTGATTGCCTCTGTATTTGGTGATCTGGCAGAGAGTATGCTCAAGCGTGTTTCCGGAATTAAAGACAGTGGACAGATCTTACCTGGTCACGGTGGTATTCTGGACCGGATAGACAGCCTGACGGCGGCACTGCCCGTTTTTGCATTGCTCTATCTCTGGCTTATCTGAGACCTGATTCGGGGGGAAGCGGGTAACCACTTCCCCCATTTTGATTTTGATACCCTTGATAGTGTGTTGACCCCCTGTTTACACACTAACTGGAAATGGACGGTAGGATTATGGCTGTGAACAGCCAGAATTCATAAAGTAGTGAAGGTATGCGTAAGTTAACCATTCTTGGAGCAACGGGGTCGGTAGGCACCAGTACACTGGCCGTAGCGGCAAACAATCCTGACCACTTTGAGGTGGTCGCGCTGGCGGCTGGGACAGACAGCCGTAAAATGTTTGAACTGTGCTGTCAGTGGAAGCCCAAGTTTGCAGCTATGGCCTGCGAGCAGGCCGCACGTGAACTGTCTGAGCAGTTGAAAGCTCACGGTGTTGCCACTCAGGTGCTGACCGGTGTTGCTGGCATGTGCGAAATTGCCGCGCTGGATGAAGTGGATACCGTAATGGCCGCCATAGTGGGGGCAGCAGGGTTGATGCCGACTATGTCTGCGGTTAAAGCCGGGAAGCGAGTGCTGCTGGCTAATAAAGAAGCCCTGGTGATGTCTGGCCAGATGTTTATTGATGCCGTTGCGAAGTATGACGCAGAATTATTACCGGTGGACAGTGAACATAATGCTATTTATCAGTGTCTACCCTTAGGTGTTCAAAAGCAGACCGGGCGCTGTGATCTGTCTGCAGCTGGGATCAGTAAGATTTTGCTGACCGGCTCTGGTGGTCCGTTTCGCTATACCGATCCACGGGATCTGGAGACTGTGACACCGGAAATGGCCATTGCGCATCCAAACTGGTCGATGGGACCGAAGATTTCCGTTGACTCGGCCACTATGATGAATAAAGGGCTGGAGTACATAGAAGCCCGCTGGTTGTTTAATGCGTCCAGGGAGCAACTGGAGGTGCTGATTCATCCCCAGTCGGTGATTCACTCTATGGTACAGTACAAAGATGGTTCAGTGATTGCGCAGATGGGTTTGCCGGATATGCAGACGCCAATCGCTTTTGCCATGGCCTATCCTGAAAGGGTGGATGCCGGCGTTAAGCCGCTTGATTTTACCCAGGCGGGAGAACTGACATTTATGGCGCCGGATATGTCGCGTTATCCGTGTCTGCAGCTTGCGATAGATGCGTGCTACAGTGGACAGGCAGCAACAACGTCGCTCAATGCTGCCAATGAGGTGGCAGTGGCAGAGTTTCTGGCCGGTGGAATACGTTTTACCGATATCGCGCGAGTGAACCAGCAAGTGCTGGAGCGGATTAACCTGACAGAGCCGCGGAGTCTGGAGTGTGTGATGGCGTTGGATGCTGATGCACGACAGCTCGCGCAGCAAGTGATTCAGAAGGTAGCTAAATGATGGGAATTTTGTGGAATTTGGGCGCCTTTCTCGTTGCGCTGGGCATTTTAATTGCGGTGCATGAATTCGGACACTTCTGGGTTGCACGCCGTTGCGGCGTGTATGTCGAGCGTTTTTCCATTGGTTTTGGCAAACCCCTATGGCGCCGGGTTGATAAGCAAGGCACCGAATACATACTGGCAATGATCCCACTCGGCGGCTATGTCAAAATGCTGGATGAGCGGGTTGACACTGTACCGGCTGAACGTCGCCATCAGGCTTTCAATAACAAGTCATTGTGGCAAAGAAGCGCCATTGTGGCGGCTGGCCCTCTTGCTAACTTTGTTTTTGCTATCTTTGCCTATTGGGTTGTGTACCTGATTGGTGTCCCTGCGGTTAAGCCGGTGATCGGAGAGGTTGCGCCGCAGTCAATAGCTGCCCAGGCCGGTATTGAAAGCGGCATGGAACTTAAGTCAGTTTCCGGTATCCAAACTCCGGATTGGGAGTCCGTCAATATGGCCATGATAAGCCATATTGGTGATGATGAGATGACGCTGACAGCCGTGCCGTCGGAAGAGTCTTATGAAAAGACATTCAATCTGGATTTGCGCAACTGGTCTTTTGACCCGGAAAGTGAGCGTATACTGACGACTCTGGGTCTCACCCCGTTTTCACCGCCGATCACGCTGGAAATTGGTCAGTTGGTGGATAACGGAGCGGCCAAAAAAGCTGGCTTCGAAATAGGGGATACGATTGTCGCTATCGATAAGCAGCCGATTACTCAATGGCTGCAGGTGGTTGATGCGGTTCGTTCCAGCCCGGATCAAACGCTGACAGTTCAGTTGCGCCGTGGCGACGAGCTGGTAGAAGCCTCCTTGACGCCCATTAGCAAAAAGTTGCCGAGCGGTGAGTGGGTTGGATATGCTGGCTTCGCACCTGTGATGTCAGAGTGGCCAGCAGATCAGCGCTTTGTTCGCCAGTATGGACCGATTGAGGCCATTGGTGAAGCGACCGGGAAAACCTGGCAACTGGTGACACTGACCTTTGATATGGTAACCAAACTGGTGACCGGGGATGTGGCACTGAAGAATTTAAGCGGCCCGATTTCTATCGCCAAAGGTGCGGGAACAACGGCTGATTATGGCATAGTGTACTTTTTGGGTTTCCTGGCTTTAATTAGCGTTAACCTGGGTATAGTGAACCTGTTGCCGCTGCCTGTGCTGGATGGTGGGCATTTACTCTTTTTTGCAATTGAAGCTGTGACACGACGTCCTGTTTCAGAGCGTATACAGGATCTTGGCTACCGTCTTGGATCTGTGATTTTAGTCGTTTTGATGGCTGTAGCGCTCATAAATGATTTTACCCGCCTTTAATAAGTGCGTTTTTAGCAAGGAATAATCAGAACAGTAATGGCGATGAAGAAACTGTTAGTCGCATCCCTCTTGCTTGGCAGCAGTGTGGTACATGCGGAACAATTTGTGGTGGATGATATCCGCTTTGAGGGATTACAGCGTGTAGCCTTGGGTGCTGCATTGCTGAAAACGCCTGTCAGAATTGGTGATTCGGTCGATGAACGTGACGTCGCGGATATGATCCAGGCCTTGTTTGCTTCAGGCAATTTTGAAGATATTCAGGTTTTTCGTGACGGCAATGCTCTGGTGGTGAAAGTCATTGAGCGTCCGACCATTGCCAGCATTACGTTTTCTGGCAACAAGGCAATCAAAGACGAGCAGCTCCAGGAAAACCTCAACGCGTCTAAAATCAGCGTGGGTGAAGCACTGGATCGCACAACTCTGAGTAAGATTGAAAAGGGCCTGGAAGATTTCTACTACAGTGTGGGTAAGTACAACGCCAGTGTTAAGGCCGTTGTGACCCCATTGCCACGAAATCGTGCTGACCTGAAATTTGTCTTTACCGAAGGGGTATCGGCGAAAATTCAGCAAATTAATTTCATTGGTAATAACGTGTTTACCGATGAAGATCTGCGCGACAAATTCAATCTGCAGGCCGATGTACCCTGGTGGAACTTCCTGGCCGATGAAAAGTATCAGAAACAGGTGTTGGCTGGTGATCTGGAAACCCTGCGTTCTCAGTACCTCAACAACGGTTATCTGAAATACAAGCTTGAATCGACCCATGTGTCTATCTCCCCTGATAAGAAAGGGGTATACATCACCCTGAATATCAATGAAGGCCAGCAGTATACTGTCAAGGGCGTCAAATTCCGCGGAAACCTGGTTGGCGCGCAGGGCGAACTGGCCGGGCTGGTCACCTTTAAAGAGGGGGATATTTACAACGGTGCGAAAGTCACAGGGTTGGAAGAATCGATCAAACGCCGGCTTGGCGAGTTGGGTTATGCCTACCCGCAGGTGAATACCATTCCAGAGTTTGATGATACCAATCAGCAGGTGTCCCTGCTGGTGAACGTTGAGCCAGGCAAGCGTATTTACGTGCGTAATATTGCTTTCTCTGGCAATACATCAACTCAGGACGAAGTGTTGCGCCGCGAAATGCGCCAGATGGAAGGCAGCTGGCTCAACTCTAAGTCAATTGAACGCGGTAAAGAACGTCTGAACCGTACCGGTTTCTTTGAATCGGTTGATGTACAGACAGTGCGTGTTCCGGGTACCGAAGATCAGGTCGATGTTCAGTACAAGGTGAAAGAAGCCAACGCTGGTAACATCAACTTTGGTGTCGGTTATGGTACTGAATCCGGAGTTTCTTTCCAGGCTGGTATCCAGCAGGACAACTTCCTGGGAACCGGTAACCGTTTCGGCATCAGTGCCATGATGAATGACTACCAGAAAAACGTGAGCGTTGAGTACCGCGACCCGTATTTCACGCTGGATGGTATCAGCCTGGGCGGCAAAGTGTACTACAACGAGTTTGAAGCCTCTGACGCTAACATTTCTGACTATACCAACCAGAGCTACGGTACCAGTCTGACCTGGGGTTTTCCGTATGATGAACTGAATTTCTTTGAATTTGGTCTGGGCTATGACCACAACAAGATCTCGAATACGGAAGAGTATTATCAGATCGAAAAATTCAAACAAATTCATGATTTTGATCAAGCGAATACTTCCATTGAGCTGGATGACTTTGACTGGTCGGTTTCCTGGACCCGCAATAACCTGAACCGTGGCTTCTTCCCGACAGCAGGTAACCATCAGCGTGCTACCTTCCGCATGACAGTACCGGGTTCAGATGCCCAGTATTTTAAAGCGCAGTATGATGTCCGTCAGTACTTCCCGTTAACTCAGGAACAGGACTTTACCCTGTTGCTTCGCGGACGGCTGGGCTATGGTAATGGTTACGGCACAACGGATAATGGCAGTGATCAGCTATTGCCGTTTTATGAAAACTTCTATGCGGGTGGCTTCTCTACCCTGCGTGGGTTCCGTTCCAATACTGTGGGTCCGAAAGCTGTCTACGTTGGCGGCTGTGATAGCGGTGGTAGCATAGGTGGCAATAACAGCTGTGCGACAGGTTCTGACGATGCTGCGGGCGGTAATGCTGTCGCACTGGCCAGTGTTGAGCTGATCGTCCCGACTCCGTTTGCTTCTGAAGAGGCGAGGAATCAGATCCGTACCAGCCTGTTTATTGATGCCGGTAACGTGTGGGACACAGAATACGATTTGAGCGGACAGGACGGTGATTTTCTGTATGACTATTCAGATCCTTTCCTGATCCGTGCTTCATATGGTGCGGCTCTGCAGTGGATGTCACCAATGGGACCTCTGGTCTTTTCGGTTGCGAGGCCACTTAAGAAATACGATGGCGATGACGAAGAATTCTTCACATTTACCATCGGACGCACATTCTAACCCTTTAAGGAGAGAGCCTTTGAAACAGTGGATTAAAGCAGCCGGTCTTAGCCTGGTCGTTCTTTCATCATCTATGTATACCCAGGCAGCGGCAGCGGCTGAGAAGGTAGGCTACGTTGCCACGGCTCAAGCCATGGCGCAACTGGCACAGCGTTACAACTTGCAGGATA
Organism: Photobacterium sp. WH77; assembly: GCF_022014395.1. Classification (NCBI taxonomy): domain Bacteria; kingdom Pseudomonadati; phylum Pseudomonadota; class Gammaproteobacteria; order Vibrionales; family Vibrionaceae; genus Photobacterium; species Photobacterium sp. WH77. The sequence goes on along the minus strand of NZ_JAKLTE010000023.1, from coordinate 28,510 downwards.
AGCTGCGTAACGAGTTCCAGGGACGGGTAACAGAATTGCGCTCGCTGGAAACCAATATCAAATCTAAGCTGGAAAAGCTCAAGCGTGATGGTCAGCTGATGAGTGCCAGCGACAAGTCTAAACTGCAAAACGAGTTGCAGACGCTGGATGGCCAGTTCAAGCAAAAAGCGCGTGCTCTGCAGGAAGATCAGGCGCGTCGTGCGTCGGAAGAGCAGCAAAAGCTGGCCATGAAACTGCGTACAGCGATTCAGGATGTGGCTAAGCGCGAAGGCTACGATATGGTTGTTGATGGTCAGGCAATCCTGTTTGCTAACCCTAAAGATGATCTGTCTGCGAAAGTGATGTCAGCGGTGAAATAAGCTTATCTTGTTTCACTGAGTGCTAGTGAGAGAGTACACCGGGAGGGAATCAAGGTCCGTCTGGTGTATTCCTCTTAGTATCCAAAATGACATTATTATGTGAACATTGTTCAAATTGTGGGCGTTTCTGCGTTATCCCTTTGCATTGTCTCTTACTCCGCAGATAATAAGGCGCAGTACGTACAAAACGAAATATTAAGGTAAATAATGGCTGCATTGACGCTTGCTGCATTAGCAGAAAAATTAGGTGCGGAGCTGCGTGGTGACGCAGCGGCCGAAGTCACAGCAATCGCAGGGTTGGGCCAGGCAGGCTCCGGCCAGATCACTTTCCTTTCCAGCAGTAAATACCGTCAGCACCTGCAAGCGTGCAAGGCGACAGCGGTGATGTTGACACCGGCTGATGCTGAATATTTCGACGGAAATGCACTGATCGTTAAAGACCCTTATCTGGCCTACGCCAAAGTGGCTCAGTGGCTCGATTCCACACCAGCCAGCGCGGTAGATATTGCGCCATCAGCGTATATTGCCCCTGACGCCGTTCTGGGTGAGGGCGTTGCCGTTGGCCATAATGCCGTGATCGAATCCGGTGTGGTGCTGGGTGATCATGTTCAGGTTGGTCCCGGCTGCTTTGTCGGTAAAGGTGCGCGCCTTGGCAGTCGCACTAAGCTATGGGCCAATGTCAGTATTTATCACAATGTTGTGCTGGGTGACGATTGCCTGGTTCAGTCGGGGACAGTGATTGGCTCTGATGGCTTTGGTTATGCGAACGATAAAGGCCAGTGGCAAAAAATTCCTCAGCTGGGCACGGTGCGTATTGGTAACAGAGTAGAGATCGGAGCTTGTACCACTATTGATCGTGGTGCGCTTGAGGATACCCTGATCGCTGATGGTGTTATCATTGATAACCAGTGTCAGATTGCCCATAACGTTTCCATTGGTGAAAATACTGCGATTGCAGGTGCTACGGTTATGGCTGGCAGCCTGAAAGTCGGTAAACATTGTTTTATTGGCGGAGCCAGTGTGTTCAATGGCCATATGGAAATTACCGATGGCGTGACTGTGACAGGTATGGCAATGGTCATGAGACCTATTACTGAGCCTGGCGTGTATTCATCCGGTATCCCATTACAAACTAACCGGGAATGGCGTAAAACGGCGGCACGTGTTCTGAAAATTGAAGAAATGAATAAGCGATTGAAATCTGTAGAGAAAAAACTCGAAAAAGATAGTCAGTAGTTTTTCGTTCTCATTTTGCCGCTTCGGGCCTGCGTCACTTACCGCGTAGGCCGCTTACGTTTTTGTCCGGCGCTTTATTAACTTTTTAGACAGGAATGCAGTTTTGACTAGCGAAAACAAAACGCTGAATATCACCGAGATCCAAGCTCTTCTTCCGCACCGTTATCCTTTTCTGATGGTTGATCGTGTTGTTAACTACGAAGAAGGCAAAACACTGACAGCGATTAAAAACGTTTCCGTCAATGAGCCGCAATTTACCGGCCACTTCCCGAAAATGCCTGTTTTTCCTGGTGTACTGATTCTTGAAGCCATGGCACAGGCCACTGGCTTGCTGGCGTTTAAAACCTTTGGTGCGCCGGCAGAAAATGAACTGTATTACTTTGCCAGCATTGATAATGCGAAATTCCGTAAACCCGTTGGCCCTGGTGACCAGCTGGTAATTGAAGTGGAATTCCTGAAAGAGCGCCGCGGTATTGCCATGTTTAATGGCATTGCGAAAGTGGACGGCGATGTTGTGTGTTCTGCTGAGTTGAAATGCGCGAGACGAGAGTTTTCATGATTCACGAAACAGCACAAATTCACCCATCAGCGGTGATTGAAGACGGTGTGATAATCGGAGCCAATGTTACCGTTGGCCCTTTTACCTACATTGGCAAAGATGTCGAAATTGGCGACGGTAACGAGATCATGTCACACGTTGTGATCAAAGGCCCGACCACGATTGGCAAGGATAATCGCATTTTTCCTTATGCAATTGTCGGTGAAGAGTGCCAGGACAAGAAATACAACGGTGAACCGACGCGCCTGGAAATTGGTGATCGCAATGTGATCCGCGAAAGCGTACAGATCCATCGCGGCACGGTACAGGATAAAGGCGTGACTATTGTTGGCGATGACAACCTGTTGTGTGTCAATGCCCACGTTGCTCACGACGTCGTGATTGGTAATCACACCCATATTGGTAACAACTCAATTCTGGGTGGCCATGTGGTGGTAGGCGATTACGCCGGCGTGATGGCACTGTCAGCCATCCACCCATTCTGTAATGTGGGTGCGTACAGCTATGTCGGTGGCTGTTCTGCCGTGGTGCAGGATGTGCCGCCTTATGTACTGGCTCAGGGTAACCATGCCACACCGTTTGGACTGAACATTGTGGGTTTGCAGCGTAATGGCTTTGAAAAGCCTGAAATTCATGCCTTGCGCCGTGCCTATAAAGAGATTTACCGCTCGGGTAAAACGCAGGCCGAGGTGAAGCCGGTACTGGAAGATATGGTGAAAGACTGGCCGTCGGTTGGCCTGTTGCTGGATGCTCTGAACAATACCGAACGCGGAATTATTCGCTGATATGAGCAAGCCTCTTCGAATTGGAATTGTCGCCGGGGAGATCTCCGGCGATATTTTAGGGGCCGGCTTTATTGAAGCGGTCAAAGCGCGCTATCCGGATGCCGAGTTTGTTGGCGTTGCAGGACCGCGCATGCAGGCGCTGGGCTGCGAAGCTCTGTTTGATATGGAAGAGCTGGCGGTCATGGGGATCGTCGAGGTTGTCGGTCGGCTGCCTCGTCTGTTTCACATTAAAGCCGAGCTGGTTAAGTATTTTTCAGCCAATCCGCCGGATGTGTTCGTGGGCATTGATGCGCCTGACTTTAATCTGCGATTGGAAAAAGACCTGAAATGTCAGGGTATTAAAACCGTTCATTATGTCAGCCCGTCGGTCTGGGCCTGGCGGCAGAAGCGGATCTTCAAAATTGAAGCCGCGACCAATCTGGTTTTGGCCTTCCTGCCCTTTGAAAAAGCCTTTTACGATAAATTTAACGTTCCGTGTGAATTCATCGGTCATACCATGGCGGATGCCATTCCATTAGAGACAGACAAAGCCGCTGCCCGGCAAAAGCTGGGACTGGACAGCGATAAACGCTGGCTGGCCGTGTTACCTGGCAGCCGTGGCGGTGAAATGGGTCTGCTGGCAGAGCCGTTTATTCAGGCTTGCCAGTTGCTGAAAGCGAAACAGCCAGAGCTGGGTTTTGTGGTGGCGCTGGTGAACCAGAAACGCCGGGAACAGTTTGAACAGGCGTGGAAGGCGACAGCGCCCGAACTGGATTTTGTTCTGGTTGATGATACCGCGCGCGATGTCATGACGGCGTCAGATGCGGTGTTACTGGCTTCCGGTACCGTAGCGCTGGAATGTATGTTGGTTAAGCGTCCAATGGTGGTGGGCTATAAAGTCAAACCGCTGACAGCCTGGTTAGCCAAACGCATGCTCAAGACCAAATATGTGTCATTACCCAATATTCTGGCGGACAAAGAACTGGTGCCTGAATTATTGCAGCAAGAGTGTGTGCCAGAGAAACTGGCCGCGGCAGTTGAGCAAAGCCTGACAGCCGACAACCAGCCGCTGATGGCCGAATTTACCCGGCTGCACCAGCTTATCCGGTGTGATGCGGATAAGCAGGCTGCCGAAGCCGTGCTGACCTTAATCGGTAAGTCATCTAGCAGTGGCCGGTGTTAATTTACCGGACAGAGTGAAACACATTATGCAATACGAACCCTTTGTATACCCGGATGCCCGATTGATTGCGGGTGTGGATGAGGTTGGCCGTGGGCCGCTGGTCGGTGCTGTTGTGACAGCCGCTGTCATACTCGATCCGGCCAATCCTATAGTCGGGCTTGCTGACTCGAAAAAGCTGAGTGAGAAAAAGCGGCTGGCGCTGTTTGACGACATTCAGGAAAAAGCACTGAGCTGGTCTTTGGGCCGCTGTGAGCCGGAAGAAATTGACGAGCTGAATATCCTGCAGGCTACTATGGTCGCGATGCAGCGAGCGGTTGCTGGCCTGTCTGTACAGCCCGATTATGTCTTGATCGACGGCAACCGTGTGCCATCGTTACCTGTGTCGGCCCAGGCCGTGGTGAAAGGTGATATGCGGGTAGCAGAAATCAGTGCTGCCTCGATTCTGGCCAAAGTGACCCGCGACAGAGAAATGCAAGTCCTGGATGCGCAGTACCCTGCTTACGGGTTTGCCCAGCACAAAGGTTACCCGACCAAAGCACACTTTGCGGCGTTGGAAAAACATGGCGTGATTGAGCAGCACCGTAAGAGTTTTAAGCCAGTTCGAGAGCGAATTGCGCAAAATTTGAAGTAATGGCTTTCGGGCACTTGCGTTGACGAAAAATCATTTTAGACTCAACCCCTGTTTGTGTCTTAACCGCTGAATTGACGACATCATCATGGCTGAACCACGCTTTATACACCTGCGCATCCACAGTGACTTTTCCATGGTCGACGGCCTGAGTAAGGTCCCGCCTCTGGTCAAGAAAGTGGCAGAGCTGGGCATGCCCGCAATGGCCCTGACAGATTTCACTAACCTGTGCGGCCTGGTGAAATTCTATTTCGCAGCCCATGGCGCGGGGGTGAAGCCTATTATCGGTGCGGATTTCAAAGTGCGCAGCGATGAGAATGGCGATGAGCTGTCTGATCTCACTGTCCTGGCGGCAGACAATGACGGTTATAAAAACCTGACTTTGCTGATATCCCGTGCCTATCAGCGCGGGCATGTGCAACACATGCCTGTGATTGACCGCGACTGGCTGGTTGAGCAGAAGCAGGGGTTGATCCTGTTGTCTGGCGGTAAAACCGGAGATGTCGGACAGGCCTTGCTCAAAGGCAACCAGGCGGCGGCAGAGCGCTGTGTGGCCTTTTATCAGCAACACTTTCCCGGCAATTATTATCTGGAACTGGTCCGCACCGGCCGGCCGGATGAAGAAGCGTACCTGCATTTTGCCATTGAACTGGCCGCGCAGGCAGATTTGCCTGTGGTGGCAACCAACGATGTGCGTTTTATCAACCCGGATCAGTTCGATGCTCATGAAATCCGCGTCTGTATCCATGATGGTTATACTCTGGTCGATCCCCGCCGTCCCAAACATTACAGTGCTCAGCAATATCTGCGCAGTGAAGAAGAAATGTGCAAGCTGTTTGCTGATATTCCGGAAGCCCTGGAAAACTCAGTAGAAATTGCCAAGCGCTGTAATGTAACGGTCCGGTTAGGTGAATATTTCCTGCCAAACTTTCCGACCGGTGACATGACGACGGAAGATTTCCTGGTCTTGAAGTCGAAAGAAGGTTTGGAGCGACGTCTGGAATTCTTATTCCCGGATGAAGAAGTGCGCAAAAACCGTCGCCCTGAATACGACGAACGTCTGGATATTGAACTGGAAGTGATCAACCAGATGGGTTTCCCTGGCTACTTCCTGATCGTCATGGAATTTATCCAGTGGTCGAAGGAGAACGGTGTGCCCGTTGGCCCGGGGCGGGGCTCGGGTGCAGGATCCCTGGTCGCTTATGCGCTGGATATCACGGATCTCGATCCGCTGGCCTTTGACCTGCTGTTCGAACGCTTTCTGAACCCGGAACGGGTATCCATGCCTGATTTTGATATCGATTTCTGTATGGATAAGCGGGATCAGGTGATAGATCACGTGGCCGAAATGTACGGCCGGGATGCGGTATCCCAGATCATCACTTTTGGCACTATGGCGGCTAAAGCCGTTATCCGGGATGTGGGCCGGGTACTGGGCCACCCTTATGGCTTTGTCGATCGCATTTCCAAGATGATTCCGGCAGAACCGGGCATGACACTGGCAAAAGCTTTTGAGGCCGAGCCGCAGCTGGGTGAAGTGTACGAAGCCGATGAAGAAGTCAAAGATCTGATCGACATGTGCCGGGTGCTGGAAGGGGTAACCCGAAACGCCGGTAAACACGCCGGAGGGGTGGTCATATCGCCGACCACAATTACAGATTTTGCCCCGCTGTATTGTGACGCTGAAGGCCATCACCCGGTCACACAGTTTGATAAGAACGATGTAGAAACCGCGGGGCTGGTGAAGTTCGACTTCCTGGGCTTGCGTACGCTGACCATTATTGACTGGGCGCTGGGCATGATTAACCCGCGCCTGGAAGCTCAGGGCAAGCCGCCGGTCAATATTACGGCTATCCCGATGGCGGATCAGAAATCGTTCGCCATGCTGCAACGCTCAGAATCCACCGCGGTGTTCCAGCTTGAATCGCGCGGCATGAAAGATTTGATCAAGCGCCTGCAGCCGGACTGTTTTGAAGACATGATCGCACTGGTGGCCCTGTTCCGTCCTGGCCCGCTGCAATCAGGCATGGTGGATAACTTCATCGACCGTAAGCATGGTCGTGAAGAAATCTCTTATCCCGATGCCACTTATCAGCACGAGTCGCTGAAAGAGATTCTGGAGCCGACATACGGCATTATTCTGTACCAGGAACAGGTCATGCAAATTGCCCAGGTCCTGGCCGGTTATAGCCTGGGCGGTGCTGACTTGCTGCGCCGTGCTATGGGTAAGAAAAAACCGGAAGAAATGGCGAAACAGCGAGCCACGTTTGAAAGCGGCGCCGTGAATAACGGGGTCGACGGCGAGCTGGCGATGAAGATCTTCGATCTGGTAGAGAAATTCGCAGGTTACGGCTTCAACAAATCACACTCGGCCGCCTATGCCCTGGTGTCTTACCAGACTCTGTGGCTGAAGGCGCATTATCCGGCTGAATTTATGGCTGCGGTAATGACCGCCGACATGGATAATACCGATAAAGTGGTCGGCCTGGTGGAAGAATGCCAGCGCATGAATCTGCAAATACTGCCGCCGGATGTTAACAAGGGGCTTTACCGCTTCACCGTTGATGATGAGGGTGCCATTGTCTATGGCATAGGCGCTATTAAAGGGGTAGGTGAAGGCCCGATAGAGAATATTATTGCGGCACGGGAAAAAGGCGGCCATTTTAAGGACTTATTTGATTTCTGTGCCAGAATAGACACCAAGAAGGTCAATAAACGCGTTCTGGAGCGGTTGATCAAAGCCGGTGCGATGGATCGTCTCGGACCCAACCGCGCGGCGATGATGGCAACATTGGACGACGCGCTGAAAGCCGCTGGCCAGCACCATCAGGCCGAGGCATTCGGTCAGGCGGATATGTTCGGCGTGCTGACAGCAGCGCCGGAAGAAGTGGAAAAAGCGTACGCCAATATTCCGGAATGGCCAGAAAAAATCTGGCTGGAAGGCGAGCGGGACACGCTCGGCTTGTACCTGACCGGCCACCCGATCAACAGTTATGTGCGTGAGCTTAAGCACTATGTCACCTGGCGCCTGAAAGATGCCCATCCGACAGGGCGTGATAAGGTAGTGACGATTGCCGGACTGGTTATCGCCGCCCGGGTTATGACAACCAAGCGCGGTACCCGGATTGGAGTGCTGACATTGGATGACAGATCGGGGCGCATGGAAGTTATGCTGTTTTCCGATGCTTTGGAGCGATATCTCGATCTGATTGAAAAAGACCGGATTTTGGTCGTTTCCGGACAGGTCAGCTTTGATGATTTCAATGGTGGCCTTAAAATGTCTGCACGTGAAGTCCTTGATATTTCTGACGCTAGAGAAAAGCACCTGCGGGGTCTTGCTATCTCGCTGACTGAAGGGCAGATTGATCACACATTTTTTGAGCGTTTCAGCAAAGCGCTGGAGCCGCATCGGGCAGGTACTGTCCCGGTGAATATTTATTATCAGCGTTCGAATGCACGCGCTAAACTTACCCTTGGCACAGAGTGGCGGATAACGCCAAGTGATGATTTAATCACTGATCTCAAAGTGTTACTGGGCGAGCAGCAAGTCGAATTTGAGTTTAATTAATGAGTCCGATACCTGTCAGACAGGTTGCTAATAATGGACAAAGGATTACAAGTGGTATGAGCCTGAACTTCCTTGATTTTGAACAACCCATTGCCGAGCTAGAAGCCAAAATTGAAGCACTGCGCGATGTATCGCACCGTGATAAATCGGCTTCGGTTGATCTGGACAAAGAAATTGCACAGCTTGAACAAAAAAGCCTGGAACTGACCAAAAAGATTTTTGGCGATCTGGGCGCTTGGCAGGTCGCACAACTGGCCCGTCACCCGCAGCGTCCGTATACGCTGGATTATATCGAGCATATCTTTACTGAATTCGATCCGCTGGCCGGTGATCGTGCATTTGCCGACGATAAAGCCCTGATCGGCGGTATCGCCCGTCTGGATGGCCGTCCGGTTATGGTGATTGGCCATCAGAAAGGCCGAGAGACCCGTGAAAAAGTATTGCGTAACTTCGGTATGCCTAAACCTGAAGGCTACCGTAAGGCATTGCGCCTGATGAAAATGGCTGAGCGTTTCCGCATGCCGATCATCACTTTTATAGACACAGCAGGCGCGTACCCTGGTGTGGGTGCCGAGGAACGCGGTCAGTCTGAAGCCATCGCTATGAACTTGAAAGTCATGGCCGGTTTGAGCGTACCTGTGATTTGTAACGTGGTCGGTGAAGGCGGCTCTGGCGGCGCACTGGCGATCGGTGTCGGTGATTGCGTGAATATGCTGCAATACTCGACTTATTCAGTGATCTCCCCGGAAGGCTGCGCGTCGATTCTGTGGCGTGATTCTGATAAAGCCCCTCAGGCTGCAGAAGCTATGGGTATGACAGCAAATCGTCTGAAAGAGCTGGGTCTGATTGATAACATCATTGAAGAGCCTCTCGGTGGCGCGCACCGTGACGTGCCTGTGATGGCTTCGCGGATCAAGCAGCAACTGCTTAATACACTGAACGATCTGGAAGGCCTGGATGATGACAGCCTGCGGGAGCGTCGTTATCAGCGTTTGCTGAGTTACGGCTACTGCTGATAAGCACTTCCGGATACAGATCAACGGGTCGCCACAGACGGCCCGTTTTGCTATCTGTTGCGCGTCGTTGTTGCACACGGGCCCAAAGCAGCACTAACACCTGGCACTGCACTGATATAAGATAGCCTTATTGCCACAGATCACAGAGCAGAATTGCTGACATTTATGTTGTTTACTCATTTCTCTGACACCCTCTTGCGCCTTTGCCCGCAGCCATCACAGCTTGTTCTTGCGCTCAGCGGCGGACTGGATTCCCGTGTTTTACTGCATCTTTTGAGTCGGTTTGTACAAAAGTATCCGCATTATCAGTCGATTGCTGTGCATGTGCATCACGGCTTAAGCCCGAATGCGGATCGCTGGTTAGCACAGTGCGCAGCCTGGGCGAAGAAAGATGGGGTGACCTTTCACTGGGAACGAGTCAGTGTGCCGTCGGGTAACCGTATCAGTCTGGAACAGGCCGCGAGAGAAGCTCGCTATGACGCACTGGCGGGGTATGTTCAGTCTCAGGAGTACCTGCTGACCGCGCAGCATGCCGACGATCAGCTGGAAACTGTCTTGCTGGCGTTAAAGCGCGGCAGTGGCCCTGCCGGTCTGGCTGCAATGCCCGAGGTCAAACCCTTTGCCAATGGCTTACACCTACGCCCTTTGCTTGATGTCAGCCGCGCCGAGTTACAAGCCTATGCCAATGAGCATCATTTGGACTGGGTGGACGATGAGAGCAATCAGGACAGGCGTTTTGACCGTAATTTTTTGCGGCTGGATATTGTGCCGGCACTGACATCACGCTGGCCGGGATTACGGCAGGCTGCAGCACGAAGCGCCGCATTGTGCGGCGAGCAGCAGTCATTGCTGGAATCCTTACTGACAGACAAACTTCATCAGATGAGTGCGCCAGACGGCAGCATAGATCTGAGCACAGTGACGGACGAGAAACAGGGCAGAGCGCTGGTGCGTCTCTGGTTGCAGCACCAGAACCTGTCTGTTCCCTCTAAAGCGCAACTGGAACAAATCTGGCAGGCGGTTTGCCTGGCTCGTGAAGACGCTAACCCTTGTGTGTCGTTGAGCGGATACGATATACGCCGCTTTCAGTCTCGTTTATATGCGGTCCGGCCCCGGCAGGATGTGACGGAATGGCGCCGGGAGATCACCCCGGATATCACTTGTCCGCTACCGGCTTCGCTGGGCGTTATTACACTCAGCAGTCTGTCTGGCGGACATCTGCGCAGCCCTGAGCCGGGTGAGCGGGTGTGGGTTGCTTTTGACCCCAGTGGTCTGCAGGCACAACCACTGGGGCGTGCAGGCAGCCGCAAGCTGAAAAAGCTGTTTCAAGAGTATGGGGTGCCCAGCTGGCGTCGGCGCCAGACACCCTTACTGTTTTATGGTGACAAACTGGCCGCGGTGGCGGGCTTATTTGTGGTCGAAGGCTTTGAAGGCAATGAATGCGAGTTAGTCTGGAAGTGTGATCACCTACACTGACACCGGGGTCAGGAATGTAGATAGTCAATCAGTGTTTGAATGTCGATATAAGTAAAATAATGAGGATCTTATGAAAAAAGCAATGACGCTGACACTGGCTGCGGCACTATTTTCACTTCCTGTTATGGCTGCAGGTGATGCCGAGGCCGGTAAGGGAAAGGCCGCTATTTGTGCCGCCTGCCACGGTGCTGATGGTAAGACTTTGATTCCGGGCTATCCCAACCTGAATGGCCAGAATGAGCAGTATCTGGTTTATGCCCTGAAAGCTTACAAGAATAAAGAACGAAATGGTGGCAACGCCATGTTGATGCAGGCGCAGGCTGCAATGCTGAGTGATACAGATATTGATAATCTGGCGGCTTACTTCTCGCAAATGTAGTAACGGCCACCCGTATCCGCCCAGCAGGGCTGGGCGGATAAACTCCCTTCATTCTCTTCGCGGTTAAACAATCTTCTTGTTGCTGTAATATTGACCAGTTGGATTAACTGGCATTGATAAAATCCACCAATAAATATATTGTACTAGTTCACTGATACGGTAGGGTTGTAAAGCATGGCAGGAACACGCGAACATTTTGGCTCACGGATAGGCTTTATCCTCGCGGCTGCAGGAGCAGCGGTAGGGTTGGGTAACATCTGGGGGTTCCCCACTCAAGCGGCCAGTAATGGTGGCGGCGCTTTCCTGCTGGTTTATCTCCTGATGATTCTGGTGGTGGCTTTTCCTATGTTGATCGTTGAAATGGCGATTGGTCGTTATGGTCAGGCTAACCCGGTAGACAGTATGCGAAGCCTGAGCGATAACCCGACAGCAAAGCGTGCGGGTGCGTTGGTGGGCTGGGTTGGCCTGATGGTTCCTTGTCTGGTGCTGGCATTTTACAGCATAGTGGCCGGCTGGCTGGTAACCTTTCTGCTGGCGGCTGTTACCGATATTCTGGGAATGGCAGATGTCACCACCTGGCTGAAAGGTTTTTCTGTCTCTCGTAACCTGTTTGGTGCGGCTATCTTTTATTTGCTGACCATTTTGATCGTACAAAGCGGGGTGAAGCAGGGAATTGAAAAATGGTCTACCCGCTTGATGCCGGCGCTGTTTGTGCTTTTCCTTCTGATGTTTGTCTACATCATGACTCAGGATGGGGCAATGGAAGGCCTGAAGCATTATCTGATTCCTGATTTCAGTAAGGTACTGGAACCTAAGCTATTGCTGGCAGCAATGGGGCAGGGCTTTTTCTCCCTGACGATCGGCGGTTGCTCAATGTTGATTTACGGCTCTTACCTGAGCAAGAAAGAGAGCCTGCCTAAAATGGCACTGAGCGTCACCCTGGTTGATACGGCGGTGGCCTTTATCGCCGGTCTGGTGGTGCTGCCCGCGATGTTTGTTGCCATGCAGAAAGGGGTGGCGATATACGCTGAAGACGGTTCGTTGCTGGGATCGGATACCCTGGTATTTACCGTACTGCCGCTGCTGTTTGACAGCCTGGGCTTTGCCGGTCAGCTGATTGCACTGGTGTTTTTTGTCTTGATGACCATTGCGGCGCTGACGTCTTCGATTTCAATGCTGGAGTGCCCGGTGGCTTTGGTCAGTGAGCGCTTTGAAACGGACCGTAAAGCGACAAGCTGGGTTTTGGGCGGGGTTATTGCCGTATTCAGTGCGGTGATTATCTTTAACTTTGGCCAGCTGTTTGGCCTGGTGGCGACCATAGCCACCCAGTATTTCCAGCCCGTAGCGGCCTTGTTGTTCACTGTGTTTGGTGGTTGGGTATGGTCTCGTCACCGTAAACTGAAAGAGCTGAGCGAAGGTAGCCCGGAACTGGAGAAGTCGCTGTTCTGGAAAATCTGGCCTGTGTATCTGAAGTTTGTTTGCCCTGTGCTGGTCATCGCGGTCTTGGTGTCTTCTTTCAGCTAACTCAATCGCTTTAGAACATCACGCAACATAAAAAAACGGAAAGCCTGGCTTTCCGTTTTTTGTGTGCGGTATTTAGCGAAATTGTCTGGCGTCTGGTAAATAGTCAAATCCGGCAGTAGCAAGCCTGGCGATCAGTTTATCTTTGTCAATCTCGTAATAGCGGACCAGAGCGTCCAGATCGCCAAACTCATCGCGTATCTTCATATTGACGATGCTCATCAGCATGACAGGATCCATGGTGTCGAAGGTTTTCAGATTCATTCTGCGTCCTCGTGATCACTGATCAATAAATTTGCAGCGGCAAAGGCTGCTTGATCTCGGATGGACTGCGGCACCTCAGAGCTGGCCGCGACATTATTTAAAGCACGTACGGCGCAGGCAATCGCGGCAGGGATATAGCCCTGATCTCCACTGCCAATCTGGCTGTAACTCTGACGGACAAGCTCGCAGCAGTCAGCGACTTTCATAGTGTCTCCTGATTATGGTCACGAAAGATGAGTCAGAGCTTACCGCTATCGGCTATTGAGATCGAGTGAAGAGGGTTATTTAGAGCGCTTGTGCTGGTAGAGCTGGCGATCTGCCCGCTCTAATAAGCTTATCGGCGTATCACCACGCCGATAGGGGGTGGCGCCAATCGAGGTGCCTATGTCCAGGCTGCGCAGGGTATGGTCCTGATCTATCCGCGTCATGACGCGGTGAATGACCTTGCGTGCAGACTGCTCAGAGGCCGGTTGCAGCAACAGGACAAATTCATCTCCGCCCATGCGGTAACATCGGTCTGAGGTGCGGACTGATTGTTTCAGGATCGACGAAAAACGGCGGATAACGTTATCGCCATCCAGGTGGCCATATTTATCATTGACCTGCTTGAAGTTGTCCAGATCAAACAATAGAAGTACCAGGCCAACCTGGCGGCGATCACTCATGGCGATGGCATGCAGTATGTCCTGATCCAGACAGCTGCGGTTACGCAGGCCGGACAGATGATCCCGCATCGCCATTTCTTTGATCCGGCGATACTCTATCGCACTGAATAACGGGCCGGCCAGGAGCCTGTGGTAGGTATGGAGAAGGTTAATTTCATCCTGATCCAGCGCGTAAGGTGTGTCGTACTGGATCTCCCCCAGAGAGTGATCGGCATACCGCAGGGCAAAGCACTGGCGGTTGTCCGTTCCTTGCCCGTGGCGTATCAGGGTGGTGGTGGTTTCATGGCGCCAAAGCATGCGACTGATATCAATCTGTTTCTCAACTTCCAGTGCAAAGACTTCCAGCAGCACAGACAGCTCAGGCTTGCCCTGCATTTTTTGCAGGATAAGCAAGCGCTGATCCGCACCCAGCGGCTTGGCGCGGGTTCGGCAGGTGTCGGTTTGCTTTTTGTGCCAGATAATTGGATCCATGACTAATATCATTGATAAGCAAGGTTTTTAATATATGAGATTTTGGAACTAGATCAATAGAAAATGGAATGAAATGAAAATCTCCCATTGTTTTTATTCTAAAAACGAACGTAGCTCACTTTCTCTCTCCTGGGCATCCAAATAACCGAGATTAATCAGTGCGTGTATGTAATTGGGCTCGAAAAGTATATAGCTGGTAAGGGCGGCATCGTCCTTGGGACTGATGCCTAGTAAGCGCATCAGAGAGCGGGCGGCCAGCGGCATATGGTGATAGAAAGCCTGGGCCAGAGGCTCAAATGACTGACTCGGGTACAGGTGCAGGGTATCAACCGATTTGACCGCCATCTTGCGCCTTTCATCGTCTGGCAGCTTGCTGAGCAAAGTATTGGTGTATTCCAGATGCTCCAGCTCAGCGGCCATGGTATCACTGAAAATGGTATCCATCAGATGGCCTGTCAACATGCCTACGCCAGGGGCCTGAGTGGGATCTTGCGGCCGTAATCTTTGATTGATCAAATCAATGATCAGAATCTTATCTGCGCCCATTTTCATCGAAGGACGCAGTGGCGTCAGTTGGTGAATTGATCCGTCGCCATAGTATGCCTGTCCAATCCGGCTGGCCGGGAAGACAAAAGGGATGGCCGATGAGGCCAGCAGGTGCTCTGTGGTGATCAGTGAACGGCGTCCTTTGGATTTCGAATAGGTCCAGGGCGTAATACTCTGCTGGCCCTGAAAAAAGCTGACGGTTTTCCCGCTTTTATAGCTGGAGGCTGTGATGGAAATGCCGTGCAGATTACCTGCCAGGATCTGCTGTTCCAGCCGGCCGTAATTATTGACCTGGTTCAGCAACAGGCGCAGTGGCCGATTGTCCAGTAACCCGAACGGCGGCCTGGGGTGATGTTCTGCCCGCAGCCTTGCCAGCAGTTGATGTGATAAATGCTGGGTGATGCCCCAACCACTAGAACGGAACACCCGTCTGCTGTGCAGGCGTGCCCAGATCCATTCCAGCTTTTTTACTCCTAATCGAAAACAGGATGCATAACAGGCAATCGCAGTAGCGTTAATGGCACCGGCAGAGGTACCACTGTAGATAACAAAAGGGCTGTGATGGTTACGGGGATACCACTCAGAAATCGCTTTCAGTACGCCAACCTGGTAGGCCGCTCTGGCGCCACCCCCTGAAAGCAAGAGACTGATTTTTGGCTTTTCCTTGCCCATGCAAAACGTTCCACTCAAGATACTAAACAGATGCGACAGACACTGGTGGCGTCTAGTCTAGTGATAATACTCAGTTTATTTGTAATTTAAACTGAGTATATGTGGCACAGACACAAAAAAGCCTCCGTCCGGAGGCTTTTTTTAATATTACGGGTCAGCAAAGGCTTAAGCCAGCTTTTGCTTAATGAAGTTTGCAATGCTGCCGGCGGCCACAGGCTCTTTCGTACCTGTGCGGCGGTCTTTGTATTCCACTTCACCGTTTTTCAGGCTGCGATCGCCGATCACCACAGTATGTGGCACACCGATCAGTTCCATATCGGCAAACATGACGCCAGGACGTTCTTTACGATCATCAAACAGTACCTCGATACCGGCAGCCGTCAGATCTGTATACAGTGCTTCAGCAGCCTGCTGAACTTCTTCTGATTTGTGCATGTTCATCGGCACAATGGCCACCTGGAACGGCGCAATGGCATCCGGCCAGATAATACCGTTCTCATCGTTATTCTGTTCGATAGCCGCTGCGACCACTCGGGTACAGCCAATGCCGTAACAACCCATTTCCATTACGGCCTGCTTGCCGTTGGCATCCAGTACAGTGGCGTTCATGGATGAAGAGTAGTTAGTTCCCAGTTGGAAAATATGGCCCACTTCGATACCGCGTTTGAGCAAGATAGTCCCTTTACCGCATGGGCTTGGGTCACCTTCAATCACATTGCGAATATCTTCGACACGACCCAGCTCTACGTCACGGCCCCAGTTGATGCCAAAGTAGTGTTTGCCGTCAATGTTGGCACCGGCACCGAAGTCGCTCATCACGGCAACGCTGCGATCAACAATGAAAGTGGCAGGCAGATTGACAGGTCCCAGTGAGCCCGGGCCGGCATTCACAACGGCGCGGATTTCTTCTTCTGTCGCAAACTCCAGTGGTTTGGCAACACAATCCAGGTTTTCTGCTTTCACTTCGTTGAGTTCGTGATCGCCACGTACGATCAGAGCGATTAACTCTGCGTCTGACTCTTCAGACGCTTTCACGAACAGTGTTTTAACGTTTTTTTCAACCGGCAGGCCAAATTGCTCAACCAGCTCAGCGATGGTTTTAGCATTTGGTGTATCAACCAGCTTCATCTCCTCTGCCGGCTCTGCACGCTCGATGGCAGGCGCCAGCGCTTCGGCTTTTTCGATGTTGGCGGCGTATTCCGACTCGGTAGAGAAGGCAATCAGATCTTCGCCACTTTCGGCCAGAACGTGGAACTCGTGCGAGCCGCTGCCGCCGATAGAACCGGTATCTGCCAGCACGGCACGGAAATCCAGACCCATGCGACTGAAGACGTTGCTGTAAGCACGGTACATGTCGTTATAGGTGTCTTGCAGGCTGTCTTTATCCAGGTGGAAGGAGTAGGCATCCTTCATGATGAATTCACGTGAGCGCATCACACCGAAACGGGGACGAACTTCATCACGGAACTTGGTCTGGATCTGGTACAGGTTCAGTGGCAACTGCTTGTAGGATTTCACCTCATTACGCACGATGTCAGTGATCACTTCTTCGTGCGTCGGGCCCAGTACAAACGGTCGGTCATGGCGGTCAGCAATTCGCAGCAGCTCAGGACCGAATTTGTCCCAGCGGCCTGTTTCCAGCCACAGTTCAGACGGCTGAACCACAGGCATCAGTGTTTCGACTGCACCGGCATTGTTCATTTCTTCGCGAACAATGGTTTCGACCTTACGCAGGACACGCAGACCTGTAGGCAGCCAGGTGTACAAACCTGAGGCCAGCTTACGGATCATACCTGCACGTAGCATCAGCTGGTGGCTGATGACTTCTGCGTCGTTTGGAGTCTCCTTCAGGGTAGAAAGAAGATATTTACTGGTACGCATTGATGGTATCCGTTGGTAATTATGAGGATTAATATTGAGAGCAGTATATTAGCAGCGTATCTGCCTTTCGCCAAAGGGAACCCGAGGCTTATTGGCTGTCCGGTGACTTCAGTCACCGGAAAACAGGTTAAGTATAGTCTGTAAGGTCAGCTTGCCCGGAGGCGACTATTTGTTCGACCAGGACTTTATGGCCTTCAAACCGAAACAGTACGTTGTAGTCAAACAATAGTACGGCATAGCGCTTGTCATCCGTTTTCCCTTTCTTATAGGCCGGGCGGGGATCCTGCGCCAGTACTTCTTCAATCACCGCTTGTTGATAGGCTGCGTCTTCGCCATCGAGCTGGGCCAGTGCAGCAGGGGTAAACTCGACGGGAAGCAGTTCAGGTATCTCTGCCGCAAAGCCGCCACTGGCATCCGGCACACTGTCGGAATAGGGAATATAGGGTTTTATGTCAATGACAGGCGTACCGTCAACCAAATCCACACCGGCCAAATCCAACAGCACCTGACCTTTTTCATGCCGCACGCCGTTCAGCTTGATCGCTGACATCCCTATACCGTTAGGGCGAAAAGTGGCCCGGCTGGCAAAGACGCCGATGCGGTCATTACCGCCTAGTCTGGGCGGTCTCACGGTAGGGCGCCAGCCCGCCGCCAGGTTCTGATCAAATAAAAACAGCAGCCACAAATGGCTGAACTGTTCTATGCCTCTGATCGATTCCGGCGTGTTCGCATCGCCGCAAAGCACCAGGGTTGCTCTGGCACTGGGTACCAGGCCGGGCTGACGGGGAACGGCGAATTTCTCTTTGTAAGGGGAGTGGATGACACCAATTGGCTCAATCTGAAAAGTCATTTTCTCTGTCATTCGTGCATGTCGCTGCAGATCATATCTGCCAGACCTTAGCACATCTCAATGTGGTGTTGCTGAAAATCTTGTTGTGGGAAAAGCGTATTAAGTGTTATGTTATACTATAACATTTAATGCGAGGAGGCATGATGAAACCAGGTATCCATCCCGAGTACCGTAAAGTGGTGTTTCACGACACTAGCGTAGATAAATATTTCGTTGTCGGCTCGACACTGAAGACAGATAAAACCATCACATGGCAGGACGGCAAGGAGTACCCCTACTTCTTGCTGGACGTGTCGTCTGAATCGCACCCTTTCTACACCGGCAAGCAGCGGGTGATTAAGACAGAAGGCCGGATGGCAAACTTTAACCGCCGTTTTGCGGCGTTTGGAAATAAGGAAGCACAATGAAGGTATTAAGCTCACTCAAAAGCGCCAAGCTGCGCCATAGAGATTGCCAGGTGGTCAAGCGACGTGGCCGCATTTACGTAATTTGCAAATCCAATCCACGCTTTAAAGCCGTGCAGGGTACGGTGAAAAAGAAGAAGTAAACGACCGAGCTGTCTGATCAGATCATTGTTCCCCATCCAGAACAACAAAAGCCCCTTTGCAGGGGCTTTTGAACTTTTATCGGCAAGGTGTTGTGAGGCGATGGCTTACCAGCCTTTGACAATGCCGCCTTTGAAGATCTCCATCGCTGCATCGTTCACCGCATCAGACTGATATGCCTTGATAAAGGTCTGCACGTTTTCGGCATTCACGTTATCTTCACGGGCAACAATCAGGTTCACATAAGGTGATTCTTTGTCTTCCACAAAGATACCGTCATGATCCGGAGACAAGTCGATAGTGCTGGCGTAGGTGTTGTTGATAATGGCCAGTTTGACGTCATCCAGAGAGCGCGGCAGTTGCGGTGCTTCCAGTTCAACGATGTCCAGGTTCTTTGGATTTTCAACGATATCCAGCACAGTGGCTGTCAGGCCTGCGCCGTCTTTAAGTTTGATCAGACCTTGTTGCTGCAGCAACAGCAGCGAGCGGCCCAGGTTGGTTGGATCGTTTGGCACTGCGATCTGATCACCGTCTTGCAGCTCATCGATAGAAGCGATTTTGCTTGAGTAGGCTGCAATCGGGTAGACAAAGGTGTTACCGGCAATCGCGAACTTGTAGCCACGGTCTTTAATTTGCTGATCCAGATAAGGTTTATGCTGGAAGGCGTTAACGTCGATCGAGCCTTCTTCCAGCGCCGCGTTAGGTGACACATAGTCGGTGAAAGTGATCAGCTCAACGTCCAGACCATACTTGTCTTTGGCTTCTTTGGCGGCCACTTCAGCTACCTGCGCTTCTGCACCGGCCATCACACCCACTTTGATTTTGCTGTTGTCAGCAGCAGCGGTAGATTCCTGTTTTTCGCCACAGCCAGTCAGTGCCAGAGCTGACGCCAGACCCGCGACTGCAAAGAAATGTTTAATATTCAGAGCCATTGTACTTCTCCTATTGTTCAGGGAATCCCTGTACTTTGTTGTCGTTGTATTTCTGTAACTTATCGGTTTCGCCGGCAAGCCATGTCCGGCGGATGTGAGTTTTCTGTTGTGTTCCCGTCAAACTTATCTGTGGTCGACGCGGCGGACCAGATGATCCCCGGCGGACTGGATCAGCTGTACTAACACGACCAGCATGATCACAGTGATCATCATGACTGTGCCGTCAAAGCGCTGATAACCATAGCGGATACCGACATCACCTAAACCGCCGCCGCCGACTGTACCTGCCATGGCCGAGTAGCTGACCAGAGTGACCAGAGTAATGGTGACGGCATTAATAATGCCCGGCAGCGCTTCCGGCAGCAGTACCTTGCGAATGATTTGCACTGGCGTGGCACCCATAGCTTGCGCGGCTTCAACCAGACCGCTGGGTACTTCGAGCAGTGCACCTTCCACCAGACGGGCGATAAAGGGAATTGCGCCGACTGTCAGTGGCACAATGGCCGCCGCAGTACCGATGGAACTGCCCACCACAAAGCGGGTGAATGGAATAATGGCCACCAGCAGAATAATGAACGGGATGGAGCGGCCGATATTAACCACACCACCCAGCACTTTATTAAAGCCCGGGTTGGCCAGCAGGCCGTTGGGCTTGGTCAGGTGCAGAGCGACACCCACAGGAATGCCGATGGCGAAACCAATCAGGCCGGAAGCGAAGACCATCATCAGTGTTTCGCCTAAAGCGTCCGTCAGCAGACCAATCAGGCGTTCGTTGGTTTGCCACCAGGTGGCGATAGAATCAAGCAACATAACCCAGCACCTCTACATTTACTTTGTGTTCGCGAAGGAAAGCGATGGCTTGTTGTGTCGCTTCTTCAGAGCCAAAAAATTCCGCCAGCATCAGGCCGAACTTCACACCGCCGGCATAGTCCATGTCGGCACTCAGAATGTTGGCATCAATACCGAACTGCCGCGATGCCTGACTGAGCAGTGGCGCATCCACGGAAGCGCCGGTGAATTCCAGCCGTATCAGAGGGTAGTTAGTCTCTGTACGCTCTGTTTCCAGGCGCGCTTTATAATCTTCCGGTATCGACAGATCTAAGGTAGAACGGATAAATTCACGTGCCAGTTCTGTTTTCGGATGGGCAAAGATATCACCCACCGGACCTTTCTCGACCAGCTCGCCGTTGCCTATGATGGCTACTTCTGAACAGATGCTTTTCACCACGTTCATTTCATGGGTGATCAGCAAAATGGTCAGGTTCAGCTTATTATTGATTTCTTTCAGTAACTCAAGAATGGACTGGGTGGTGGCCGGATCCAGTGCGCTGGTGGCTTCGTCACACAACAGGACTTTAGGATCAGAGGCCAGGGCACGGGCAATAGCCACCCGTTGTTTTTGTCCGCCGCTGAGGTTTGACGGGTAGGACTGATGTTTGTCAGCTAAACCAACCAGATTGAGCAATTCGGTTACTTTGCGTTTGACTTCCGCTTTATCCGTGCCAGCCAGTTCCAGCGGCAGCGCGACATTGTCGAAAACGGTGCGGGACGATAACAGATTGAAGTGCTGGAAAATCATGCCGATTTTACGGCGAGCCAGCGTTAATTCCTGATTAGAGAGCTGAGTGAGATCGATACCATCAACAATGATGTGTCCTGAGGTTGGCTTCTCAAGCAAGTTAACGCAACGTATCAGGGTACTTTTTCCCGCACCGGACGCACCGATGACACCAAAAATTGTGCCTTGCTCAATGCTGAGGTTGATATCGCGTAAGGCGTGGATGTCTTTATCCCCGACTTTGAAGGTTTTATTGACCCTGTTGATCTCTATCATGCTGTGTCCTGCTACTGCTTTTTTAACTTGCTTGCTGTGTTGTAAACCAGCATAGCTTTATGGTCGTAATTTCGCCTGTATTAGTGTTTTTGTGTGTAGTTTAAGCGATAGACCTTGTCATCTTCTTGTGTTATCGCAATTTTTCCGTGTCATCTGTTGTGGATGCTAGGGTGTCTAGATGGCTAAGTCAATAGATATTTTTACGTCTAGACGGCTAAATCAAAAAACACTGCGATTTAGCCGGAAAAGTGTCAGCCAGTCTGCCTGAGGATAAAGAGATGATTCCGTGTGTCAGCCATGCCATAATTTAGCGAATTTGATTTCTATCTTTAGGTGATCGCTTGGCTAAGCCTGCTGTGTTTATTGATCGTGACGGCGTCATTAACGTTGATCACGGCTATGTCCATACTGTTGACGATTTTGAATATATCGAAGGGGTGTTTGACGCCTGCAAGAAACTGAAAGAGCAGGGTTACCTTCTGGTGCTGGTGACCAATCAGGCCGGTATTGCCAGAGGCATGTATACCGAAGATGAATTCCTGACCCTGACAGAGTGGATGGACTGGAATTTTGTCGATAACGGTGTTGAATTTGACGGCATCTATTACTGCCCGCATCACCCGACAGAAGGAAAGGGCGATTATCTGCAAGATTGTGATTGCCGCAAGCCCAAGCCAGGCATGTTTATTTCAGCCCGCGATTTTCTGAACATTGATATGGCCCGTTCAGTGATGATTGGCGATAAAACCGATGATATGACAGCGGCGCAAGCGGCTGACGTGGGCACCAGAATTCTGGTGCGTACCGGTAAGCCAGTCACTCAAGAAGGGGAGGCACTGGCATCGGTTGTGCTCGACAGTGTCGCGGATGTCCCGGCCTGGTTAGCGGCCCGCAACTAACTGTCCGGCATCTTTAAGGTTCACAAAAACAGACACGCTCAAAACGTGTCTGTTTTTTTATATCTGAATAGTGATCACTCTGATGGTCTGCCAGGTGGGTCAGAATATCAGGGCAGTATTTTCCCTTTGAGACAGGGGTAAATATAAACTCATGTTTTTATTGTCAAATAGTGAGCAGGCTGCTGTTTGGATCATCATTAGACATTCAACCAACTGCTATACTGACTAGACCAAGGAACAGGCGGACAATGACAGGAGTCATTTACCTTCATGCTTTCATACTTTTTGCGCCGTTTGGTGCTGGTAATCCCCACTTTTATCGGCATTACGATTCTTATTTTTGCCCTCACCCGTTTTGTGCCGGGCGGACCGGTCGAGCGTATGCTGGCCAGTATTCAGGCGCAGCAAAGTATGTCTATGTCTCCTTCTATGGCAGGGGAAAGCAATGCACTGTCAGAAGATCAACTGGCCGAACTCAATGCGTTTTACGGATTAGACAAGCCGGTATTTGAAGCTTATTCCGAGTGGCTGATGAAAATGCTGCATCTGGACTTCGGATTGTCGACCCGTTACTACGAACCTGTCTGGGACATGATTATGGACAGGCTGCCGGTGTCCATGTTCTACGGCGGTGTGACCTTTTTTCTCAGTTACTTTATCTCTATTCCTCTGGGTTACTACAAAGCCTTAAAACACGGCAGCGGCTTTGACTCCGGATCTTCAATTCTGATTTTTGTCGGTTATGCCTTGCCGGGGTATGTGGTAGGGGTGATGCTTATTACGCTTTTCAGCTATCAGCTGGAATGGTTTCCAATGGGCGGCTTTGTCAGTGACGATTTCGATGACTATGAATCACTCTGGCAGCAGGTTAAAGATATCCTCTGGCATGCCTGTCTGCCGCTGATTTGTTATCTGATTGGTGATTTTGCCACTCTGACAATGACGATGAAAAACAACATGATGGAAACATTGTCAGCGGATTATATCCGTACAGCTATCGCCAAAGGGTTACCCTTTTCGACCGCGGTTCGCCGCCATGCGCTCCGCAATAGTCTTATTCCTATCGCCAGCCACTTTGGCAACTCCTTGCTGTTCTTTATGACAGGGTCTTTCTTGATTGAGGTGATATTCAATATTGATGGGATCGGTCTGCTGGGGTACGAATCTATCATTGAGCGGGACTATCCTGTGGTGATGGGAATCGTTGCGATAAATGCTGCGTTATTAATGCTGGGCAATATCATTTCCGATGCTTGTGTTGCCATGATTGATCCCCGAGTGAGATTCGGAGCCTGAGATGCTGACACTTAGCCCACTGACAAAAAAGAAAATCCAGCGTTTTAAAACGATAAAGCGAGGTTACTGGTCACTGATAATATTATCCACACTGCTGGTGTTATCCTTCTTTGCCGAGTTTTTGATTAACAGCAAAGCGCTGATCGTCAAGTATCAGGGGGAGTACTATTTTCCGGTCGTCAGCGATGTGCTGCCTGGCACTCAGTTCGGGCAGGAGTACCAAAGCGAGGCACAGTACCGGGAATTGCAGCAGGCTTTTTCGCAAAGCGATACGGATAATTTTGTGCTGATGCCGCTTGTGCCCTGGAACCCCTATGAACAGGATTTTAGCGGGGATTATCCTCCCACCGCGCCTGACGCCCAGTCCCGGCATTATCTTGGCACCGATACCATAGGGCGGGATATTCTAGCCCGGCTGGTTTACGGTTTTCGTATCACTATGGGTTTTGCCTTACTGACCATGGCTATTTCCTATGCCATAGGTACAGCTGTCGGCTGTGCGATGGGTTTTTGGGGCGGAAAGTTTGACTTGCTGGTGCAGCGTTTTATCGAAATCTGGTCAATGGTGCCTTTTCTCTATGTCATCATGATACTTGTCTCTATTACTCAGCCTTCGTTTACGCTTTTTGTCGCCATCAATGTGCTGTTCGGCTGGATGGGGATGACCTGGTACATGCGCACTATGACCTACAAAGAAGTGGCCCGGGATTACGTGATGGCCGCGAAGGCACTGGGCGCCTCAAACTGGCGGATTCTTTACGCGCACATTTTGCCCAATGTTATGGTGATGATAGTGACATTGGCTCCGTTTACCATAGCAGCCAATATTACAGCGTTAACGGCACTGGATTATCTTGGTCTGGGCTTAATGCCGCCGACACCCAGTTGGGGAGATTTACTGCAGCAAGGGAAATCGAATTTGGGTGCGCCCTGGATTGTGATTACCGTGGTGACGGCCATCGTGCTGGTCCTGGTAATGGTGACCTTTATCGGTGAGAGCGTGCGTGCGGCTTTCGATCCGAAAAAATTTACCCGTTATAGTTAATAAAGACGTGTAGCCAGATAACAAGGATGTACGATGAGAAAGATACTGAACATTTTCGCCTTTTGGACCATCACATTGAGCGGTGCACCGGCAGGGGCAGCCGAGCTTCCGGCCGGGCTGAAATGGGAGTCTAATCTGCATGAGCCGCGTTTTGCTTCTCCGCATGCCAAATTCGGCGGCACTTTTAATACTTATATTGAGAGTTTTCCGCAGACATTTCGTATCGTCGGACCGGATTCCAACGGCCGCTTCCGTACCTGGCTGCTTGACAGCCGACCCGCTGCAGTAACCCGTCATCCTGATACCAAGGCCTGGATCCCGGATATCGCCAGTGAATGGGCTTATGGCAATGACGATAAAACCGTTTATTATCGTATTAACCCCAACGCCAGATGGTCTGATGGAAAGCCTATTACGGCGGATGATTTCATCTATGTACTGACGTTTATGCGCTCCAAAGACATAGTTGCCCCCTGGTATAACACCTTTTATACCCAGCAGATTGCCGATGTCGTTAAATATGATGCTCACACCTTTGCTGTGGTATCAGCAGAAAAACGCAATAAAGAAGAGTTGATGCTGTACACCAATCTGCAGCCCCGTCCCGCTCATTTCTATAAACCGAAAGTCGATAAAAACAGTGATGGGGTAGAAGATAACTTTGTTCGCTACTACAACTTTAAAGCCGAGCCGTCCGCCGGCCCGTATTACATTGACGATATCAAAAAAGGCAAGTCGATCACTTTCAAACATGTTGGCAAAGACTGGTGGGGATACTCAAATCCTTATTATCTGTATCGTTATAATGTCGAGAAAATTCGCGTCAAAGTGATACGCGACAAAGACATTGCCCGTCAGCACTTTGAAAAAGGCAATCTGGACTCTTTCTGGCTGGACACCCCTGAGTTGTGGCGCGAGAAGTCGGACACCCCCAATTTTGAGCATGGCTACATCCATAAGTTTTGGGGATATAATCAAGTCCCCATGGGCGCGGGTGGATTATGGCTAAATACCGCCAAACCACTGCTGGGGAATCTGGATATCCGTAAAGGCCTGGCATACGCCACCGATTTTGATGGTCTGATTGAGAAAGTCTTACGTGGTGATGTCATCAGGAAACCCAACCCGATGGGAGTCGGGCATGGTGATTACACCAACAGCGAGCTGAAAGCGCCACCGTTTGATCCGGATACCGCGATTGAATATTTTACAAAAGCGGGGTTCGGTAACATTGGCCCGGATGGCATTCGGATCAACGATAAAGGACAGCGGCTTTCGTTTGCTATCACCTACAGCTACGGCTACCTGACACCACAAGTGGCTTATCTGAAAGAACAGGCCAAACTGGCCGGGCTCGAATACACCCTGAATCTGGTTGATGGTTCATCGGCATTCAAATATGTGCTGGAGAAAAAGCACGAGCTCTCTTTTCACTCTATGGGCACCAGCGAAATCCCCCAATACTGGGAATATTTCTACTCTGAGAACGCCAATAAGCCGCAGAATAATAACTTCACCAATTACAGCACCCCTGAATTAGACCGGCTGATCCTGGCCTATCGTTCCGAATTTGACTTGAATAAAAAGAAAGCTCTCGCCAAGCAAATACAGGTCATTGTGGATCAGGCCAGCGTCATTATTCCTGGTTACATGCGCCCCTATGCCCGTGAAGCTTACTGGCGCTGGCTGCAGATACCGCAACCGGCGATGACAAAATCCACTGAATTTCTGTTTCCCTCGGGGACGTTCCGGGATCTGGGCACGTATTGGATTGATGAGTCGCTGAAGCGTGAAACCAAAGCGGCTATGAAGTCAGGCAAAACCTTCGAGCCCGTCACTATCATGGAAGAGGCATACAAGCTGTAAGCGGGCGGAGGGCGAAATGAACGAGCATCAGGTTATCCTGCGGGTAGAGGGGCTGGAAACTGAGTTTTGCACAGATGACGGTGTGGTAAAGGTACTGCACGGCGTGTCATTTGATGTCAGAAAAGGCCGCACTCTTGGGTTGGTCGGCGAGTCAGGGTCAGGCAAAAGCGTGACGGCCATGTCTGTCATGGGCCTGCTGCCAAAGCCTTATGGCCGGGTAACCAATGGCAAGGTTTTGTACCGGGAGACGAACTTACTCGAACTTTCCGCCCAGGACATGTGCGCTATGCGTGGCGATCGCATATCAATGATCTTTCAGGACCCAATGACAGCACTCAATCCTGTGTACACCATAGGTAAACAGCTTAACGAAGTGCTGGCGCTTCATCGTCCGGAACTGAACAAAAAGGAGCGTAACCGTTATTCACTGGACATGCTGAATAAAGTGCAGATACCCATGGCCGAAAAACGCCTGCATGAATATCCCCACAGCTTGTCCGGCGGCATGCGGCAACGGGTGATGATCGCCATGGCGCTGGCCTGCAAGCCAGACATTCTGATCTGTGATGAGCCGACCACGGCACTGGATGTCACGATCCAGGCCGAAATCCTGAAATTGATGAAGGCACTGCAGGAAGAAACCCAGATGGCGATGATCTTTATTACCCATGATTTGGGTGTAGTGGCGGAAATTTGTGATGATGTGGCTGTTATGTATGGCGGTAAAGTGCTGGAAACGGCCGATGTGTTTGAGTTGTTCGACCATCCCCGGCATCCCTACACCCAACGGCTGTTGGGATTGATGCCCAGCGCTGAACGTCCAAGCAAACAAATGATTCCGCTTGAACCCATAGATCCATCAAGGTTTCCGGAATTTGGGGAATAGAGTGGCAACTACGCAAAGGAGTGGGTGTCTTCATGGACGACATTTTACGTATTGAGAACCTGAAGCAGCACTTTGTTTCAGGTAAAGGAATATTTAAAAAGGGCTACACAGTGAAAGCCGTTGATGGTGTCTCTTTTTCAATAAGAAAAGGAGAGACCTTAGGGCTGGTGGGGGAATCCGGCTGCGGCAAAAGTACACTGGGTCGAACCATTCTGAAGTTGCATGAGCCGACAGAAGGTAACATCTTTTTCGACGGTAAGGATATTACGCACTTGTCTCCTCGCCAGATGCGCCCGCTCAGAAAAGATATGCAGATTGTGTTTCAGGATCCTCTGGAATCGCTGAATCAGCGACATACGGTAGGCATGATTCTGGAAGAGCCATTTATTATCCATAATGTAGGAACATCAGCCGAGCGTAAGCAATGGGTACTGGAATTGCTGAATAAAGTCGATTTACCTGCTACTGCCATTAATCGGTATCCTCATGAGTTTTCTGGCGGGCAGCGCCAACGAATCGGAATTGCCCGCGCGATTGCACTAAAACCTAAATTATTAATCTGTGATGAATCTGTCTCTGCTTTGGATGTCTCTGTCCAGGCGCAGATATTGAACCTGTTACTGGCGCTGCAACAGGAGATGAAACTCACCGTGATTTTCATTTCTCACGATTTGTCAGTCGTAAAGCATGTATCAGACAGAGTCGCGGTTATGTACTTCGGCAAACTTGTTGAGATAGGAACGGCTGAAGAGATTTATCATGCACCGAAAGCGGATTATACGAAAACCTTATTAGCTGCGATCCCTATCAGCCATCCATCGCAACGGAAAAGACCTGCAGTACCTCAATAATTTCCTTTTAAAGCGGGTGAAATGTGCTGTTTTTAGGCTGTATGTTTTGGTGTTGTCTAAAAAATAGACCAACGAAATAAAAATCAAAAAAAACTATTGCGCTGTAAGAACATCTCTCTATAATGCGCCCTCGTTGTCACGATAAACCGCACGGCTTACGGGATAACAAAACGTTCTTTAACAATTTGACCATGCAATCTGTGTGGGCACTCGACAATGATACAGTCATAAAAGATTTATCAGTGAACTGAGTGACCAATTGGTAGCACTTTTTATAAAAGAGTTACCGCCACAGTCAATTCGTTTCAGCTTCGGTTG